>NZ_CP020042.1:5396392-5697600 GCF_002028425.1 Streptomyces katrae | reverse complement strand
ACGGACGGTGTCCACGGCGGAGGCCGGCAGCCAGGCCCGTTCGGCTACGGGCTTGGCCTTGTGCTTCGTCTTGGCCTTGCCCTTCTTCTCCTTGACCGTGCTCTGGTGGACGTTCTGGTCGGCGGAGACGAGGACCGGGGTGCCCGCGTACCGCTCGGTGGCGATCCTGCCCCGGAGCCCGGTCTCCAGGAGGGTGCCGCAGGCGGTGATCAGGGCCGCCGCGCACAGGAGGGCGACGAAGGCTCCGAGGAAGCCGGCTTTGCGGTCCCGGACGGTCCGAAGGGCGTAACGCAGCATCATGCGGTCAACTCTGTCGGCGGGCCCCGCTCCCGGCACTGGAGCGCCCCGGCGTCCCCGCCCGGGGGCTGTCCCCACCCCCCGGCGGTCAGTCCCCGGGGTAGCCCAGGTCGTCGGCGTCCTCGCCCTCCGCCTCCAGGGCCCGGCGCACCACTCTCAGGGCCATGCCCTCCGGGTATCCCTTGCGCGCGAGCATCCCGGCCAGGCGGCGGATCCGCTTGTCGCGCTCCAGCCCGCGGGTCGAGCGGAGCTTGCGCTCCACGAGTTCGCGGGCGGTCTGCTCCTCCTGCTCGGAGTCCAGCTGTTCCAGCGCCTCCTGGACGAGGGTGGTGTGCACCCCCTTGGTCCGCAGCTCCTGCGCGAGCGCCCGGCGGGCCAGGCCCCGGCCGCGGTGCCGGGACTCGACCCAGGCCCCGGCGAAGGCGGCGTCGTCGATGAGGCCCACTTCCTCGAACCGGGACAGGACCGCCTCGGAGACCTCCTCGGGGATGTCCCGCTTCGCCAGGGCGTCCGCGAGCTGCCGCCGGGTGCGCGGCATCCCGGTGAGCAGGCGCAGACAGATCGCCCGCGCCTGCTCCTCGGGACTCTGGGGCGGAAGTTCCTGGCGGCCCTCCCGGCCGCCCCTCGCTCTGCCGCCCCGCTCCTGCTCTTCCCGCACGGTCAGCTCTTGGCCACGGCGGCCTTGGCCGCCGGCTTCGCCTTCGACGCCGGGGCGGGCACGGAGGCATCGGCCGGCGCGGTGGCCTCGGCCGCCTCGCCGCTCTCGGCGTCCTTGCGCACGCCGACGCCCAGCTTCTCCTTGATCTTCCGCTCGATCTCGTTGGCGAGGTCGGGGTTGTCCTTCAGGAAGTTGCGGGCGTTCTCCTTGCCCTGGCCGAGCTGGTCGCCCTCGTACGTGTACCAGGCGCCGGCCTTGCGGATGAAGCCGTGCTCCACGCCCATGTCGATCAGGCCGCCCTCGCGGCTGATGCCCTGGCCGTAGAGGATGTCGAACTCGGCCTGCTTGAAGGGGGGCGCGACCTTGTTCTTCACGACCTTGCAGCGGGTGCGGTTGCCGACCGCCTCCGTGCCGTCCTTGAGGGTCTCGATGCGGCGGATGTCGATGCGCACGGAGGCGTAGAACTTCAGCGCGCGGCCACCGGTCGTGGTCTCCGGGGAGCCGAACATCACGCCGATCTTCTCGCGGAGCTGGTTGATGAAGATCGCGGTGGTCTTGGACTGGTTGAGCGCACCCGTGATCTTGCGGAGCGCCTGGCTCATCAGACGGGCCTGGAGACCGACGTGCGAGTCGCCCATCTCGCCCTCGATCTCCGCCTTCGGCACGAGGGCCGCGACGGAGTCGATGACGATCAGGTCGAGGGCGCCGGAGCGGACCAGCATGTCGACGATCTCGAGGGCCTGCTCGCCGGTGTCCGGCTGGGACAGGATGAGGTTGTCGGTGTCGACGCCGAGCGCGCGGGCGTACTCGGGGTCGAGCGCGTGCTCGGCGTCCACGAAGGCGACGGTGCCGCCGGCCTTCTGCGCGTTGGCCACGGCATGCAGCGTCAGGGTCGTCTTACCGGAGGACTCCGGCCCGTAGATCTCGACCACACGGCCGCGCGGCAGCCCGCCGACGCCGAGGGCGATGTCCAGCGCGGTCGACCCGGTGGGGATGACCTCGATGGGGTCGTTCGGCTTGTCGCCGAGGCGCATGACCGCACCCTTGCCGAATTGCCGTTCAATCTGTGCGAGCGCGGCGTCGAGAGCCTTCTCGCGGTCGGTGCCTGCCATGGGTTCCACCCGGTTTGCTTGAGTCGATCGCTTCACGCCATTGACGCTAACGCCTGCCACTGACAATGCGCTTCCACGCCCGTTTCGGCTGTGGATAACTCATCAGAATGGATGTTCGATTTCCCTGTCAAGCCGACCACGCCGCGCCCCGCAACCCCTGCACACCGAAGGCGGAACGCCCCCCACCGCCCGCGGCCAGGGCCTCCCCGGGGACCGGCGACGGCACCGACCACAGGGCCCCGGCATGTGTTGCGCGTCACATTCGGCGGCTGTCACGCCCGGCCGCGCCCAGCTGTCCCCATGACGACCCTGACGCGGAGCTGCCGCCGCCGCGGCACGAGCTCGGCCGGATGACCTTCACCGGCCCGGCCCGCAGCCCGGCCCGCGGGTGAGGACACGCGCGCGGCCCCGCCGCCTCCGGACGACCGGGGGCGGCGGGGCCGCGGGGCGGGCGGTCCCGGAGGGACCTACGGCTTCGGCAGGGTGCAGCCGGGGCGGTTCAGGTCGATCTGGTTGCCGGGGCCTATGCACGGGACGAGGACGTAGGTCTCCTGGGCGTAGTTGATTCCCTGGCGGACCGTCACGTTCCCGGCCTCGTCCACCTCGCACGGGTTGTTGTCCGTGCAGCGCTGGCCGTCCTCGTTGCCGGTGTTATTGACGGCGACGACCTTGCCGGTCGTCGTGTCGATCACCGGCGAGCCGGACGTGCCGCCGATGGTGTTGCAGGACGAGGTGTAGCGGACCGAGTCCTTCCAGGTCCACTCCCCCTCCTTGAGGCGGTACGCGAACCCGTCGACGCTGCAGCTGTAGGTGCGCTTCCAGTAGCCGGAGACCACCTTGATCGAGGAACCCTGCACCGGGTGCGCGTCGTTGAGGGTGAGGGCCGCGATGCCGTACTGGCTCTGGATCTGCGCGTACGTCTTGGTCAGCTGGTAGAGCGAGACATCGGTGTCCGTCATCGTGCCGTACGCGATCTTGCTGGCGCGCAGGGTCGCGACCTTGGAGCCCGAGGCGTTGAGCAGGGAGAAGCTGCGGCTGGACGCCTGGTTGACGAGGACCTCGCCGGCCGCCGGGAAGCCGGTTTCCAGGCAGTGCCCGTTGGACAGGACCAGCGCCGGGTCGTCCGGCTGCGAGGCGGGCGTGCGGACCACGGAGCCGGAGCAGTTGCTGAGCGCGACCGTGCCCGCGTAGGTGACCGCGGCGGCCCGCTGCGGCGCGGGGGCCTGGGCCACGGCCGGCGTGGCCGCCGCTCCGGTCAGGAGCAGGGACAACACGGCGCCGGCGAGAGGCTTGTTCATGTGGGGGTTCCCCTCTGGTGACGAATGCGACCGAAGATCCTTCGGTTGACATGTGCACTGCATTCTTGGTCCAGCGGAGTCAACGCACAATAGGGCATGGGGAGTTGGAAAAGAGGATGGCCGAACACCCCCGGCAGTAAACGGAATCAATCATTCCAAGCCCCCGCGAGGCGGGCGCCCGATCCCAATTCGGGGCGCATGGCCCACGCCCCCGGGCTGGCGCGGAACCGCCGCCGGATGGCCGGTACTCTGCGGTGCCCCCGACGACGGGGGCCGTGAAATTCCGCTCAGGAGGACCCATGGCCGTCAAGAAGGCCACGATCCAGCAGCAGGTGGCCGAAGCCCTCGCCCAGGCCAACCCCGCCGACCGCCCCATCGTCACGATCCAGGCCATCGCCGGCCCGAGCGTGTGGCTGATGAGCATGCTCGGCCTCGTCGGCCAGGCGTTCCTCAGCTACTACTTCGTCACCGTGACCGAGCAGGCCGTGGTGCTCCACCGGGCGAGCCGGATGAGCAACCGCCCGCAGGAGATCGTCTTCGCGATACCGCCCCACCAGGCCGTCGGCACCATCACCGAGGTCAAGCGCAACGCCATCTGGAGCTCGTTCCGCATGCAGCTCCCCGGCCAGGCGACCCCGACCCGCATGAACGTGCACCGCATCTGGCGCAACGAGATGGACCAGCTGCTCGGCCTGCTGACGGGCCAGAACCAGCCGGCCGCCTGACGGGCACGCGCACGGCCGCGGGCGGAGGGGACACGTCCCCAGCCCCTCCGCCCGCCAAGTGACAACCCATGGTTGACACCGCCGAGGTGTCAACCTAGGGTTGCATTCATGACGAACCCTTCCGTGGAACCCGTCCGGCTCGCCAACCCCGTCCGCCTCGACGACCTGATCGAGGCCATCAAGAACTCCCACGCCGACACCCTGGAACAGCTCAGCGGCGCCGTCGTCGCGGCCGAGCACCTCGGTGACGTGGCGGACCACCTCATCGGCCACTTCGTCGACCAGGCCCGCCGCTCCGGCGCCTCCTGGACCGACATCGGCCGCAGCATGGGGGTCACCCGCCAGGCCGCCCAGAAGCGCTTCGTCCCCAAGGCCGACAAGGAGGGCGAGTCCGGCCTCGACCCCGCCGCGGGCTTCGCCCGGTTCACCCCCCGGGCCCGGAGCGTCGTCGTCGCCTCGCAGAACGAGGCCCGCGCCGCGAACAACGCGGAGATCCGCACCGAGCACCTGGTACTGGGCCTGCTGGCCGAGCCCGACGGCCTCGCCGGACTCGTCCTCGGCTCCCAGGGCGTCTCGCCGGAGGCCCTCCGGGCCGCCGCGACCGCCACCCTGCCCCCGGCGTCGGAGGAGATGCCCGCCCTCGTCCCCTTCGACGCCAACGCCAAGAAGGCCCTGGAACTCACCTTCCGCGAGGCCCTGCGCCTGGGCCACGGCTACGTGGGCACCGAGCACATCCTGCTCGCCCTGCTGGAGCTGGAGAACGGAGAGGGCACGCTCAGCGGACTCGGCCTCGACAAGGCCGCCGTCGAGTCGGCCGTCACCGAAGCCCTGGCAGCCGTACTCGGCGCGGACGGGCAGCAGTAGGCCCCCCGCCAGCCGGACCGCCCGCCGGACCGCCGGCCACCCCGCCCGCGTCACCGCCGCCGGCCTCCCCCGCCACCTCGTACCGCTTCACGTAGGCGCCGAGGAAGGCCTGCAGGGTGGCCACGGCCGGGATCGCGATGAGCGCCCCGACCGCGCCCAGCAGGGCGGTCCCCGCGATGACGGAACCGAAGGCGACCGCCGGGTGGATGTCCACGGTCCTGGCGGTCAGCTTCGGCTGGAGGACGTAGTTCTCGAACTGCTGGTAGACCACGACGAACCCCAGCACGTACACCGCGTACCAGGGTTCGACGGTGAAGGCGATCAGCGTCGGCAGCGCGCCCGCCAGATAGGTGCCGATGGTGGGGATGAACTGGGAGACCAGCCCCACCCACACCGCGAGCGCGGGCGCGTACGGCACCCCGAGGACCGCGAAGACCACGTAGTGGGCGACACCGGAGACCAGCGCCATCAGCCCGCGCGAGTACAGGTAGCCGCCGGTCTTCGCGACGGCGATCTCCCAGGCCCGCAGCACCTCGGACTGCTTGGCGGGCGGCAGTACGGAACACAGGGCGCGCCGCAGCCTGGGGCCGTCGGCGGCGAAGTAGAAGGAGAACAGGCCGACCGTCAGCAGCCTGAAGAGCCCGCCGAGCACAGTGGCGGACACGTCGAGCACCCCGCTGGCGCTGTTCTGCACGTACTTCCGGAGCCAGTCGGAGTGCACCAGGCTGTCCTGGATCTCCAGCCGGGACAGCTTGGTGTGGAAGGTGCGGTTGATCGAGTCGATCACCATGTCGAGGTAGCGGGGGAAGCCCTCCACCATGTCGACGATCTGCCCGGCGAGCATCGAGCCGAGCAGCGCGAGGAACCCGGCGCCCGCGGCGAACACGCCCAGGAACACCAGGAAGGTGGCGAGCCCGCGGCGCATGCCCCGGGCCGCCATCCTGGACACGGCGGGTTCGACCGCCAGCGCCAGGAAGAACGCGATCAGGACGTTGACGAGCAGCCCGATCAGCTGGTGGAAGGCCCAGCTGCCGAGCTGGAAACACGCGACGAGCGCCAGTACGAGGATCACCGCGCGCGGCAGCCAGCGCGGCATCCGCGCCTCCTCCCGGGCCGGGCCGGTACCCGACGACGGGCCCTCGGGCCCGCCGTCCGGGCCGCCTGCGGCCTGCGCCGGGGCGGGGTGCTCCGCGGGGGCCGCAGGGCCGGCCGCCACGGGCCCCCCGGGGACCGGCCGGTCCTGCGGATCTTCGGGCCGGCTGCTCGTCTCGTCTGTCACTGCCACGCCGACCAGTCTGTCCCACCTGCCGCGCACCACGAAAACGAGTCCCCGGCCGGCGTCAGCGCAGGGAGGCGGGCACGTCCATCGCCGAACACACCGCGCGCCACACGTCCTTCGTCTCCCAGCCCGCCTCCAGCGCCTGGTGGACCGTGCGCCCGCCGAGCTCGGACAGGACGTGGTCCCGCGCGAAGGAGTCCGCGTAGGCCGCACCGAAGTGCTCCGCCATCCGCTCCCAGAAAATCGTCAACCGCATGCCCCCAGTATCCCGCTCCGGAGAGTGCACCCTCACCGTTGCCGCCCTCCGGCGCCGTGCGCGCCCTACGGTGGCTCGCATGCCTGGAGACGAAGCTTCCGCGCCGGCCCCCGCGGCCGCGCTGGCCCGCGCCGAGCAGTTCATCTGGCTCACGGCCCGGGTGCTGGAGCAGCACCGGTTCGCGTACCACTTCCTCGGCGGTGGCGCCGACCCGGTCGACACCGCCCTCGGCTCCTACCTGGGCGAGGACGGCGGCTACGGCCACGGCCTGGACCCCGATCTGCGCGGTCCGCTCAGCCAGCCCCTGCACTCCGCGCACGCCCTGCGGATCCTCGACGGCCTCGGCCGGTGCGCCGGGCGGCGCATCGAGCGGCTCTGCCGCCACCTGACCCGCATCTCCACCCCGGAAGGCGCGCTCCCGCTGGCCGTCCCGGCCCCGCGCGGCCATCCCGCCGCGCCGTGGCACCCGGTGGGCGACGACCCGCCGGGCGAGCTCGTGACCACGGGCCCGGTCGTGGGGGTGCTGCACCGCAACCGGATCTGGGACGCCTGGCTGTTCCGGGCCACGGAGTTCTGCTGGGAGCGGGTCGAGACCCTGCGCCACGCGCATCCGTACGAGGTCCAGGGCGCGGTGGCCTTCCTCGACGGCGTCCCCGAGCGGGCCCGCGCGGCGGCGGCCGCGGACCGGCTGGGCCGGCTGGTGCGCGAGCGGCGTCTGGCCGTGCTCGACCCGGCCCGGCGCGAGGAGTACCCGCTCTCCCCCGGCTACGCACCGGGCGAGCGGCTGTTCCCGTACGACTACGCGCGGCGGCCGGAGTCGCTGGCCCGGGGCTGGTTCACCGACGAGGAGATGCGGTGCTCGCTGGACTTCCTCGCGGCGGAGCAGCAGCCCGACGGCGGCTGGCCGGTCCGCCGCCGGGCCTGGGCGCCGGGCAGCACCCTGGAGCGGCGTCCGATCGTCACCATCGAGGCCCTGCTGACGCTGCGGGCGTACGGGCGGCCCCTGGCCTAGGCCGGGGGTTCAGCCCCCGAGGGCCCGTACTCCGGCCGTGACCACCACCGCCGCCGCGACCACCACCAGGAACGGGGCGCGCAGCAGCAGCGCGACGGCGGCGGCCGCCAGCCCGGCGGCCCGGGCGTCGAGCACGAGGTCGTGGCCGGTGCTGAAGGTCTGCTGGGCGGTGAGCGCCGCGAGCAGCGCGACCGGCAGCAGGGCGGAGAGCCTGCGCACCGCCGGCCGCTCCAGGGCCCCGGCGGGCACCAGGAGTCCGGCGAGCTTGACGGCGTAGCACCCGGCGACGGTGAGGCCGATGGCGATCCAGACGTTCACGAGCTGCGTCCCTTCAGCCACAGCACGGCGGGTGCGGCCAGCGCGGCGATCAGTACGGGCACCCCGGCGGGCAGGACGGGCAGGAAGCCCAGTCCGAGGACGAGGGCGAGTCCGGCGACGGCCCGTTCGGTGGTGCTCTTGAGCATGGGTGCGAGGAGGGCGAGGAAGACGGCGGGACCGGCGGCGTCCAGCCCCCAGGCGGCGGTGTCCCCGATGGCCTCGGCGCCGAGCGCGCCGAGCAGGGTGGTGAGGCTCCACAGCAGGTACAGGCTGAGGCCGGTGACGGTGAACCCGAGCCGGGCCGACCTGCGGTCGGGCTGGGCCAGGGCCACGGCGGTGGTCTCGTCGATGACCCAGTGCGCGGCGAGGGGCCGGACGGCCTTCGGCAGGGCGAGCAGCTGGGACAGCCGCAGCCCGTAGAAAGCGTTGCGCGTTCCGAGGAAGAAGGCCCCGGCGGCCGCGGTGAACGGGTTCCCGCCCGCGGCGAGCGCTCCGACCAGGGCGAACTGCGAGGCCCCGGTGAAGACGAGGAGGCTCAGCACGCAGGCCTGGAGCACGCTGACGCCCGCTCCGGCGGCGGTCACCCCGAACGCGAACCCGGACAGCCCGACGGCCACCCCGACGCCGAGGGCGTCCCGCACGACGGCGGCCCGCGGCCGCCCTCCGGCCCCGTCGAGGGCCTCTTGTATCAGCACCTGTTCTGTTCCCACCCGGCGAAGGTAGGGGTGGGTGCGGGCCCGGGTCTTGTACCTTCTTGCACGCCCGTGCCGCCGGCCGCTGCGCGGGGTGGGCGGGGCGGGGGGCCTGCGCGCCGCGGTGTCCGGACCCGCGGAGCTACCCCGCCCGCCCCCGCCGGTAGGCGCCCGGCGGGACGCCGACGATGCGGGTGAAGTGGCGGTTCAGGTGCGGCTGGTCGGTGAAGCCGACGGCGACGGCGACCTGCGCCGGGGCGCCCCCCGCGTCCAGCAGCCTGCGCGCCCGCCGTACCCGCGCATCGGTGAGCCAGGTGTGCGGCGGCATCCCGTACCGCCCCCGGAAGGCCCGCAGCAGGGCGAACGGGCTGGTCCCCAGCTCCGCCGCGAGCTGCTCCAGCGACGGCGGCTCGGCCATCCGCTCCTCCAGCAGGGCGCGGGCCCGCTCGGCGTCGGAGGCGCCCGCGCGGGAGGCCCTACGGACCGGCAGCGGCGCGGCGTGCCGGCCGAGCATCCGGGCCACGACCGCCCGCAGCAGGGTGTCGGCGGCCAGGGCGTTGCCGGCTTCCGCGGCCCGGTGCACCTCGGTGATCAGCTTCGCGGCCCGGGCGTCAAGGACCATCTCCGTGGTGAAGCCGGGGGTGCCGCGCGGGGTGCCGGTCTCGGAGGCCACCTCGGTGATCAGCTCCCGGGAGGGGTAGAGCGTCGAGTACGCCCAGCCCTCGGGGCCCCCGGCGCGGGCGGTGTGCGGGACCTCGGGGTTGATCAGCACCACGCTCCCCGGTCCGGCCCGCAAGGTGCCGCCGGGCATGCCGATCTCCTCGATGCCGCCGGTGACGGCCGCGATGACGTACCCGTCGTGGGCGTGGCGCGGGAAGGTGTGGCGGACGTAGTGGGCGCGCAGCAGGTCCAGCCCCGGCAGCTGCGGGTGGTGCCAGTGCCGGGCCCACTCCCGGGCCGCCCCGTCGTCGTCCTTACCGGGTGCGATCCCGGGTTCCTTCCCCATCCCCTCATTCTGCGCTCCCGCGCCACCGTGCGTTTGCCCAGGTCCGGCCGGTTGTCAGTGGCCGGGTGCACGATGGGGGCATGGCAGGCGCTGCGCTCGACTCGTTCTCCCCCGCGACCCGCTCGTGGTTCACGGGGGCCTTCCGTACGCCCACTTCCGCGCAGGAGGGCGCCTGGCGGGCCATCGGGGAGGGCTCGGACGTGCTGGTGGTGGCGCCCACCGGCTCCGGCAAGACCCTGGCCGCCTTCCTCGCCGCCCTGGACCGGCTGGCCTCGCAGCCGCCGCCGGCCGAGCCGAAGAAGCGCTGCCGGGTGCTGTACGTGTCGCCGCTGAAGGCGCTCGCGGTGGACGTGGAGCGCAATCTGCGCAGCCCGCTGACGGGGATCCGGCAGGAGTCGGCCCGCCTGGGCCTGCCCGAACCGGACGTGCGGGTGGGGATCCGCTCCGGGGACACCCCGGCCGCGGAGCGCCGGGCGCTGTCGTCGCGCCCGCCGGACATCCTGATCACCACGCCGGAGTCGCTGTTCCTGATGCTGACCTCGGCGGCGCGCGAGGCCCTGTCCGGGGTCGAGACGGTGATCCTGGACGAGGTGCACGCGGTGGCGGGGACCAAGCGCGGCGCCCACCTGGCGCTGTCGCTGGAGCGGCTGGACGAGCTGCTGCCGCGCCCGGCCCGGCGGATCGGGCTGTCGGCGACGGTCCGGCCGGTGGAGGAGGTGGCCCGCTTCCTCGCGCCGCGCGGCCGGGTGGAGATCGTGCAGCCGCCGTCGGCCAAGGAGTTCGACCTGTCGGTGGTCGTGCCGGTGGAGGACATGGGCGAACTCGGGGGCTCTCCGGCCACGGAGGGCCGGGAGGGCGGGGACAGACCGTCGATCTGGCCGCATGTGGAGGAGCGGATCGCGGATCTGGTGCAGGCCCACCGGTCGACGATCGTGTTCGCCAACTCCCGCCGTCTCGCGGAGCGCTTGTGCAACCGGCTCAACGAGATCGCCTACGAGCGCGCCACCGGCGAGCTGCTCGGCGAGGGTGCGCCGCCACCTGCCGAGATCATGGCCCAGTCGGGGGCCGCGCAGGGCGCCCCGCCCCTGCTGGCCCGCGCGCACCACGGCTCGGTGTCCAAGGAGCAGCGTGCCCTGGTCGAGGAGGACCTCAAGGCGGGCCGGCTGCCCGCCGTGGTCGCGACCTCCAGCCTGGAGCTGGGCATCGACATGGGCGCCGTGGACCTGGTGGTGCAGGTGGAGTCGCCGCCGTCGGTGGCCTCCGGGCTCCAGCGCGTGGGCCGGGCGGGGCACCAGGTGGGCGCGGTCTCCACGGGGGTGGTCTTCCCCAAGTACCGGGGGGACCTGGTGCAGGCGGCGGTGGTGACGGAGCGGATGCGCTCGGGGGCGATCGAGTCCCTGCGGGTGCCGTCCAATCCGCTGGACGTCCTCGCCCAGCAGCTGGTCGCGATGACCGCGATGGACACCTGGCAGCTGGACGACCTGCTGGCGCTGGTCCGGCGGGCGGCGCCGTTCGCGGCGCTGCCGGAGTCGGCGTTCACCTCGGTGCTGGACATGCTGGCGGGCCGCTACCCCTCGGACGCGTTCGCCGAGCTCAGACCCCGGGTGGTGTGGGACCGGGTCGCGGGGACGGTCACCGGCCGGCCGGGCGCGCAGCGGCTGGCGGTGACCTCCGGCGGGACCATCCCCGACCGCGGGCTGTTCGGGGTCTTCCTGGCGGGCGCCGACCCGAAGAAGGGCGGCGGCCGGGTCGGCGAGCTCGACGAGGAGATGGTCTACGAGTCCCGCGTGGGCGACGTGTTCACCCTGGGCACGACCTCGTGGCGGATCGAGGACATCACCCGCGACCGGGTCCTGGTGACCCCGGCCCCCGGGGTGCCGGGGCGGCTGCCGTTCTGGAAGGGCGACCAGCTGGGCCGCCCGCTCGAACTGGGGCGTGCGGTCGGCGCGTTCCTGCGCGAGCTGGGCGGGCTCTCGGAGGAGGACGCGCGGCTGCGGCTGCTGGCGGCGGGGCTGGACGCCTGGGCCGCGGGCAACGTCCTGGCGTACCTCGCGGAGCAGCGGGAGGCCTGCGGGCACGTGCCGGACGACCGGACCATCGTGGTGGAGCGGTTCCGCGACGAGCTGGGCGACTGGCGGGTCGTGGTGCACTCCCCCTTCGGCGCCCAGGTGCATGCGCCGTGGGCGCTGGCGCTGGGCGCCCGGCTGGCGGAGAAGTACGGCATGGACGCCCAGGTGATGCATGCGGACGACGGCATCGTGCTGCGCCTGCCGGACGCCGACCTGCTCTCCATGGACCTGGACCTCCTCGACCACGATCCCGCCCGGCCCCCGTCCTTCGAGTTCGACGACGAGCAGGCCCCGCTGGGCGCGGCCGACGTCGCCTTCGACCAGGGGGAGGTGGCCCAGATCGTCACCGACCAGGTCGGCGGGTCGGCCCTGTTCGCCTCCCGGTTCCGCGAGTGCGCGGCGCGCGCCCTGCTGCTGCCGCGCCGCAGCCCCGGCAAGCGGACCCCGCTGTGGCAGCAGCGCCAGCGGGCCTCGCAACTGCTCCAGGTGGCCTCCGAGTTCGGTTCGTTCCCGATCGTGCTGGAAGCCGTGCGCGAATGCCTCCAGGACGTGTTCGACGTGCCGGGCCTGACCGAGCTGATGGGGGACGTGGAGGCGCGCCGGGTCCGCCTGGTGGAGGTCACCACCCCCGAGCCCTCGCCCTTCGCCCGCTCCCTGCTGTTCGGGTACGTGGCCCAGTTCCTCTACGAGGGCGACTCACCGCTGGCCGAGCGGCGGGCGGCGGCGCTGTCGCTGGACTCGCGGCTGCTGGCGGAGCTGCTGGGCCAGGCGGAGCTGCGCGAGCTGCTCGACGCCGAGGTGCTGGAGGAGCTGGAGCGGGAGCTGCAGTGGCTAACGGAGGACCGGCGGGCGAAGGACGCCGAGTCGGTGGCCGATCTGCTGCGGCTGCTGGGCCCGTTGACGGACACCGAGTTGGCGCAGCGGGGTGCGGAGCCGGGCTGGGCCGCCGCCCTGGAGGGTGCCCGGCGGGCGATCCGGGTGCGGATCGGCGGCGCGGAGCACTGGGCGGCGATCGAGGACGCGGGCCGGCTGCGGGACGCCCTGGGCACGGCGCTGCCGGTGGGGGTCCCGGAGGCGTTCACCGAGCCGGTCAAGGATCCGCTGGGCGATCTGCTGGCCCGCTGGGCCCGGACGCACGGCCCGTTCACCACGACCGCCGTCGCCGCCCGCTTCGGGCTGGGCACGGCGGTGACCGAGGGCGCCCTGCACCGGCTCGCCGCGGCGGGCCGGGTGGTGCAGGGCGAGTTCCATCCGGCGGGCATCGGCCAGGAGTGGTGCGACGCGGCGGTGCTGCGCCGGCTGCGGCGCCGTTCGCTGGCGGCCCTGCGCCAGGAGCTGGAGCCGGTCCCGCCGGCCTCGCTGGCCACCTTCCTGCCCCAGTGGCAGCACCTGGGCGGCGGGCTGCGCGGGATCGACGGGCTGGCGCGCGCGGTGGAGCAGCTGCAGGGCGCCCCGGTCCCGGCGTCGGCGCTGGAGCGGCTGATCCTGCCCTCGCGGGTCGCGGGGTACGCGCCGGGTCTGCTGGACGAACTGACCACCACCGGCGAGGTGGTGTGGGCGGGCGCCGGGGCTCTGCCGGGCAAGGACGGCTGGATCTCCCTGTACCTGGCGGACGCGGCTCCGCTGCTGCTGCCGCAGCCGCACCCGCTGGAGCTGGGCCCGCTGCACCAGGCGGTGCTGGAGGCCCTGTCGGGCGGGTACGGCCTGTTCTTCCGTCAGCTCACGGAATCCGTGCGGGCCCGCCATCCCGAGGCCACGGATCTGGCGCTGTCCTCCGTCCTGTGGGACCTGGCCTGGTCGGGCCGGCTGACCAACGACACCCTGGCCCCGCTGCGCTCCCTGCTGGGCTCGGGCCGTACGGCGGGCGCCACCGCCCACCGGGCCCGCCGCACGGTCCCGCGCGGCCGGTACGGGAGCCTGAGCGCGACCGTCTCGCGTACGGGCCCGCCGACGGTGTCGGGCCGCTGGTCGCTGCTGCCCGCGCCCGCCCCGGAGCCGACGCAGCGGGCGCACGCGCTGGCCCGCACCCTGCTCGACCGGCACGGGGTGGTCACGCGCGGGGCGGTGGCGGCGGAGGGCGTCGAGGGCGGGTTCAGCGCGGTGTACCGGATCCTGTCGGCGTTCGAGGACAGCGGGCAGGCCCGCCGGGGTTATGTGGTGGAGGGGCTGGGCGCGGCCCAGTTCGCGATGGACGGCGCGGTGGACCGGCTGCGCGCCGCCGAGAAGAACCCGCCCCCGCTGGCAGCGGTGGTCCTGGCCGCCGCCGATCCCGCGAACGCGTACGGGGCGGCCCTGCCCTGGCCGGAGCCCCCGGCCGACGCCACCCACAAGCCGGGCCGCAAGGCGGGCTCCCTGGTGGTTCTGGTCGACGGCGAGCTCATCCTCTACCTGGAGCGCGGCGGCAAGACCCTGCTGGCCTGGGCGGATCCGGGTGACGCGCGCCTCGCGGCGGCGACGGCGGCCCTGGTGGCGGCCTCCCGCGTGGGCACCCTGCCGGACCTGACGGTGGAGCGGATCAACGCCGCGGCGGCCCTCACCTCCCCCCTCGGCCAGGCCCTGGAGTCGGCCGGCTTCCACGCCACCCCGAGGGGGCTGCGGCTGCGCAACTAGGGCCTGTGTGATGTTGTGATCAGTCGGCGGTCTTCAGGAGGTCGTCGATCCAGATCATTGTGGCGCGGAGGTGGAGGCCGGCGAGGTAGCTCTGGGGCGCCTTGTCGTAGCGGGTGGCGATGCCTCGCCAGGCCTTCAGCTTGTTGATCAGGCGTTCGACGGTGTTCCGCTCTTTGTAGAGGCCGGCGTCGTGGCTGACGGGCCGGCCGCCCCTTGCGCCCTTCTTCTTCCGGTTGGCGGCCTGGTCCTTCTTCTCCGGGATGACTGCCTTGATGTTGCGTTTGCGCAGGTAGGTGCGGTTGCCGCGGGATGAGTAGGCCTTGTCCGCGGCGACCGCGCCGGGTCTGGTGCGGGGGCGGCCGACGGGCAGCCGGACCCGCACCTTGCCCAGCACAGGGATGAACTGAGGGCTGTCGGCGGCCTGTCCGACGGTCAGGACGAACGCGAGCGGACGGCATTGCCGGTCCGCGGCGAGATGAATCTTGGTCGTCAGTCCACCGCGGGACCTGCCGAGCAGGGCTTCCTTCATGCGGAGCTTGCGTCTGAGCCGGACGCGCCGGCGCTCGGCCTGTCCGTTCTGTTCCTCCGGTCCGCCCCTTTTTTCCGGGCCTCCTCCTGCTCGCGCGCAGCCTCTTCCAGGGCCTCCATGAGGTCCTCGCCGATACGCATCCCGGCGGCGTCGTGGTGGGCGCGGACCGTGGTGGAGTCCACGCTGACCAGCGACAAGTCCGTTCTCCCGGTGCGGGCCGCTGCGGCGATCAGGCCTTCCAGCAGGGCGGAGAAGACGCCGGCGTCCCGCCAGACGCGGAAGCGCCCGTAGACGGTGGCCCAGGGCCCGAACTCAGCGGGCATCTCCCGCCACTGGGCACTGGACCGGAACCGCCAGATCACCCCTTCGAACTGTTCCCGCAGTCGCTCGGGGTACGGTCCGTACCTGCCGATCGGCAGGTACGGCTCGATGAACTTCCACTGGGCATCGGTCAGTTGCCTACGCGTCACGGCCACAGTCCTACCGGGTTCCGCTCCACGAAGAGGGCAGAACCCAGCAACTGATCACGACATCACACAGGCCCTAGCTGTCGCGCCCGGGGATACGGCTTGAACTCGCTCACGTCTCGACTCGGACACGTATGTCCTGGCCATGTCACGAAACCGCTGCCAGCCGCTCCCTCGGCTGGCCCTGGCGCTTATCCATGGCTTATCAAAGGTGATCACAGGCACCGCATGGGCGGTGCACAGTCATGGGGGAAAAGAAGAGTGAGCTCCAACAGCATGCGCAAGACCACCCTGGCCGCGGCCGGCCTCGCCGTGGCCGGAACCCTGGTCCTGACGGGCTGCAAGGACGGCAACGAAGAGGTCCCCGCGGCTCCGGCCTCCCCGTCCGCCCAGGCGTCTCAGCCCGGCGGCTACGCCACCCCGCCGGCCGGAGCCCCGAGCTCCCCGGCCGCGGGCGGCTACGACGGCGCCTCCGGCGCCCCCGCCGCCGGCGGCGGCGCGGTGGCCACGTCCGGCCAGTCCTTCAAGATCGGCCAGGCGGCGACCGTCCCGTTCACCTCCGGCAACAAGAGCGGCCAGCTCGCCCTCACGGTCACCAGCATCGAGGCGGGCAACCCGGCCGACCTGGCGTCCCTGAACGTCGCCGACAAGGTGAAGGGCAAGACCCCCTTCTACATCCACTACACGGCCAAGAACACCGGCACGACGGACCTGTCCTTCGCCTCCGTGGGCCACATGAAGGGTCTGCTCGACGGCGGCGCCGAGGCCGACACCCTGCTGATCGTCGGCAAGTTCGAGAAGTGCCCGAGCGAGTCGCTGCCGTCCGGCTTCACCAACGGCAAGAGCCAGGCCTCCTGCGCCATCGCGCTCGCGCCGACCGGCACCAAGGTCACCGGCGCCGAGTACTGGGGCGACCCGTACAACAACCTGAACAAGCCGGCCCAGAAGGGCCTCACCTGGAAGTGACGGGCGGCCCCACCGGGCCCCGCACCGCCTGATCGCGCGAACCCCCTGCGGCGGCACCCCGCCCGGGGGTTCCGCGTTCCCCCGCCCCGGCGGCGCGACAATGGCCCCATGCCCGAAGGAGACAGCGTCCACCGCGTCGCGGCCCGCCTGCACGCCGCCCTCGCGGGCAAACCCCTCACCCACGCCGACCTGCGCGTCCCCCGCTTCGCCACCGCCGACCTCGCCGGCCGCACCACCCTGGACGTCACCCCGCGCGGCAAGCACCTCCTGACTCGCCTCGAAGGGGGCCTCACCCTCCACAGCCACCTCGGCATGGACGGTGCCTGGTACGTCTTCGGCCCCGCCGAGAAGTGGCGGGGCGGCCCCTCCTACGAGATCCGGGCCGTCCTGGCCGCCGCGGACACCACCGCCGTCGGCTACCGCCTCCCCGTCCTCGAACTGCTGCGGACCGCCGACGAGGCCCTGGCCGTGGGCCACCTGGGCCCCGACCTCCTCGGACCCGACTGGGATCCGGACCGGGCCGCGGCCAACCTCCTCGCGGCCCCCGCCCGCCCCCTCGGCGAGGCCCTGCTCGACCAGCGGAACCTGGCGGGCATCGGCAACATCTACAAGTCCGAGCTCTGCTTCCTGGCTGCCGTCACCCCCTGGACGCCGGTCGGCGGGCTGCCCGACCCCGAGGTGACCGCCGTCCGCATCGCGGCCGCCGCCCAGCGCCTCCTCGCCGCGAACACCGGCCACGGCGGCCCCCGCAACACCACCGGCAGCCACCGCCCCGGCCGGGAGCTGTTCGTCTACGGCCGCGCCCGCCGCCCGTGCCTGCGCTGCGGCACCCCCGTGCGCGAGGCCCCGCAGGACGGCCGACCCACCTACTGGTGCCCCCGCTGCCAGTCCGGCCCCGCCCCGGACGCCCCGACCAATTGACGCACCGTCAGATACGCTCGTACCGTCCTGGCATGCCCACACCCATCACCGCGTACGAGCTCACCGGCCGCACCGCCCTCGTCACCGGAGCCGCCGCCGGCATAGGCCGGGCCACCGCCCTCCTGCTCGCCGGGGCGGGCGCGGCCGTCCACTGCGCGGACCGCGACGAACAGGGACTGGCCGAGACCACCGCCCTGATCACCAAGGCCGGCGGCACCGCCACCGCCCACCCCCTCGACGTCACCGACCGCGCCGCCCTGCGGGCCGCCGTCGCCGCGGCCGGGCCCCTCGACATCGCCGCCGCCATCGCCGGGGTCATGCACACCAGCAGCGTCCTGGACACCACCGACGAGGACCTCGACCGGGTCATGGACATCAACTTCAAGGGGGTCCTGCGCACCTGCCAGGAGGCCGTCAGGGCCATGATCGCCGCCGGACGCCCCGGATCGGTCGTCACGATGGCCTCCGGCGCCGTGGACGCCGCCCAGCCCGGCCTGCTCTGCTACAGCGCCGCCAAGGCCGCCGTGGTGCAGCTCACCAAGACCCTCGCCACCGAGAGCGGCCCCCACGGCATCCGCGTCAACGCCGTCGCCCCGGGATGGATCCGCACCCCGATGACCGCCCGCCACACCCCCGAGGCCCAGGAGCAGACCGAGGCCGCCATGGTCCGGATGTCCCCGCTGCGCCGGGTCGGCGAGCCCGAGGACATCGCCCACGCGGTGCTCTACCTGGCATCGGACGCCTCGTCCTTCATGACGGGCCAGATCCTTCGGCCGAACGGAGGGGTGTCGATGCCCTGGTAGCCCCCGCCAGGCCCGCGGCACCGTCCCCGGCCGGCGGAGGGCCGCCTCCGGCCGCGCCCGCGGGCTCACCCGGATCCCCGCCCCGGGCCCTGCGGACGGGCCCCGGTACACAGTGCACGGGCAGCAGTCCCAGCCCCCAGCCGCCCATGGCTATCGCCCCCTCCACGGGCCCGGCGTCGGCCGGCACCACCGCCAGCCTCAGCACGGCCCACCACCACAGCACGCCCAGCGCCAGCGCGAGGGGCAGGGCGAGCACGAGGGGCAGAGCCACAGGTATGCGGAGTAACAGCCGCACGGCCACCTCCCAGAGGGCCGGTTCCCGGTCGCGCCCATCCTCCCCCACACCCCGGGCCCCCGCACCCAGGACGCCGGGCGCACGCCGGCACGAGGGGACCGGGAACGGCAGGGAGCCCCGGCCGGTGCATCACGCACCACCCGGGGCTCCCGCCACACTCACGTGTCCAGCTCGCGGTACTCAAGCGGCTACGACGTTCACCGCTTCCACAGGTGCCTTGATGGTCACCCGTTCGGGTCCGCCCGTGACCGAGGCCACGGAGACCGAATTGAGCATCGGGCGCACCGGTGCCGGCACCGGTTCGCTTGCGGCTGCCGACTGCGCGAGCTCGGCCAGCGACAGCTCGTCACTGACTTCGCGCATCAGCTCGGACATCCGTACGTCCAACGCGTCGCAGATCGCGGAGAGCAGCTCGGAGGATGCCTCCTTCTGCCCCCGCTCCACCTCGGAGAGATAGCCGAGCGAAACTCGGGCGGACGAGGAGACTTCGCGCAGAGTACGGCCCTGGCGCTGGCGCTGCCGACGCAGCACGTCACCCAGCAGGCGACGGAGCAGAATCATCGGTGGCTCCCTCCTCTGACCGTGTAGCCGTAACCTTCACGCCCCACCGTACCGCCTCGCGCCGCGGCCGTGCGGGGAGCGATGTCGTGTTCACTCAGGGCTGCAAACATCAAATCCCCCCGTTCTGTTCCGTATCCTGCCCCCGCAGATTCTCGCGGAGTTCGCTCGAGAGCAGTTCGAGCACTGTGCGTGCACTCTCCCTACGGATTTCCGTACGGGAGCCGTTCAACCGCAGCCGGGCCGTTTTCCTGCCTCCCGGACCCGCCACGGCAATGAAGACGGTGCCGACCGGCTGCCCGTCCTGGGGGTCGGGACCGGCCACTCCGGTCGTCGCGATCCCCCACGAGGCGCCCATCACGCGCCGTACCCCGCTGGCCATCTCGGCCGCGACCTGTGCGTTCACCGCGCCTTCGGCGGCGAGCAGCGCGGCGTCCACTCCGAGGACCCGGTGCTTGAGTTCAGTGGCGTACGCCGTGACCGACCCGCGGAAGGAGCGCGAGGCCCCCGGCACCGCCGTGAGCTCAGCGGCGACCATCCCCCCGGTCAGCGACTCCGCCACGGCGAGGCTCTGGTCACTCTCCGCAAGCAGGCGCAGCACGTCTTCGGCCACTCCCGCAGCACCTTCCACCGCTCCCACGGATCGAGATGCCTCCCCCGCCCCGTTCGTCACTTCGCGGCCCGCTCCGCGGCCAGTCCCGCCCGGCGCAGCACCACGGCCTGGCGGACGTAGTCCAGACCGGTGACCACGGTCAGCACGACGGCCACCGCCATCACCCAGAAGCGCAAGGTCGCCAGCGGGCCGGTCAGCGCGAGGACGTACATGCCCACCGCCGTCCCCTGAGCGAGGGTCTTGAGCTTGCCGCCGCGGCTGGCGGGGATCACCCCGTAGCGGATCACCCAGAACCGCATCAGCGTGATCCCGAGCTCCCGTCCGAGGATCACTCCGGTCACCCACCAGGGCAGGTCGCCGAGCCAGGAGAGACACACGAGCGCCGACCCCATGATCGCCTTGTCGGCGATGGGGTCGGCGATCTTCCCGAAGTCCGTGACCAGGTTGTACGTCCTGGCCAGGTGCCCGTCGAAGATGTCGGTGATCATGGCGATGGCGAAGGCCGCCCACGCCAGGACCCGCCAGACGGGGTCGTAGCCCCCGTCGGCGAGCAGCAGCAGGACGAATCCCGGCACCAGGACGAGCCGGATCATCGTCAGGATGTTGGCGATGTTCCAGAGGCTGGCCTGGTTGACGGCCGCAGTCCCGAGCTTCGCGCCGGGCGTGGGCCGGCGGCCGGTCCCGCCCGCCGCTGATGCCGGGACTCCGCTCATCCGGCCGCCTCCTCGATGTCCGAGAACTCCGTGCCCAGCGGCTCGGCCACCAGGTCGACGCCCAGCGTGCCGACCACCTTCGCCGTGACGATGGTCCCGGGGACCAGGCCGGTGCCGTCGGTGAAGACGACCTGGCCGTCGGTCTCGGGGGCCTGGTGGGCGGCGCGCCCGTAGGCGCCCTCGCCCTCCTCCGCCTCGTCGAACGGGACGACCGTCTCGACGAGTACCTCAAGGGTCTCGCCGATCCGCTCTTCCGCACGCTGGGAGGTGAGCTCCTCGGCGAGCCGCTGCATGTGGGCGAGGCGCTCGGCGACGGTCTCCTCGTCGAGCTTGTTCTCGTAGGTGGCGGCCTCGGTGCCGTCCTCGTCGGAGTAGCCGAAGACGCCGATGGCGTCGAGGCGGGCGTGGGTGAGGAAACGCTCCAGCTCGGCGAAGTCCTCCTCGGTCTCGCCGGGGAAGCCGACGATGAAGTTGGACCGGACGCCGGCCTGCGGTGCCTTGGAGCGGATGGTGTCCAGCAGCTCCAGGAAGCGGTCGGTGTCACCGAAGCGGCGCATGGCGCGCAGCACGTCGGGGGCCGAGTGCTGGAAGGACAGGTCGAAGTACGGGGCGACCTTGGGCGTCGAGGTGAGCACGTCGATCAGGCCCGGCCGCATCTCGGCGGGCTGGAGGTAGCTGACGCGGACGCGCTCGATGCCGTCGACGGCGGCCAGCTCGGGCAGCAGGGTCTCCAGCAGGCGGATGTCGCCGAGGTCCTTGCCGTACGAGGTGTTGTTCTCGGAGACCAGCATGACCTCCTTGACGCCCTGCTCGGCGAGCCAGCGCGTCTCGCCCAGCACGTCGGAGGGGCGGCGGGAGATGAAGGAGCCGCGGAAGGACGGGATGGCGCAGAAGGAGCAGCGGCGGTCGCAGCCGGAGGCCAGCTTGACCGAGGCGACCGGGCTCTTGTCCAGGCGGCGGCGCAGCGGGGCGCGCGGACCGGAGGCGGGGGCGACGCCCTCGGGCAGGTCCGCGGGGGCCTCGGCGGGCGCCTCGGCGGCGTCCTGGGCGTGTCCGGGCAGGGCCACGGAGGCGCTCTGGCGCTCGGCCGGGCTGATCGGCAGCAGCTGGCGCCGGTCGCGCGGGGCGTGGGCCTCGACGTTGCCGCCGCTGAGGATGGTCTGGAGGCGGCTGGAGATGTCGGCGTAGTCGTCGAAGCCGAGGACCCCGTCGGCTTCGGGGAGCGCTTCGGCGAGTTCCTTGCCGTAGCGCTCGGCCATACAGCCGACGGCGACGACGGCCTGGGTCCTGCCGTGATCCTTGAGATCGTTGGCTTCCAGCAGGGCGTCTACGGAGTCCTTCTTGGCGGCTTCGACGAAGCCACAGGTGTTGACGACGGCTACGTCCGCGTCGGCGGCGTCCTCGACGAGCTCCCAGCCATCCGCCGCCAAGCGGCCTGCGAGCTCCTCCGAGTCCACCTCGTTACGGGCGCAGCCAAGAGTGACAAGGGCGACGGTACGGCGTTCGGGCATGGACTCAAGACTACTTCGTCCCGGCACCGGCCCCCGCCCCGTGTCCCCCCACGACAAGATCCCCGGGAGCCGGCGGCAGGTGCCGCACGGGTCCCGGGGATCTGGAATTTTTCGTTCCGCGCCGGTCGTCGCCGATCGGGGCCGGTCAGCCCGCCTGGGCCTGGCCCTGGCGGGGGTCGTTCTTGGTGTAGGTGAGCCGTTCGACCTGACCCGACTCGAACCGGTCCTTGATCTCCTTGCCGTTCACGAACAGCTTGACGGCGCCCGCGTCGCCCAGGACGAGGTCCACGGACTCCTTGTCGGTGAAGGTCTTCGACTCGCCCTGCGCGAGGGTGCCGTCGAAGAGCAGCCGGCCGCTGTGGTCCTTCGCCGAGATCCAGCTCTCGCCGACGTCGGCCGTCAGGACCACCGTGACGAGGTCCTTGGGCGCGGCCGCGATGGCACTGTCCGAGGGCTCCGGCTTGGGGGCCTGGGGTGCCTGCGGGGTCTGGGCGGGGGGCTGCTGCTTGCCCGCCGACTGCTTGGGCGCCGCCTGCGGGGAGACGGAACCTTCCGCCACCGGGTGCTTGGCCTTCTCGTCGCCGCCGCCGAAGGCGGTGAACCCGACGAAGCCGATCACGGCGACGATGGCGGCGACCATGGCGGCGGTCCAGTTGGGCCGCTGCCGTTCGGGGCGGATCCGCTCGGCGTCGAACATGGGCGCGGCGGGGGTGGGTGCCGGCCGTCCGCCGTGGGCCGCGTCGTACATCTCGACCAGGGGGACCGGGTCGAGGTGAACGGCGCGGGCGAGCGTGCGGATGTGACCGCGGGCGTACACGTCGCCGCCGCACCGCGTGAAGTCGTCCTCCTCGATCGCGTGCACGATCGGGATGCGCACGCGCGTGGTGGAGGAGACGTCGTCGACTGTGAGCCCGGCGGCGATCCGGGCCTTCTTGAGGGCCGTCCCGATGGACGGTCCTTCGACGGAACGTTCGACGAGCCGGTCCTCGGACCGGTCGTCGGTCGAAGGCCGCTCTTCTTCGGGGGAGTTGGAGTTGCCGATGGACACGAGGGCGCCTTTCGAGCGTGTAGCCACCTGCTGGATGTCCAGTCTAGGGGGGTGACGAAAGGGTGGGGCAACCGGAGGGTCCGCTTCCTACGCCATCCGTATGGCGAGGGCGCCGCCCGCCGCTGCCTCCCTCAACTTGACGCAGACCAGAGGGAAACGGTTGCCCGCCGATCCCCCTCCGGCCGGGTGAGGCGGGCGGATCCCCGTTCTAGGGCGCCTCGCCCCGGATGACGGCCAGCACCCCGTCCAGTTCGTCGGGTTTGACCAGTACGTCGCGGGCCTTGGAGCCCTCGCTGGGGCCCACGACCCCGCGGGACTCCATCAGGTCCATCAGCCGCCCCGCCTTGGCGAAGCCCACGCGCAGCTTGCGCTGGAGCATCGAGGTGGAGCCGAACTGGGTGGACACCACCAGCTCGGCCGCCTGGCACAGCAGGTCCAGGTCGTCGCCGATCTCCTCGTCGATCTCCTTCTTCTGCTTCTGCCCGACCGTGACGTCGTCCCGGAAGACGGGGGCCATCTGGTCCTTGCAGTGCTGGACGATCCCGGCGATCTCGTCCTCGGTGACGAAGGCGCCCTGGAGGCGGACCGGCTTGTTCGCACCCATCGGCAGGAACAGTCCGTCACCCTTGCCGATCAGCTTCTCGGCGCCGGGCTGGTCCAGGATGACCCGGCTGTCGGCGAGGGAGGAGGTGGCGAAGGCCAGCCGCGAGGGCACGTTCGCCTTGATCAGACCGGTCACCACGTCCACCGAGGGCCGCTGCGTGGCGAGCACCAGGTGGATGCCGGCCGCGCGGGCCAGCTGGGTGATGCGGACGATGGAGTCCTCTACGTCGCGCGGGGCCACCATCATCAGGTCCGCGAGCTCGTCGACGATCACCAGCAGGTACGGGTACGGGCTGAGCTCCCGCTCACTGCCCGGCGGCAGTTTGATCTTGCCGTCGCGGATCGCCTGGTTGAAGTCGTCGATGTGCCGGTACCCGAAGGCGGCCAGGTCGTCGTAGCGCAGGTCCATCTCGCGCACCACCCACTGGAGGGCTTCGGCGGCCCGCTTGGGGTTGGTGATGATCGGCGTGATCAGGTGCGGGATGCCCTCGTAGGCGGTCAGCTCGACCCGCTTGGGGTCGACCAGGACCATCCGGACGTCCTCCGGCGTGGCCCGGACCATGATCGAGGTGATCAGGCAGTTGATGCAGGAGGACTTGCCGGAGCCGGTGGCTCCGGCGACCAGCACGTGCGGCATCTTCGCGAGATTGGCCATGACGTAGCCGCCCTCGACGTCCTTGCCCAGCGCGACCAGCATCGGGTGGTCGTCCTCGGCGGCGTCCGCCAGCCGCAGGACGTCGCCCAGGTTGACCATCTCCCGGTCGGTGTTCGGGATCTCGATGCCGACCGCCGACTTGCCCGGGATCGGGCTGATGATCCGCACGTCCGGGGAGGCCACGGCGTAGGCGATGTTCTTCGCCAGCGCCGTGATCCGCTCGACCTTCACCGCGGCGCCGAGCGTCACCTCGTAACGGGTGACCGTCGGACCCCGGGTGAAGCCGGTGACCTGCGCGTCCACCTTGAACTCGGTGAACACGTTGGTCAGCGCCGCCACGACCGAGTCGTTGGCCGCGCTGCGCGTCTTGCCGGGGCCGCCCTTCTCCAGCAGGTCCAGCGAGGGCAGGGAGTAGGTGATGTCCCCGCGCAGCTGCAGCTGCTCGGCGCGGGGCGGCAGGGGCTGGGGCTCGGGCGGGGCCTTCGTCAGGTCCGGCACCGACAGGGTCCCCGAGGCCGCGGCGGTGCGCTCGTGCGGGGCGTCGGCCGGATCCGGCTCCGCCGGGGCGGAGGGCCGCTCCTCGCGGGCGGGCGGCACCGGGGCGGTGATCTCCACCCCGTCCCGCTGCGGGGTGATCCCCTGGGTGAGGTCGGCGACCAGCGGGTTCGGGGGCAGCCCTCCGTAGACCACCCCGTCCAGCGCGGCGGCCGCCGCCGCAGCCACGTCGACGGCGTCCATCTCCCGCTCCCCCGGCCGCACGGCGGCCCGCCGGGGCCGGCGCCGCTTGGCCAGGGCCGCCTCCTCGGCGGCGTCTGCGGGGTCGCCCGGCCCGGCCGCGCCGGCGGCGCGGGCCCGCCATTGCTCGGCGTCGTGCCGGTCGGGGCGGCCGGCGCCGGGCTGCCCGTACGCCTCGTCGTAAGGGTTCGGGGCGATGATCCCCAGCCGGATCCCCAGCCGCCGCAGCCGCTGCGGGATCGCGTTGACCGGGGTGGCGGTGACCACCAGCAGGCCGAAGACGGTGAGCAGCACCAGCATGGGCACGGCCAGCGGTGCGCCCATGGTGAAGATCAGCGGCTTGGAGGCGGCCCAGCCGATCAGCCCGCCCGCGTTCTGCATGGCGGTGGTGCCCTCGTCGCGCCCGGGGGCCCCGCAGGCGATGTGCACCAGCCCGAGCACGCCGATGACCAGGGCGGACAGGCCGATGCCGATGCGCCCGTTGGCGTCGCTCTGCTCGGGGTGGCGGATGAAACGGACCGCCATGACCCCCAGCAGGATCGGCACGAGCAGGTCCAGCCGCCCGAAGGCCCCGGTGACCAGCATCGTGACCAGGTCCCCGACGGGCCCGCTCAGGTTGGACCAGGTCCCAGCGGCGACGATCAGCGCCAGCGCGAGCAGCAGCAGCGCCACGCCGTCCTTGCGGTGCGCGGGATCGAGGTTCCTGGCCCCCCGGCCGATGCCCCGGAAGGCCTTCCCGACCAGGTGTGCCAGCCCCAGCCAGCAACTGCGGACCAGCCACACCACGCCCCCGGTCGGGGACGGCGCCGCTTTGGCGGCGGTCTTCTTCACGGGGGCGCGCCCGGCCGCCGCGGCCTTCTTCGCGGGAGGCTTGCGCGCCGGGGCCGTCTTCTTGGCCGGCGCCGTCGTACGGCCGGAGCGGCCCTTCGCGGCGCCCGCGGTGCTCTGGGAACCCTTGCCGGACGTACTTGAGGCCATGGGCCCGAGGTTACCGGTGCGCGCGCCGGTGGACACGCGTGCCCACCCCTTCACCCGTTCGTGTCGCCCCGTCCGTACGCCTCTTGACACACCGGCAGACCTGACGGCCCGCCAGCCGGGTACCGCGCGCGGCCCGTCAGCCCTGGGCGGGCACGACCGGCGCGGCCCCGCCGGCTCCCGGCTCCAGCGCGTCCAGCGCCCGGCGCAGCCCCGTCAGCTTGCGCTCCAGATGCGCGGCGGTCGCCACCACGGCGGCGTCGGCGGAGTCCTCGCCGAGCTGCTTGGTCAGCGCCTCCGCCTGCTCTTCGACCGCCGCGAGCCGCGCCGAGAGCTCCGCCAGCAGCCCGGCCGCCTCCTTGCTGCCGTCGCCGTTGGAACCGCCGCCCTCCAGCTGGAGGCGCAGCAGGGCCGCCTGCTCCCGCAGTTGGCAGTTCTTGGTGTAGAGCTCGACGAAGACCGACACCTTGGCGCGCAGCACCCAGGGGTCGAACGGCTTCGAGATGTAGTCCACCGCGCCCGCCGCGTAACCGCGGAAGGTGTGGTGCGGACCGTGGTTGATCGCGGTGAGGAAGATGATCGGGATGTCCCGGGTCCGTTCGCGCCGCTTGATGTGCGCGGCGGTTTCGAACCCGTCCATGCCCGGCATCTGGACATCCAGCAGGATGACCGCGAAATCGTCCGTCAGCAGCGCTTTGAGCGCTTCCTCCCCCGACGACGCCCGGACCAGTGTCTGATCGAGCGCGGAGAGGATGGCCTCCAGCGCCAGCAGATTCTCCGGCCTGTCGTCGACCAGGAGGATCTTGGCCTTCTGCACCATGCCCTGTCCTCCTCGCCCCGGCATGGGGCCTCCCCGGCTCCGGGCGCCGGCCTGTGTGCCGGGGCCCGCCCCAGAAGACGACGTCTTCGCGCCGTCCGTCCTTGTGCCGGTCATCGTAGCCCCAGTCCCGAGATCGCCACACCCTGTCACCAAGATGTCACTGTGCACAGAGCGGAAACGTGGCGGGAGGGCAGAAGGTTCCCCCCGCGCCCTCCCGTCACGCTCCGGTCTCCGGTCATTCTCCGCGCATGTGCTGCTCCATGACCGACAGCAGGTAGTCGGGTTCGACCGGCTTGGTGACGTAGTCGGAAGCCCCGGAGTCGATGGCCTTCTCCCGGTCCCCCTTCATCGCCTTGGCCGTCAGCGCGATGATCGGCAGCCCCTCGAACTGCGGCATCCGCCGGATCGCCGAGGTGGTCGCGTACCCGTCCATCTCCGGCATCATGATGTCCATCAGCACGACCGCCACGTCGTCGTGCTGCTCCAGCACCTCGATGCCCTCCCTGCCGTTCTCGGCGTAGAGCACCGCCAGCCCGTGCTGTTCCAGCACGCTCGTCAGCGCGAAGACGTTGCGCACGTCGTCGTCCACGATGAGCACCCGCTCGCCGTGGAAGCCGTACGTGCGCGGCGCCGGCACCGCTTCCTGTTCCTCCCACGCCACCCCGTCCGGCTGCCCCGGCACCTCGGTGCGCGGCAGCGGACCGGCCGCCGGCTTGCGGCGCCGCCGGAACAGCGCCGAGGAACCCTGCCCGGCCGGCTCCGCCGCCGGCAGCGCCTGCCGCACCGGGACCGCGTTCTTCGGGGCCGCGGGCAGCGCGGCCACCGGGGCCGGCTGCGGCACCGGCAGGGCCTCCTCCGCCGCCCTGCGGTACTCGCTGCGCGCCCCGCCCGGCGTGGGCGGCGCGTACCCCTGCGGGGGCAGCTCGCTCGGGTGCAGCGGCAGGTACAGGGTGAAGGTCGACCCGCGGCCGGGCTCGCTGGCCGCGTGGATCTCCCCGCCCAGCAGCCGGGCGATCTCCCGGCTAATGGACAGCCCGAGCCCCGTGCCGCCGTACTTGCGGCTCGTCGTCCCGTCCGCCTGCTTGAACGCCTCGAAGATCACCAGCATCTTGCTCGCCGCGATCCCGATCCCGGTGTCGGTCACCGAGAACGCGATCAGGTCCGCGTCCGCGTCGCGCAGCGACCCGGCCTCCAGCAACTGCTCGCGGATCGCCGTCGGCACGTCCGCCCCGGCGGGCCGGATCACCAGCTCCACCGCCCCGTTGTCGGTGAACTTCACCGCGTTCGACAGCAGGTTGCGCAGCACCTGGAGCAGCCGCTGCTCGTCGGTGTGCAGGGTCGCGGGCAGCTCCGGGGAGACCCGGACCGAGAAGTCCAGGCCCTTCTCCGCGGTCAGCGGGCGGAAGGTGGCCTCCACGTAGTCCACGAGCTGGACCAGCGCGATCCGCGTCGGCGAGACGTCCATCTTCCCGGCCTCGACCTTCGACAGGTCCAGGATGTCGTTGATCAGCTGGAGCAGGTCCGAACCCGCGCCGTGGATGGTCTCCGCGAACTCCACCTGCTTCGGCGAGAGGTTCTCGTCCGCGTTGTCCGCGAGCAGCTTCGCCAGGATCAGCAGCGAGTTGAGCGGGGTGCGCAGCTCGTGCGACATGTTCGCGAGGAACTCGCTCTTGTAGCGCATCGAGACCGCGAGCTGTTCGGCACGCTCCTCCAGGACCTGCCGGGCCTCCTCGATCTCGGTGTTCTTCACCTCGATGTCCCGGTTCTGCTGGGCCAGCAGCTCCGCCTTCTCCTCCAGCTCCGCGTTCGCGGCCTGGAGCGCCTTCTGCCGGTTCTCCAGCTCGTCGGAGCGCTCGCGCAGCTGCTCGGTCATCTCCTGGGACTGCTTGAGCAGCATCTCCGTCTTGGAGTTCACGGAGATGGTGTTGACGCTCGTCCCGATCATCTCGGCGATCTGGCTGAGGAAGTCCTTCTGGATCTGCGTGAACGGCTGGAAGCCGGCCAGCTCGATGACCCCGAGCACCTTTCCCTCGAAGAGCACCGGCAGCACGATCACGTGCGCCGGCGGCGCCTCGCCGAGCCCCGAGGAGATCTTCAGGTAGCCCGGCGGGGTGTTCTCCACCAGGATCGTCCGCTTCTCCTCCGCGACCGTCCCGATCAGCCCCTCTCCGGGGCGGAAGGAGATCGGCATCTGAGTGCCCGCGTACGCGTAGCTCCCGCGCATCCGCAGCTCGTACGAGCCCTCCGTGCCGCCGTCCGTCCCGATCTCGGGACTCCCGCCGGTGGGCACCGCGAGGAAGAACGCGCCGTGCTGCGCGGCGACCACCGGGGTCAGCTCGCTCATGATCAGCTTGGCCACGTCGTCCAGGTCGCGGCGGCCCTGCATCAGGGCCGAGATCCGGGCGAGGTTGCCCTTGAGCCAGTCCTGCTCCTTGTTGGCCAGGGTGGTGTCGCGCAGGTTCGCGATCATCGTGTTGATGTTGTCCTGGAGGGCCTGGATCTCGCCCGCCGCGTCCACGTCGACCTTCAGGCTCAGGTCCCCGCGGGTCACCGCGGTGGCCACGGCCGCGATGGCCCGCACCTGGCGGGTCAGGTTGCCGGCCATCTCGTTCACGGACTCGGTCAGGTCCCGCCAGGTGCCGTCCACGTCGCGCACCCGGGCCTGGCCGCCCAGGATCCCCTCCGTACCCACCTCACGGGCCACCCGGGTCACCTGGTCGGCGAACGAGGACAGCTGGTCGACCATCGTGTTGATGGTCGTCTTCAGCTCCAGGATCTCCCCGCGCGCGTCGATGTCGATCTTCTTGGTCATGTCGCCCTTGGCGATGGCGGTCGTGACCATGGCGATCTGCCGCACCTGACCGGTGAGGTTGGAGGCCATGAAGTTCACCGAGTCGGTGAGGTCCTTCCAGGTGCCCGAGACGCCCGGGACGTGCGCCTGACCGCCCAGGCGGCCCTCCGTACCCACCTCGCGGGCCACGCGCGTGACCTCGTCCGCGAAGGAGGACAGGGTCTTCACCATCGTGTTCACCGTGTCGGCGAGCTGGGCGACCTCGCCGCGCGCCTCGACGGTGACCTTCTTCGTCAGGTCGCCGTTGGCGACGGCCGCCGAGACCTGGGCGATCCCGCGCACCTGCGCCGTCAGGTTCCCCGCCATCGTGTTGACGTTGTCCGACAGGTCCTTCCAGATGCCGGTCACCCCCCGCACCCGGGCCTGGCCGCCGAGGATGCCCTCGGTGCCCACCTCGCGGGCCACCCTCGTCACCTGCTCGGCGAAGGAGGACAGCTGGTCGACCATCGTGTTCACGGTGGTGACCAGCTCGAGGATCTCGCCCTTGGCATCGACGGTGATCTTCTTGGACAGGTCGCCCATGGCGACCGCCGTGGTCACCTCGGCGATGTTGCGGACCTGCGAGGTCAGGTTATTCGCCATGAAGTTGACGGACTGGGTGAGGTCCTTCCAGGTGCCCGAGACCCCCTTCACCTCCGCCTGGCCGCCCAGGATGCCCTCGGTGCCCACCTCACGGGCCACCCTCGTCACCTGCTCCGCGAAGTTCGAGAGCTGGTCGACCATCGTGTTGATGGTGTTCTTCAGCTCCAGGATCTCGCCCCGCGCGTCCACGTCGATCTTCTGCGACAGGTCACCGCGCGCCACCGCCGTCGCGACCTGGGCGATGTTGCGGACCTGCGAGGTCAGGTTCCCCGCCATGCCGTTCACCGAGTCCGTCAGGTCGCGCCACACGCCGGCCACCCCGGGCACCTGCGCCTGGCCGCCGAGGCGGCCCTCGGTGCCCACGTCCCGGGCCACCCGGGTCACCTGCTCCGCGAAGGCCGAGAGCTGGTCGACCATCGTGTTGATGGTGTTCTTCAGCTCCAGGATCTCGCCCCGCGCGTCCACGTCGATCTTCTGCGACAGGTCACCGCGCGCCACCGCCGTCGTCACCTGGGCGATCTGACGCACCTGGGAGGTCAGGTTCCCGGCCATGAAGTTGACGGAGTCGGTCAGCTCCTTCCAGGTCCCGGACACCCCCTCGACCCGGGCCTGGCCGCCGAGGCGGCCCTCCGTACCCACGTCCCGCGCCATCCGCGTGACCTGGTCGGCGAAGGAGGACAGCTGGTCCACCATCGTGTTCACGGTGTTCTTCAGCTGGAGCATCTCGCCGGACACGTCCACGGTGACCTTCTGCGACAGGTCGCCGTTCGCCACCGCCGTCGTCACCTGGGCGATATTGCGGACCTGGCCGGTGAGGTTGCGGAAGGCGGTGTTCACCGAGTCGGTGAGGTCCTTCCACGTACCGGCGGCCCCGGGCACCTGGGCCTGACCGCCCAGCTCACCCTCCACGCCGACCTCACGGGCCACACGCGTCACTTCCGAGCCGAAGGACTGGAGCTGGTCCACCATCGTGTTGACGGTGTTCTTCAGCTCCAGCATCTCGCCGGCCACGTCGACCGTGACCTTCTGCGACAGGTCGCCGTTGGCCACCGCGGTCGTCACCTGGGCGATGTCCCGCACCTGCGTGGTCAGGTTGCGGAAGACCGTATTCACCGAATCGGTGAGGTCCTTCCAGGTACCCGCGGCCCCCGGCACCTGGGCCTGGCCGCCCAGCAGGCCCTTGGCGCCGACCTCGCTGGCCACGCGCGTGACCTCGTCCGCGAAGGTCCGCAGGGTCTCCGTCATCTGATTGATCGTTTCGGCCAGCTGCGCGACCTCGCCGCGCGCGCTGACCCGGACCTTCTGCGACAGGTCGCCGTTGGCCACGGCCGTCGTGACCTGCGCGATCCCGCGCACCTGGGCCGTCAGGTTGCCCGCCATCGTGTTGACGGAGTCGGTCAGGTCCTTCCAGACGCCCGCGACCCCGGGCACCTTCGCCTGACCGCCCAGCTCGCCCTCGGTACCCACCTCGCGGGCGACCCGCGTCACCTCCGAGGAGAAAGAGGACAGCTGGTCCACCATCGTGTTCACGGTGTTCTTCAGCTGGAGCATCTCGCCGGCCACGTGCACCGTGACCTTGCGCGACAGGTCGCCCTTGGCCACCGCCGTCGTGACGAGCGCGATATCACGCACCTGAGCGGTGAGCCGGTAGGCCATGGTGTTGACGGAATCGGTCAGGTCCTTCCAGGAACCCGACATTCCGCGCACCTGGGCCTGCCCGCCCAGCTTGCCCTCGGTACCGACCTCCAGCGCCACCCGCGTCACCTCGTCGGTGAACGCCGACAGCTGGTCGACCAGGTTGTTGACCGTACGGCCGACCTTCAGGAACTCCCCGCGCAACGGGTGCCCGGCCCCGTCCGGGGCCTGCGTCCGCAGGTCCATCCGCTGGTCCAGGTCGCCCTCGGCCACCGCCGACAGCACCCGTCCCACCTCGGACACCGGCCGGGCCAGATCGTCCACCAGCTGGTTCGAGGCGTCGATCGCCGCAGCCCAGGACCCCTCACAGGCCCCGGTCTCCAGCCGCTCGCTCAGCTTGCCCTCGCGGCCCACCATGCGCCGGACCCGCGACAGCTCCCCGGTCAGGTGCAGGTTCCGGTCGGCGACCTCGTTGTAGACGGCGGCGATCTCCGCCATCACGCCCTCGCCGGACACCGTCAGCCGCTTGCGGAAGTTCCCGTCCCGCATCGACACCAGGGCCGTGAGCAGCCGGTTCAGTGCGGCGGTATCGACTTCCGTCGTCCCGTTCCGCCGGGACCTGCCCCCCTTGGGGCGCGTTCCCGTACGCCGCACCGCTGCGCCAGACTCCACCGTGTCCCTCCCGAAAGGGTCGACCGCTGTTCCACCGGATCCCCGGCTGTCCAAGAGCCGGCTCTCCGAGCCTGCCCAGTGTTTCACCCCGGCCGAACCCGGCCATAACACTTCGGCACCTTCGCACATGGTCCGCACCCTGCGAGTGGAATCCCGTGCGACCGCCTCACGGGGACCGAGAAGGTAAGTAACCTGGCATCCGATGTCCCACCGCGTCGAAGGAGACTTGTGATCACGGCACGGGCGGCTGCCAGTTTCACCCCGCAAGGGCGGTCGGTCGCCGCTGCCCGCGCGTTCGTCCGCGACACCCTCCACGGCTGGGGCTTCGCGGACATCGTCGACGACGCGGTGGTGCTGACCAGCGAGCTCGTCACCAACGCCGTCGTCCACGCCGGAACCCAGGCCGAGGTCCTGTGCCTGCGTGCCGAGGACGGCGTACGCGTAGAGATCGCCGACCGGTACCCCGAGCGCGAGCTCCCCCTGCGCCACCCCGACGAGCGGCCCTACGCCGACCCGGACCGCGAGAGCGGCCGCGGCCTGATGCTCTGCGCCGCCCTCGCCACCCGCTGGGGCGTGGAGTACACGGCCACGCACAAACACGTCTGGTTCCGCCTCGACCTCCCGGACCGTCCGGTCGGTACCCGCTCGGCGGGCCCGGTCGTCCCGGACCAGTTCCTGCCCCTGGCCGACAGCCGGGTCCGCGTCGCCGTCGTCCAGGTCGACGCCGCCGACACCATCTCGGCCTGGAACGAGGACGCCGAGCACGTCTTCGGCTACCCCGCCGAGAAGGTCCTCGGCCGCCCCCTCGCGGAACTCGCCGCCTGGCCGCAGACCCCCGGCACCGGTACGGGCATCGCCGAGGCCCTGCGGCTGTCCCGCTGGGAGGGCAGCTACGGCATCCGCGGCGCCGACGGCCGCGTCATCCCCGTCTACGCCTCCCACCTGCGCGTCCGCGACGCCCACGGCGAGCCCTCCATCGTCTGCCTCCTCGTCCACGACGACGAGCGCGCCCTCCTCCAGACCCCGGTCCGGGCACCCGCCTCCGACGGCCAGCTCTCGGAGCCCCGCCCCGCGGACCCGTTCGAGGTGTTCATCGGCTCCCCCGCCCCCGACGACCTGGACGGTCTGCTCCAGCGCACCGTCGAGCGGGCCCGCGACATGCTCGACGCCGACGCCGCCTTCCTGCTGCTGGCGACCGACGACGAGACCGAGCTGGAGGTCCGCGCCACCACGGGCCTGCCCTCCACCCGCCAGCGCTTCGCCCGCGTCCCCGTCGAGGCGGGCACCAGCCGCTACGGCTCCGCCCGGCTGCCCGCCGTCCACGACGACCTCTCCGCCGTCCCCGGGGCCGTACCACTCCTGGAGTCCACCGGCATGCGCTCGGTGGTCACCGTCCCCCTGAAGGTGGAGGGCCGCCTCACCGGCTCCCTGGGCGTGGCCGCCGAGGGCCCGGGCCGCTACACCAACGAGGAGGCCCTGCGCCTCCAGTTCGCCGCGGACCGCATCGCCCTCGCCGTGGAGTCCGCGCGCCTGGGCGAGCTGGAACGGCTGCGCCGCGGCTCCCTGTCCTTCCTGGTGGAGGCCTCCGACCTGCTGGCCGGCACCCTCGACCGGGACCAGACCCTGGCCCTGATGGCCCAGATGACGGTCCCGACGCTGGCCACCTGGTGCGCCGTCTACACGATCGCCGACCAGGCCTCCGACCCCTACCTCGCCTACGTGCTGCACGAGGACGAGGAACGCATCGACGGCCTCAAGGAGTTGCTGTCCCGGGTCGACCCGCCGGAGCCGGTCCGTGAGGCCGGGGCCCGCCCCTGGCCGGCCACGGCCGCCGCGGTCGGCGGCGAGACGGTCGTCCTGCCGCTCCTCGCCCGCAACCGGGTGATCGGCATGCTGACCCTGGGCCGGCCCAGCGAGGAGCACTTCCGCCAGGAGATCCTCGAACTGGCCGACGACCTGTCGCGCCGGGCGGCCCTGGCCCTGGACAACGCCCGCCTGTACTCGGAGCGCACGGCGATCAGCCGTTCCCTCCAGCGCAGTCTCCTTCCCCCGGGCTCTCCCGCGATCCCCGGGATGGAGGTGGAGGTCATCTACCGCGCGGCCGGCGAGGGCAACGAGGTGGGCGGCGACTTCTACGACGTCTTCCCGATCCGCGACGGCGCGTACGGCTTCGCCATCGGTGACGTCTGCGGTACGGGCCCGGAGGCGGCCGCCGTCACCGGCCTGGCCCGCCACGCCCTGCGCCTGCTGGCCCGCGAGGGCCTGGGCGGCCCGGCGGTCCTGGAACGGCTGAACGCGGCCATCCTCGACGAGGGCGCCCGCAGCCGCTTCCTGACCCTCCTGTACGGGGAGCTCCACCCGCAGCCGGACGGCGGCGCCCTGATGAAGGTGGTCTGCGCGGGCCACCCGCTCCCGCTGCGCCTGCGCCCGGACGGCGAGGTCACCGCGGCGGCGGAGCCGCAGCCGCTGCTGGGCGTGATCGACGACCTGGACCTCTACGAACAGACCCTGGCCCTGGACCCGGGTGACGTCCTCCTCTGCGTCACAGACGGTGTGACCGAACGCCGCGAGGGCTCGCGCATGCTGGGCGACGACGGCCTCGCCGAGGTCCTGACCACCTGTACGGGCCTCACGGCCGGCGCGGTCGCCGCCCGCGTCCTGCGCGCGGTGGAACGCTTCGCGGCGGAGCCCGCCTCGGACGACATGGCCATCCTGGCCTTCCGCGTCCCCCACCCGCGCGAAGGCACCTGACGAACGCTTCCGGCCCCGGGCTGCTCTCCTCTTTCCAGCGGTCCGGGGCGGAGCCGGACCGTACGGAACGGACCCCGGAAACGCAAAAAGGCCCCCGCCTGATGGCGGGGGCCTTTTTACTTCGGAGCCCTTTAACGGAATCGAACCGTTGACCTTCTCCTTACCATGGAGACGCTCTACCGACTGAGCTAAAAGGGCGGGTTGTTCGGCGGCGTCCTACTCTCCCACAGGGTCCCCCCTGCAGTACCATCGGCGCTGAAAGGCTTAGCTTCCGGGTTCGGAATGTAACCGGGCGTTTCCCTAACGCTATGACCACCGAAACACTATGAAGTTGAACTCAAGCCGACAAGGCGAGTTCGTTACTTCAGAACTAACACAGTGGACGCGAGCAACTGAGGACAAGCCCTCGGCCTATTAGTACCAGTCAGCTCCACCCGTTACCGGGCTTCCACATCTGGCCTATCAACCCAGTCGTCTACTGGGAGCCTTACCCTCTCAAGGAGGTGGGAATACTCATCTTGAAGCAGGCTTCCCGCTTAGATGCTTTCAGCGGTTATCCCTCCCGAACGTAGCCAACCAGCCATGCCCTTGGCAGGACAACTGGCACACCAGAGGTTCGTCCGTCCCGGTCCTCTCGTACTAGGGACAGCCCTTCTCAATATTCCTACGCGCACAGCGGATAGGGACCGAACTGTCTCACGACGTTCTAAACCCAGCTCGCGTACCGCTTTAATGGGCGAACAGCCCAACCCTTGGGACCGACTCCAGCCCCAGGATGCGACGAGCCGACATCGAGGTGCCAAACCATCCCGTCGATATGGACTCTTGGGGAAGATCAGCCTGTTATCCCCGGGGTACCTTTTATCCGTTGAGCGACGGCGCTTCCACAAGCCACCGCCGGATCACTAGTCCCGACTTTCGTCCCTGCTCGACCCGTCGGTCTCACAGTCAAGCTCCCTTGTGCACTTACACTCAACACCTGATTGCCAACCAGGCTGAGGGAACCTTTGGGCGCCTCCGTTACCCTTTGGGAGGCAACCGCCCCAGTTAAACTACCCATCAGACACTGTCCCTGATCCGGATCACGGACCGAGGTTAGACATCCAGCACGACCAGAGTGGTATTTCAACGGCGACTCCACAACCACTGGCGTGGCTGCTTCAAAGTCTCCCACCTATCCTACACAAGCCGAACCGAACACCAATATCAAACTGTAGTAAAGGTCCCGGGGTCTTTCCGTCCTGCTGCGCGAAACGAGCATCTTTACTCGTAGTGCAATTTCACCGGGCCTATGGTTGAGACAGTCGAGAAGTCGTTACGCCATTCGTGCAGGTCGGAACTTACCCGACAAGGAATTTCGCTACCTTAGGATGGTTATAGTTACCACCGCCGTTTACTGGCGCTTAAGTTCTCAGCTTCGCAACCCCGAAAGGTCACTAACCGGTCCCCTTAACGTTCCAGCACCGGGCAGGCGTCAGTCCGTATACATCGCCTTACGGCTTCGCACGGACCTGTGTTTTTAGTAAACAGTCGCTTCTCGCTGGTCTCTGCGGCCACCCCCAGCTCAGAGAGCAAGTCTCATCACCAGGAATGGCCCCCCTTCTCCCGAAGTTACGGGGGCATTTTGCCGAGTTCCTTAACCATAGTTCACCCGAACGCCTCGGTATTCTCTACCTGACCACCTGAGTCGGTTTAGGGTACGGGCCGCCATGAAACTCGCTAGAGGCTTTTCTCGACAGCATAGGATCATCCACTTCACCACAATCGGCTCGGCATCAGGTCTCAGCCTTATATGAGGGACGGATTTGCCTACCCCTCGGCCTACACCCTTACCCCGGGACAACCACCGCCCGGGCTGGACTACCTTCCTGCGTCACCCCATCGCTTACCTACTACCACCTTGGGCCGGCGGCTCCACCACTTTCCTTTCCCCGAAGGGTCCGGAACGGCTTCACGGCCTTAGCATCAGAGGATTCGATATTGGGCGTTTCAAAGCGGGTACCGGAATATCAACCGGTTGTCCATCGACTACGCCTGTCGGCCTCGCCTTAGGTCCCGACTTACCCTGGGCAGATCAGCTTGACCCAGGAACCCTTAGTCAATCGGCGCACACGTTTCTCACGTGTGTATCGCTACTCATGCCTGCATTCTCACTCGTGAACCGTCCACAACTAGCTTCCGCTGCTGCTTCACCCGGCACACGACGCTCCCCTACCCATCACAACACCCGTTGGGGCTTATTGCTGCAATGACACGACTTCGGCGGTACGCTTGAGCCCCGCTACATTGTCGGCGCGGAATCACTTGACCAGTGAGCTATTACGCACTCTTTCAAGGGTGGCTGCTTCTAAGCCAACCTCCTGGTTGTCTCTGCGACTCCACATCCTTTCCCACTTAGCGTACGCTTAGGGGCCTTAGTCGATGCTCTGGGCTGTTTCCCTCTCGACCATGGAGCTTATCCCCCACAGTCTCACTGCCGTGCTCTCACTTACCGGCATTCGGAGTTTGGCTAAGGTCAGTAACCCGGTAGGGCCCATCGCCTATCCAGTGCTCTACCTCCGGCAAGAAACACACGACGCTGCACCTAAATGCATTTCGGGGAGAACCAGCTATCACGGAGTTTGATTGGCCTTTCACCCCTAACCACAGGTCATCCCCCAGGTTTTCAACCCTGGTGGGTTCGGTCCTCCACGAAGTCTTACCTCCGCTTCAACCTGCCCATGGCTAGATCACTCCGCTTCGGGTCTAGAGCGTGCAACTCAATCGCCCTATTCGGACTCGCTTTCGCTACGGCTTCCCCACACGGGTTAACCTCGCTACACACCGCTAACTCGCAGGCTCATTCTTCAAAAGGCACGCAGTCACGAGACGTACAAGTACGTCCGACGCTCCCACGGCTTGTAGGCACACGGTTTCAGGTACTATTTCACTCCGCTCCCGCGGTACTTTTCACCATTCCCTCACGGTACTATCCGCTATCGGTCACCAGGGAATATTTAGGCTTAGCGGGTGGTCCCGCCAGATTCACACGGGATTTCTCGGGCCCCGTGCTACTTGGGAGATGAGCAAGCAAGCCGCTGATGTTTCGTCTACGGGGGTCTTACCCTCTACGCCGGACCTTTCGCATGTCCTTCGACTACATCAACGGTTTCTGACTCGCCCAGCCGCCGGCAGACGACTGAAGCTCATTCCCACAACCCCGCATGCGCAACCCCTGCCGGGTATCACACGCATACGGTTTGGCCTCATCCGGTTTCGCTCGCCACTACTCCCGGAATCACGGTTGTTTTCTCTTCCTGAGGGTACTGAGATGTTTCACTTCCCCTCGTTCCCTCCACATGCCCTATGTGTTCAGGCATGGGTGACAGCCCATGACGACTGCCGGGTTTCCCCATTCGGACACCCCCGGATCAAAGCTCAGTTGGCAGCTCCCCGGGGCCTATCGCGGCCTCTCACGTCCTTCATCGGTTCCTGGTGCCAAGGCATCCACCGTGCGCCCTTAAAAACTTGGCCACAGATGCTCGCGTCCACTGTGTAGTTCTCAAATAACGACCAGCCACCCGTCACACCCTGCCGAAACAGAGCTTTACCGGGGCCGGCACTGAAGACTGACCAGACGGCCGTGCCTTCAGGACCCAACAACGTGCCAAGCACAGTCACTCATCGAATCACGCTTTCCACGCCGAAGCAGTACTCACGACTTCTCAGATCTGACTGTGCCAACTAATCAACGTTCCACCCATGAGCTGACCGTGCAGAACATTTGCCTGCAATCGGTACTGTGCTCCTTAGAAAGGAGGTGATCCAGCCGCACCTTCCGGTACGGCTACCTTGTTACGACTTCGTCCCAATCGCCAGTCCCACCTTCGACAGCTCCCTCCACAAGGGTTGGGCCACCGGCTTCGGGTGTTACCGACTTTCGTGACGTGACGGGCGGTGTGTACAAGGCCCGGGAACGTATTCACCGCAGCAATGCTGATCTGCGATTACTAGCGACTCCGACTTCATGGGGTCGAGTTGCAGACCCCAATCCGAACTGAGACCGGCTTTTTGAGATTCGCTCCACCTCACGGTATCGCAGCTCATTGTACCGGCCATTGTAGCACGTGTGCAGCCCAAGACATAAGGGGCATGATGACTTGACGTCGTCCCCACCTTCCTCCGAGTTGACCCCGGCGGTCTCCTGTGAGTCCCCATCACCCCGAAGGGCATGCTGGCAACACAGGACAAGGGTTGCGCTCGTTGCGGGACTTAACCCAACATCTCACGACACGAGCTGACGACAGCCATGCACCACCTGTATACCGACCACAAGGGGGGCACTATCTCTAATGCTTTCCGGTATATGTCAAGCCTTGGTAAGGTTCTTCGCGTTGCGTCGAATTAAGCCACATGCTCCGCCGCTTGTGCGGGCCCCCGTCAATTCCTTTGAGTTTTAGCCTTGCGGCCGTACTCCCCAGGCGGGGAACTTAATGCGTTAGCTGCGGCACCGACGACGTGGAATGTCGCCAACACCTAGTTCCCAACGTTTACGGCGTGGACTACCAGGGTATCTAATCCTGTTCGCTCCCCACGCTTTCGCTCCTCAGCGTCAGTAATGGCCCAGAGATCCGCCTTCGCCACCGGTGTTCCTCCTGATATCTGCGCATTTCACCGCTACACCAGGAATTCCGATCTCCCCTACCACACTCTAGCTAGCCCGTATCGAATGCAGACCCGAGGTTAAGCCTCGGGCTTTCACATCCGACGTGACAAGCCGCCTACGAGCTCTTTACGCCCAATAATTCCGGACAACGCTTGCGCCCTACGTATTACCGCGGCTGCTGGCACGTAGTTAGCCGGCGCTTCTTCTGCAGGTACCGTCACTTTCGCTTCTTCCCTGCTGAAAGAGGTTTACAACCCGAAGGCCGTCATCCCTCACGCGGCGTCGCTGCATCAGGCTTTCGCCCATTGTGCAATATTCCCCACTGCTGCCTCCCGTAGGAGTCTGGGCCGTGTCTCAGTCCCAGTGTGGCCGGTCGCCCTCTCAGGCCGGCTACCCGTCGTCGCCTTGGTGGGCCGTTACCCCACCAACAAGCTGATAGGCCGCGGGCTCATCCTTCACCGCCGGAGCTTTCCACCACAGGAGATGCCTCCCGCAGTCGTATCCGGTATTAGACCCCGTTTCCAGGGCTTGTCCCAGAGTGAAGGGCAGATTGCCCACGTGTTACTCACCCGTTCGCCACTAATCCCCTCCCGAAGGAGGTTCATCGTTCGACTTGCATGTGTTAAGCACGCCGCCAGCGTTCGTCCTGAGCCAGGATCAAACTCTCCATGAATGTTTACCGGTAATCCGGTGCACACGCACGAAAGAGCGGGCCAGTCACGGTCGGAATAAGACCAACTGACCACAACGTCCTCGCTGTGTTTGTCGCCTGCCAGCGCCCGAAGGCCCGACAGGTCTTTTTCAAAGGAACCTCATCCACCGAAGTGGACGGGGTATCAACTTCTGGCGTTGATTTTTGGCACGCTGTTGAGTTCTCAAGGAACGGACGCTTCCTTCGTACTCACCCTCAGTAACACTTACTGGGGCTTTCCTCCGGGCTTTCGTTCTTGCGATTCAGACTCTATCAGAGTCTTTCTCGCTTGCTTTCCAGGTTCTGCGCTTTCGCGCTTTCCCTTTCCGGCGGTTCCGACTCTATCAGATTCTTTTCCGTACCGTCTCCGGTGTGGATTCAAATTCCGATGGCCTTCGGGGGGCCTTTTCCCTTTCGGGCGGGACAGACTTTATCAGGTTTCCCCGGTCTGGATTCCCACCCTCCCCGGCAGACGGGTCCGGGCACACGTGTGTGCGCCGTTCCTTGCGGGGTGGAGACGTCAACGTACTGGAGCGGGGCCCCCGGATGCAAATCCGGGAGCCCCGCTCCGGTGAGTCGCTGCCTCTCGGGCCGGGATCAGACCTCGACGACGACCGGGAGGATCATCGGGCGGCGGCGGTAGCCGTCGGAGACCCACTTGCCCACCGTCCGGCGGATGAGCTGCTGGATCTGGTGCGGCTCGGCCACGCCGTCGGCCGCGGCGCGGCCGATGGCCTCCTCGATCTTCGGGGCGATCGCCAGGAAGGCGGAGTCCTCGATGCCGGAGCCGCGGGCCTGGATGGTCGGGCCGCTGACGACCTTGCCGGTGGTGCTGTCCACCACGACGAAGACCGAGACGATGCCCTCGTCGCCCAGGATGCGGCGGTCCTTCAGGGAGGCCTCGGTGACGTCGCCGACCGAGAGGCCGTCCACGTACACGTAGCCGGCCTGGACCTTGCCGGAGATGCGGGCCTTGCCGTCGATCAGGTCGACGACCACGCCGTCCTCGGCGATGACGATGCGGTCCTTCGGGACGCCCGTCATGGCACCGAGCTCGGCGTTGGCGCGCAGGTGGCGCCACTCGCCGTGGACCGGCATCAGGTTCTTCGGCTTGCAGATGTTGTAGAAGTACAGCAGCTCGCCGGCCGAGGCGTGGCCCGAGACGTGGACCTTGGCGTTGCCCTTGTGGACGACGTTCGCGCCCCAGCGGGTGAGGCCGTTGATCACGCGGTAGACCGCGTTCTCGTTGCCCGGGATCAGGGACGACGCCAGGATCACGGTGTCGCCGGGGACGATCCGGATCTGGTGGTCGCGGTTGGCCATACGGGACAGGGCCGCCATCGGCTCGCCCTGGGAGCCCGTGCAGACCAGCACGACCTCGTCGTCCGGCAGGTCGTCGAGGGTCTTGACGTCGACGACGAGGCCGGCCGGGACCCGGAGGTAGCCCAGGTCACGGGCGATGCCCATGTTGCGGACCATGGAGCGGCCGACGAAGGCGACCCGGCGGCCGTACTCGTGGGCGGCGTCCAGGATCTGCTGGATGCGGTGCACGTGGCTGGCGAAGGACGCCACGATGATCCGCTTCTGGGCACCCGCGAAGACACCGCGGATGACGTTGGAGATGTCGCGCTCCGGCGGGACGAAGCCCGGGACCTCGGCGTTCGTCGAGTCCGAGAGGAGGAGGTCGATGCCCTCCTCGCTCAGGCGCGCGAAGGCGTGCAGGTCGGTGAGGCGGTTGTCCATCGGGAGCTGGTCCATCTTGAAGTCGCCGGTGGCGACGACGAGACCCGCGTCCGTGCGGATGGCGACGGCCAGGGCGTCCGGGATGGAGTGGTTGACCGCGATGAACTCGCAGTCGAAGGGCCCGAGGTTCTCGCGCTCGCCCTCCTTCACCTCGAGGGTGTAGGGGCGGATGCGGTGCTCCTGGAGCTTGGCCTCGATGAGGGCCAGCGTCAGCTTGGAACCGATCAGCGGGATGTCCGGCTTCTCCCGGAGGAGGTACGGGACCGCGCCGATGTGGTCTTCGTGGCCGTGGGTGAGGACGATGCCCTCGACGTCGTCGAGCCTGTCCCGGATGGACGAGAAGTCCGGAAGGATCAGGTCGATGCCGGGCTGCTCCTCCTCGGGGAAGAGGACGCCGCAGTCGACGATCAGAAGACGGCCGTCGAACTCGAAGACGGTCATGTTGCGGCCGATCTCACCGAGACCGCCCAGCGGGGTGACCCGCAGGCCGCCCTTGGGGAGCTTCGGCGGCGGGCCCAGTTCAGGGTGCGGATGGCTCAAAAGGTTCTCCTTCACCACACGCGCCACGTACCCCTCCGGCACGTGGCGCGCATGTCATTCGTGCACTTGCTCTTGTCTGTTTCGGTCCTGCTTGTTCAGTTGTGAAGTCCGTTGTCAGAGCTGTACCCCGCCGGCGGCGAGATCGAGCTTGAGCTGGGCCGTCTCTTCGTCGGTCAGGCCGATCAGCGGGAGGCGCAGCGGGCCCGCGGGGAGCCCCTGGAGGTTCAGGGCGGCCTTGGTGGTCATCACGCCCTGGGTGCGGAACATCCCCGTGAAGACGGGGAGCAGCTTCTGGTGGATCTCGGTGGCCTTCTGGACGTCGCCGCCGAGGTGCGCTTCGAGCATCTCGCGCAGGTCGGGGGCGACCACGTGGGCGACGACGGAGACGAAGCCGACGGCGCCGACGGACAGGAGCGGCAGGTTCAGCATGTCGTCGCCGGAGTACCAGGCGAGGCCGCTCTGCGCGATGGCCCAGCTGGCGCGGCCGAGGTCGCCCTTGGCGTCCTTGTTCGCGACGATGCGGGGGTGCTCGGCGAGCCGGACCAGGGTCTCGGTGTTGATCGGGACGCCGCTGCGGCCGGGGATGTCGTAGAGCATGACCGGCAGCTCGGTGGCGTCCGCGATGGCCGTGAAGTGCTGGAAGAGGCCTTCCTGCGGCGGCTTGCTGTAGTAGGGCGTCACCGCGAGGAGGCCGTGGGCGCCGGTGCGCTCGGCCTGGCGGGCCAGCTCGAGGGTGTGGCGGGTGTCGTTGGTCCCGATTCCGGCCACGACGTGGGCGCGGTCGCCGACCGCTTCGAGTACGGCTCGTACGAGGTCGTTTTTCTCCGCGTCGGTGGTCGTGGGCGACTCACCGGTGGTGCCGTTGATGATCAGACCGTCGTTGCCTGCGTCCACCAGGTGGGCGGCGAGACGCTGCGCGCCGTCGAGGTCAAGTGCGCCATCCGCCGTGAACGGCGTGATCATGGCGGTGAGGACCCGCCCGAAGGGGGTCTGCGGAGTCGAGATCGGAGCCATGGGTAACACGCTACTCGCTGCCATGCTCGCAGTGTCCCCTCGGGGGACGTCAACCGGGGATCCGTCGTGGTGGTCCCCGGTGGTGACCGGGGCGGGTTGTTGGATCCCGGCACTGCCTGCTCGGGGGTTCAAGCAGTGCCGGGTCCGTTTGATCAGCCTAGATGAACTTTACGAAACGCCGCAATACGGACACTTGGCACTTCTCCTGGCACATCCGTACGCCGTGCGTGCATCGGTCCTTACGGGGCAACGCGACCGTTGCCGTTGAAGGCCGCGTAGGTCAGCGGCATGAGCTTCGCCCAGTGCTGCTCCATCTTCTCGCCGACCATCTCGATCTCCCGCTGCGGGAAGGACGGCACCTTCGCCAGCTCGTGCTGGGTGCGCAGGCCGAGGAAGTGCATGAGCGAGCGCGCGTTGCAGGTGGCGTACATCGAAGAGAACAGGCCGACCGGCAGGACCGCCCGGGCCACCTCGCGCGCCACGCCCGCCGCGAGCATCTCCTGGTACGCCTCGTAGGCCTGGCGGTAGCTGTCCTCCATGACCCGGCCCGTCAGCTCCTGCTGCGCCTCGGTGCCCTCGACGAAGACGTACTTGCCCGGACGGCCCTCCTGGACGAGCTTGCGCTCGGCGTCGGGGACGTAGAAGACCGGCTGGAGCTCCCTGTAGCGGCCGGACTCCTCGTTGTAGGACCAGCCCACGCGGTGGCGCATGAACTCGCGGAACACGAAGATCGGGGCGCTGATGAAGAAGGTCATCGAGTTGTGCTCGAAGGGGCTGCCGTGGCGGTCGCGCATCAGGTAGTTGATGAGGCCCTTGGAGCGCTCCGGGTCCTTCTGGAGCTCGTCGAGGGACTGCTCGCCGGCCGTCGAGACACGGGCGGCCCACAGCACGTCGCTGTCGGCGGCGGAGTGCTTGACCAGCTCCACCGTCACATCACTGCGGAAGCTGGGTTTCAGGTCGGGGGCGACGGTCTCGCTCACACGGGGTCCTTCCGAACGGGTCTTTCGAGGGGCGCGCCCACTCTACGGCGGTCTGCGGCACCCGCCCGACAGGCGACGGGGGCGGTGGGCTCACCCGGACAGCTGACGGGCCGCCACGGATTTTCGGCGGATGTCCCGGAATGCGGCACCGATCGGCGCGTTCGTTCGTCCTACCGGGCAGACGCACCAGCCCCCGACCCAGAGGAGTGTTGCCCCATGTTTCGCCGCCGGCGCGAACCCGTCCCGTTCGCCTTCGTCGCCGAGGCCGACCGTTTCCGAAGCAATGTCACTCCGCCGCCGCGCGAGAGTCTGAGCATGACCCAGATCACCGCCCGTAGTCTGGTCGGACTGACCGTGGTGGCGGGGCTCGTCGGGTCCCTGCTCTTCGGCATGCCCGCCCTGCAGCCCTACAAGGCCACCGGCAAGGCGCAGCAGTCGCAGGCCTCCGAGGGGCGGTAGCCTCACGGGCACAGATCAACGAACGTGCATGTGAGTGAGGTCCAGCCGTGCCCCTGCCCTTCCTGACGGCCGACGGCGTCTTCGACGCTCACGAGGACGAAGCCCTCCCGCATGTGGATCCCGAGCGCTGGCGCCGGCCTTACCGGCCCGGCCCCTGGCGGGTGGCCGGAGCGGCGCTGCTCCTGCTGCTCTCGGCCTTCATGCTGCTGGCCACCGTGATCATCGCCTTCGCGGGCACCTGGGGCGGCGCCGCCATCGCCGGGGCCGCTTCGCTGGCCGTGATCGGGTCGGCGCTGCGGATCCTGCGCGCGGGCGTCTGGGTGAGTCCCGGTGGGCTGCGCCACGTGGGGTTCTTCACGACCCGTTCGATCCCGTGGAGCGAGGTCGAGGGGGTCAGGAAGGTCCAGCAGCCGGTGCGCTGGCTGGGGTTGCCGAGGACCGTGCAGGGGCAGGCGCTGACGGTGGCGGGGCGTGGCGGCGCGGAGCTTCCGGTGCTGCTGACCGACCACAACGCCGATTTCCTGTCGCGCGGTGAGGCCTTCGACCGGGCGGCCGTCCTGGTGGAGGCGTGGGCCGAGGAGTACCGGGCCGTGCCCGCCTGACGGTCCGGAGCGTGCAACGAGGGCCCGTACGGGGATCGTCCCGTACGGGCCCTTCGTTCGTGCCGGGTGCCCTGCGGCGGTTACGCGCCGGCGTGCGCCGCCTGGTGCAGGGCGATGGCCCGTTGCATGGCCTTGCGGGCCCGCGGGGTGTCGCGGGCGTCGTGGTAGGCGACGGCGAGGCGGAACCAGGTGCGCCAGTCCCCCGGCGCGTCCTCGGTCTCGGCCTTGCGGCGCGCGAAGACCTCGTCGGCGGAGTCCCGCAGGATCCGGCCGTACTGGTCCCGCTCCAGTTCGTCGACGGGCAGGCCGCCCTCGGCCTCCAGTTCGGCGGCGAGCTGGTTGGCGCGGGTGACGAACCGGGTGTTCATCCAGAGGAACCAGATGCCGATGACCGGCAGGATCAGCACGGCCGCACCGAAGGTGACGGTGAGCCAGGTGCCCTGCTGGATCAGCATCAGCCCGCGGCTGCCGACCAGGACGAAGTAGACGACCAGGACGGCGGCCGTGATGAAGTAGGTGATCTTCGCGCGCATGGTGCTACTGCCTCATCAGCCGAGGTCGAGGAAGTTTTCCAGGCCGAAGGTGAGGCCCGGGGTCTGCGTCACGCGGCGCACGCCGAGCAGGATGCCCGGCATGAAGCTGCTGTGGTGCAGGGAGTCGTGACGGATGGTCAGGGTCTCGCCCTCGCCGCCGAGGAGCACCTCCTGGTGGGCCAGGAGGCCGCGCAGGCGGATGGCGTGCACCGGGACGCCGTCGACGTCCGCGCCGCGGGCGCCGTCGAGGGCGGTGGCGGTCGCGTCGGGCTGCGCGCCGAGGCCGGCCTCGGCGCGGGCGGCCGCGATGAGCTGCGCGGTGCGGGTCGCCGTGCCGGAGGGGGCGTCGACCTTGTTGGGGTGGTGGAGCTCGACGACCTCGACGGACTCGAAGTAGCGGGCGGCCTGGGCGGCGAACTTCATGGTGAGGACGGCGCCGATGGAGAAGTTCGGGGCGATGAGCACCCCGGTCTCCGGGGAGCCGGCCAGCCAGGTGTTCAGCCGGCCGAGGCGGTCCTCGTTCCAGCCGGTGGTGCCGACCACGGCGTGGATGCCGTGGCCGACGAGGAAGTCGAGGTTGTCCATCACCGAGTCGGGGGTGGTCAGCTCGACGGCGACCTGTGCCCCGGCGTCGGCCAGGGCCTCCAGCTTGTCGCCCCGGCCGAGAGCCGCCACCAGCTCCATGTCCCCGGCGGCCTCGACGGCCCTGACGGCCTCGGAGCCGATGCGGCCCTTGGCGCCGAGGACTGCCACGCGCAGCTTGCTCATGCTTGTTTCCTTCACTCGTACGGGCTAGGCGACCGCTTCGTCCAGGCGGGCCGCCTGCTTCTCCTTGAGCGGGCCGACCACCGCGAGCGAGGGCCGCTGTGCCAGTACATCCCGGGCGACTTCCCGGACGTCGTCCGGGGTCACCTCGGAGATGTGGGCCAGCATCTCGTCGACCGACATCTGGTCGCCCCAGCACAGCTCGCTCTTGCCGATGCGGTTCATGATCGCGCCGGTGTCCTCCAGGCCGAGGACGGTGGAGCCGGAGAGCTGGCCGACCGCGCGCCGGATCTCCTCGTCGGTGAGTCCCTCGGAGGCGACCTTGTCGAGCTCGTCGCGGCAGATCCGCAGGACGTCGTGGACCTGGCTGGGCCGGCAGCCGGCGTAGACCCCGAAGAGGCCCGTGTCGGCGAAGGCGGAGGTGTACGAGTACACGCTGTAGGCCAGGCCGCGCTTCTCGCGGACTTCCTGGAAGAGCCTGGAGGACATGCCTCCGCCGAGGGCGGTGTTCAGCACGCCGAGGGCCCAGCGGCGGTCGTCGGTGCGGGCCAGGCCGGGCATGCCGAGGACCACGTGGGCCTGCTCGGTCTTGCGGCCCACCAGGTCGACGCGGCCGGCGGTGCGGATGCGCTTGGTGCCGGTGCGCGGGCCGACGGGGCTCGCGTCGGTGTGGCCCAGGGCGCCGGCCTTCTCGAAGGCGGCGCGGACCTGGCGGACGACCTTGGCGTGGTCGACGTTGCCGGCGGCGGCGACGACCAGGCGGGTGGGATCGTAGTGCTTCTTCCAGAAGCGGCGGATCCGGTCGGCGCCGAGGGCGTTGATGGTGTCGACGGTGCCGAGGACGGGGCGGCCCAGGGGCGAGTCCCCGTACATGGTCTGGGCGAAGAGGTCGTGGACCATGTCGCCCGGGTCGTCCTCGGTCATCGCGATCTCTTCGAGGATGACCCCGCGCTCGGCGTCGACGTCCTCCTCGCGGATCAGCGAGCCGGTGAGCATGTCGCAGACCACGTCGATGGCCAGCGGCAGGTCGGTGTCGAGCACCCGGGCGTAGTAGCAGGTGTACTCCTTCGCCGTGAAGGCGTTCATCTCGCCGCCGACCGCGTCGATCGCGGAGGAGATGTCGAGGGCGGTGCGCTGGGCGGTGCCCTTGAAGAGGAGGTGCTCCAGGTAGTGGGTGGCGCCGTTGAGGGAGGGCGTCTCGTCGCGCGAGCCGACGTTGGCCCAGATGCCGAAGGTGGCGGAGCGCACGGACGGCAGCGTCTCGGTGACGACGCGCAGTCCGCCGGGGAGGACGGTGCGGCGGACGGTGCCGATGCCGTTCTCGCCCTTGAGGAGGGTTTGGGTACGGGCGACGGCCCGCCCCTCCGAAGAGGGGCGGGCCGTCACACGGGAACTACGCGACGTCACTTGTCGGAGTCGTCCTTGTCAGACTCGGCAGCGTCCTCGCCCTCGATCACGGGGACCAGGGAGAGCTTGCCGCGCTGGTCGATCTCGGCGATCTCGACCTGCACCTTGGTACCGACCGCGAGCACGTCCTCGACGTTCTCCACGCGCTTGCCACCGGCGAGCTTGCGGATCTGCGAGATGTGCAGCAGGCCGTCCTTGCCGGGCATGAGGGAGACGAAGGCACCGAAGGTGGTGGTCTTGACGACCGTACCCAGGTACCGCTCGCCGACCTCCGGCATGGTCGGGTTGGCGATCGCGTTGATCGTGGAGCGGGCGGCCTCGGCGGCCGGGCCGTCGGCGGCACCGATGTAGATGGTGCCGTCGTCCTCGATCGTGATCTCGGCGCCGGTGTCCTCCTGGATCTGGTTGATCATCTTGCCCTTGGGGCCGATGACCTCACCGATCTTGTCCACCGGGATCTTGACGGTGATGATCCGCGGGGCGTTCGGGGACATCTCGTCCGGGGTGTCGATCGCTTCCATCATCACGTCGAGGATGTGGAGGCGGGCGTCGCGGGCCTGGGTGAGGGCCGCGGCCAGGACGGAGGCCGGGATGCCGTCCAGCTTGGTGTCCAGCTGGAGGGCGGTGACGAACTCCTTGGTGCCGGCGACCTTGAAGTCCATGTCGCCGAAGGCGTCCTCCGCACCGAGGATGTCGGTGAGGGCGACGTAGTGGGTCTTGCCGTCGATCTCCTGGGAGATCAGGCCCATGGCGATACCGGCGACGGGGGCCTTGAGCGGCACACCGGCGTTCAGCAGCGACATGGTGGAGGCGCAGACCGAGCCCATGGACGTCGAACCGTTGGAGCCGAGGGCCTCGGACACCTGGCGGATCGCGTAGGGGAACTCCTCGCGGGTCGGCAGGACCGGCACGATCGCGCGCTCGGCGAGCGCGCCGTGGCCGATCTCGCGGCGCTTCGGGGAGCCGACGCGGCCGGTCTCGCCGACGGAGTACGGCGGGAAGTTGTAGTTGTGCATGTAGCGCTTGCGGGTCACCGGGGAGAGGGTGTCCAGCTGCTGCTCCATGCGGAGCATGTTGAGGGTGGTGACGCCCAGGATCTGGGTCTCGCCACGCTCGAACAGCGCCGAGCCGTGCACGCGCGGGATGGCCTCGACCTCGGCGGCCAGGGTGCGGATGTCGGTCAGGCCACGGCCGTCGATGCGGACCTTGTCCTTGATGACGCGCTCGCGCACCAGGGCCTTGGTCAGGCTGCGGTAGGCGGCGGAGATCTCCTTCTCGCGGCCCTCGAAGGCCGGGAGGAGCTTCTCGGCGGCGATGTCCTTGACGCGGTCCAGCTCGGCCTCGCGGTCCTGCTTGCCCGCGATGGTGAGCGCCTGGGCCAGCTCGCCGCGGACGGCCTGCTCCAGGGCGGCGTAGACGTCCTGCTCGTAGTCGAGGAAGACCGGGAACTCGCCCTCGGGCTTGGCGGCCTTGGCGGCCAGGTCGGCCTGGGCCTTGCACAGGACCTTGATGAAGGGCTTCGAGGCCTCGAGGCCGGCGGCCACGATCTCCTCGGTCGGCGCCTCGGCGCCGCCCTTGACCAGGGCGATGGTCCGCTCGGTGGCCTCGGCCTCGACCATCATGATCGCGACGTCGCCGTCCTCCAGGACGCGGCCCGCGACGACCATGTCGAAGACGGCGTCCTCGAGCTCGGTGTGCGTCGGGAAGGCCACCCACTGGCCCTTGATCAGCGCGACGCGGACGCCGCCGATCGGGCCGGAGAAGGGCAGGCCGGCCAGCTGCGTGGACGCGGACGCGGCGTTGATCGCGATGACGTCGTACAGGTGGTCGGGGTTGAGCGCCATGACGGTGGCGACGACCTGGATCTCGTTGCGCAGGCCCTTCTTGAAGGAGGGGCGCAGCGGGCGGTCGATCAGGCGGCAGGTGAGGATCGCGTCCTCGGAGGGGCGGCCCTCGCGGCGGAAGAAGGAGCCGGGGATCTTGCCGGCGGCGTACTGCCGCTCCTCGACGTCCACCGTGAGGGGGAAGAAGTCGAGCTGGTCCTTGGGCTTCTTCGACGCGGTGGTCGCGGAGAGCACCATCGTGTCGTCGTCCAGGTAGGCGACGGCGGAGCCGGCGGCCTGGCGGGCGAGGCGGCCCGTCTCGAAGCGGATGGTGCGGGTGCCGAAGGAACCGTTGTCGATGACGGCCTCGGCGTAGTGGGTCTCGTTCTCCACTAGCGTTTTCTCCATTTTCGTCGTCTTCCGTCCGCCACCCGTGTGGTGGAGGACGTCCGTCCCGGCCACCCGTGTGGTGGGGGACGGTTGCGGAGAAGCGCTCCTGGCGTGCGGGCCGGTCTTCGATCGAAGCACCCGGTTCCCTGCCCCGCCGTGGGGGCTTTCCGGATGCCACTACCGAGGACCGGCGGCGTAGGGAGGGCGCTCCTCCTCTTCAGTTGTGCGCTGTCTCCCAGCCTACAAAGCGTCGGGTAGGTCGCGCACGTACGGCAAAGGGAGCGGCCCCATCGGTGTGGGAACCGCTCCCTTCACGGTGTGCTTACTTGGCGCCGGCCGCACCGCGGCGGATGCCGAGGCGCTCGACCAGCGTACGGAAGCGCTGGATGTCCTTCTTGGCCAGGTACTGCAGCAGACGGCGGCGCTGGCCGACCAGGATCAGCAGACCACGACGGGAGTGGTGGTCGTGCTTGTGGGTCTTGAGGTGCTCGGTCAGGTCCGAGATGCGGCGGGAGAGCATCGCGACCTGGACCTCGGGAGAGCCGGTGTCGCCCTCCTTGGCACCGAATTCGGCGATGATCTGCTTCTTCGTAGCGGCGTCGAGCGGCACGCTTACTCCTCGTTTAGGTCTTCGTGGCCACCGAGTGCCCCAGGTCGAATTCTCTGGGGAGCTTCCGTGACTCGGGAGGCGGGGCTCGCTGAGCGCAGCCTCCAGAGGATTCCGGGGGCGCGTACACAAACGGCCGTCACACAGCGTACCAGGCTGCCGGATGGTGGACGTCTCAGCTGGTGAGGGAGCGGGCACGGCCGTACACGTCGAGTACGGCCAGGGCCAGCGGGACCAGGCTGAGCAGGACCGCGGCCTCGGTGAGGTCGAGCAGCCTTCCCCAGAAGGGTGACAGGCCCTTGCGGGGGATGACAAGCGCAATTCCGGCGAGGAGGGCCGCGCCGGCGGCGACGGCGGCGGAGAGCCAGATCGTACGGAGGTCCAGGCCGCCGCGGTCGTGGTAGCGGGTGAACTCCTCCATGAGGTTGCCCGGCGGGTGCAGGGCCAGGCCCAGGACGAGCAGGCCCGTGGCCGCGAGGCCGGCGACCAGGGCGCAGACCACCTGGGAGGTGTAGCGGAAGAGGCGGGCGCGCAGCAGCACGGCCAGCCCGGAGGCCAGGGCCAGGAGGCGGCCCCAGGTGTTGTCGGAGAAGCCGAGGACGGCGGCGGCGCCGACGGTGACGGCGGCGCACCCCGCGACCAGGCCGAGGAGCATCTCGTGACCGCGGCGGGCCTGGGCGGCCACGGCCTCGGCGTCGATCGGTTCGCCCTGGTCGCCGCGGCCGTCGCCGGGCTGGTCACCGTACGGGTCGGTGTCGTGGCGGTCCGCGGTCCCGTAGCCGGGGGCGGCGCTCTGCGGGGCGGCGTAGCCGATGGGCAGGCGGGCGAAGCGGGCGGAGAGGCCGGGCAGGAAGGCGACGAGGCCGATGGCGACCGGGGCGCAGACCGCGGCGGTGGCGGTCGCGGAGGCGCCGGTGGCGATGGCCGCGAAGGTGGCGAGGGTGCCGGTGGCGGCGAGGAAGGTGGCCGCGACGAAGGGGGCGTCGCCGTGCGGGGTGAGCGCGGTCAGGGCGACGGAGGCGACGAGGACGCAGCCGCAGCCGAGCAGGAACTGCAGGCGGCCGGGTCCCTGGCCGGGGCCGGCGGCGACGATGCCGGAGCCGGCGATCAGCAGGTGTGGCAGCGCACCGAGGCCGAGGGCGACGGCGGAGCCGCGGTCGCGGTAGACGCGGGCGCGCACCGCGGCGGCGGCGGTGAGCAGGGCGCCGGCGGAGCCGGCGATGATCCCGGGCAGGCCGTGCATGTCGTGGCGCAGGGGGTCGGCGTACCAGAGGACGAAGCCGAGGAGGACGAGCAGCACGGCGGCGCCGGCCAGGCCCGCCCCGCGGAGCATGTCGTCGCTCCAGCGGTGCCGGTCGCGGACGACGGCGGAGGCGACGGCGTCGGAGACGTCGTCGAACACGGCGGGCGGGAGGGACTCGGCGAAGGGGCGGAGGCTGAGCACCTCGCCGTCGAGGACCTGCTGGGCGGCGAGGGTGCGGGTCCCGTCGAGGACGACGCCGGAGCGGCGTACGAGGTGGAAGCCGGTGGGGGCGCCGACGGGCTGGGTCTGGCCGGTGAGCCGCAGCAGTTCCGGGTAGACGTCGGCGACGGCGATGTCCTCGGGGAGGGCGACGTCGATACGGCTGTCCGGGGCCACGACGGTGACCCTGCAGAATCCGGTGGCCTCGGCCGTACTCACCTGTGTGACCCCCCTGGTTGCCGCCACGGAGCGGCCGATTCGCGGATGCGCATGGGTGGATGCGCGTGGTGCGCGCGCCACCCTACCCGGAGGGCGTGCGGCCTTCGGCAAGTAGGATCACGGTTCGCGCCGGGGCGCGGGGTGCGGTAGTCCCCTTACGGGCCCCGGGAGTTGGGGCGGCGGTCACGGTGCCCCGTCCGCTTTCGAGGGATTGATGCTCCGGTGAGCCAGATCGTCGTCAAGCGCCCGCCCCGGTCGCTGCCACCCGAAGTCCCTTCGGAGGAGCTGCGGCTGGAGTCCCCGCCGGAGCTTCCGCGGGGGCAGCAGGAGGGTCTGCTGATGCAGTTCCTGCCGATGCTGGGCATGGGTTCCTCGGTCGTGTTCTTCTTCATGCCGGGTGCGGCGCCGTTCATGCGGGTCATGGGCGTGCTGATGCTGGTGTCCACGGTGGGCATGGTCATAGCCCAGCTGGTGCGCCACCGGCGCGGTACGCAGGGGCAAATGGCCGACGTGCGGCGGGACTACCTCAAGTACCTGGCGCAGACGCGCCGTCAGGTGCGCTGGACGGCGCGGGCGCAGCGTGACGCGCAGCTGTACCTGCACCCGGCACCCGAGCAGTTGTGGTCGGTGGTCGCCGAGGGGTCGCGGCTGTGGGAGCGGCGGGTCGGTGACGCGGACTTCGGGCAGGCCCGGCTGGGGCTGGGCGCGCAGGGGCTGGCGACGCCGCTGGTGGCTCCGGACACGGCGCCGGTGGACGAGCTGGAGCCGCTGACGGCGGGGGCGATGCAGCGCTTCCTGAAGGTGCATTCCTCGCTGGACGGGCTGCCGGTGGCGGTGTCGATGCGGGCGTTCTACCACGTGACGGTGTCCGGGGAGGCGGAGTCGGCGCGCGGGGCCGCGCGGGCGATGGTGGCGCAGCTGGCGACGCTGCACTCCCCCGAGGACCTGGTGGTCGGCGTGGTGGCCGCGCCGGGGGCGGTGGCGGAGTGGGACTGGGTGAAGTGGCTGCCGCACACGCAGGTGCCCGGGCAGGTGGACGGGGCCGGCACGAAGCGGCTGTTCAGCGATGACCTGGGGGAACTGGAGGGGCTGCTGGGGTCCCGGCTGGAGGGGCGGCCGCGGTTCAGCCGGGACGTGTCGCCGGTGCTGGACCAGCCGCACCTGGTGGTGGTCCTCGACGGCGGGATGGTGCCGCCGGATTCGGTGTTCGCGGCGGCCGAGGGGCTGCAGGGCGTGACCGTCGTCGAGGTGGTGGCGGGCGAGCTCGACGAGCCGCGCGGCGGGCTGTCGGTCGTGGTGCGGCCGGGCCGGCTGCGGCTGGAGTCGGGCGCGGGGGTCGCGTACGAGGGGGTGCCGGACACCCTGTCGCTGCCGGCGGCCGAGGCCCTGGCCCGGCAGCTGGCGCCGTTGCGCACGGGCGGCGGGGACGACGACGAGCCGTTGCTGGCGAACCTGGACTTCACCGATCTGCTGAACCTGGGCGACGCGGCCTCGGTGGACGTGTCCCGGACCTGGCGGCCTCGGTCGGCCGGCGAGCGGCTGCGGGTGCCGATCGGGGTGGGCGAGGACGGCGCGCCGGTGATGCTGGACCTGAAGGAGGCCGCGCAGGAGGGCATGGGCCCGCACGGGCTGTGCGTGGGCGCGACGGGTTCGGGCAAGTCGGAGCTGCTGCGCACGCTGGTGCTGGGGCTGGCGGTGACCCACACCTCGGAGACGCTGAACTTCGTCCTCGCGGACTTCAAGGGCGGTGCCACCTTCACCGGCATGGGGCAGATGCCGCACGTCGCGGCGGTGATCACCAACCTGGCGGACGACCTGACGCTGGTCGACCGGATGGGCGACTCGATCCGCGGCGAGCTCCAGCGGCGGCAGGAGCTGCTGCGCGCGGCGGGCAACTACGCGAACATCCACGACTACGAGAAGGCGCGTGCGGCGGGTGCCGCGCTGGAGCCGCTGGCCTCGCTGGTGCTGGTGATCGACGAGTTCAGCGAGCTGCTGACGGCGAAGCCCGACTTCATCGACATGTTCATCCAGATCGGCCGGATCGGCCGTTCGCTGGGCGTGCACCTGCTGCTGGCCTCGCAGCGGCTGGAGGAGGGCAAGCTGCGCGGCCTGGACACGTACCTGTCGTACCGGATCGGGCTGCGGACCTTCTCGGCGGCGGAGTCTCGGACGGCCATCGGCGTGCCGGACGCGTACCACCTGCCGTCGGTGCCCGGTTCGGGCTATCTGAAGTTCGGCACGGACGAGATGACGCGGTTCAAGGCGGCGTACGTGTCGGGCGTCTACCGTTCGGGCGGGCGGGAGCTGTCGGTGGGGCCGTTCCCGGTGGAGCGGCGGCCGGTGCTGTTCACGGCGGCTCCGGTGCCGGTGGTGTACGCGGCCCCGGACCCGGCGCACCTGGCGGCGCGGCCGGAGCGGGAGGACGACGCGCTCGCGGACACGGTCCTCGACGTGATCGTGGCCCGGCTGGAGGGACAGGGGGTGCCGGCGCACCAGGTGTGGCTGCCGCCGCTGGACCGGGCGCCCTCGCTGGACCAGCTGCTGCCGGCGCTGGCGCCGTCGGCGGAGCGCGGGCTGCACGCGGAGGGCTATACGCGGCCGGGCGGGCTGGTGGTGCCGCTCGGGCTGATCGACAAGCCCTTCGAGCAGCGGCGCGAGGTGCTCTACCGGGACTTCTCGGGGGCGGCGGGCCACATGCTGGTGGTCGGCGGCCCGCAGTCGGGCAAGTCGACGCTGATGCGGACGCTGATCTCGGCGTTCGCGCTCACGCACACCCCGCGCGAGGTGCAGTTCTACGGGCTGGACTTCGGCGGTGGCGGCATGTCGGCGGTGGCGGAGCTGCCGCACGTGGGCGGGATCGCCTCGCGGCTGGATCCGGAGCGGGTGCGGCGCACGGTCGCGGAGGTGGCGGGGATCCTGAACCGGCGGGAGGAGTTCTTCCGGGCGAACGGGATCGACTCCATGGCCACCTACCGGCGCAAGCGGGCGGCGGGCGAGCTGCCGGGCGAGGCCTGGGGCGACGTGTTCCTGATCGTCGACGGCTGGGGCGGGTTCCGCGGCGAGTACGAGGGCCTGGAGCAGGTGGTCACCGACATCGCCTCGCGGGGTCTGGGCTACGGGGTCCACGTGGTGGTGACGGCGGCCCGGTACATGGAGGTGCGGGCCGCGCTGAAGGACCAGATGCTGGGGCGCCTCGAACTGCGGCTGGGTGACGTCATGGACTCCGAGTTCGACCGCAGGGTGGCGGCGAACGTGCCGACGGGGATGCCGGGGCGCGGACAGGTGCCGGAGAAGCTGCACTTCCTGGGCGCACTGCCGCGCATCGACGGCTCGCCCGAGGCGGAGAGCCTCTCGGAGGGCACGGCGGAGTTCGTGGCGGCGGTGCGGGCGGGCTGGCCGGGTCCGTCGGCACCGGGAGTGCGGCTGCTGCCGCGGCTGCTGCACGCCGACCAGCTGCCCAAGGGCGGGGAGTTCCCCGAGCGCGGCATCGCGATCGGCATCGACGAGACGGCGCTGGAGCCCGTGTTCGTCGACTTCGAGTCGGACCCCTTCTTCCTGGTGTTCGGCGAGAGCGAGTCCGGCAAGACGAACCTGCTGCGGCTGATCGCCCGGCAGATCGCCGAACGGTACCCGCCGGAGCAGGCGAAGCTGGTGGTCGGCGACTACCGGCGCGGGCTGCTGGGGGCGCTGCCGGAGGAGCACCTGCTGGAGTACGCCCCGATGGCGAATTCCCTGCAGACGCACATGCAGGCGCTGGCCGGGGTGTTCTCGCGCCGCCAGCCGCCGGCCGACGTCACCCCGCAGCAGCTGCGGGACCGCAGCTGGTGGACCGGCCCGAACGTGTTCATCGTGATCGACGACTACGACCTGGTCGCCACGAGCCAGGGCAATCCGCTGGCACCGCTGGTGGAGTTCCTGCCCTTCGCCCGGGACACCGGGGTCCGGTTCATCATCGCGCGGAGCTCGGCGGGGGCCTCGCGGGCCATGTACGAGCCGTTCATGCAGCGGATCAAGGAGCTGGGGGCGCAGGGCGTGGTGCTGTCGGGCGATCCGTCCGAGGGCGACCTGCTCGGCCCGGTCCGCCCGCGCCCGATGCCTCCGGGGCGTGGCTACTACGTCTCGCGCCGGCGGGGCACCTCGCTGGTGCAGCTGGGGCGGATGCCGGGGCTGTAGGGGCGGTGGGCCGGGGGGTGCGGGGTGGCGGCCGGGGGGTGCGGGGTGGCGGCCGGGGTTTCGATTTCCGGCGGAAACGGCCCCGGGGGGCGGGCCCTCACCGATAATCGGCTGCGAAGACCGAGCAGCACCGCACGACCGACGGGAAGGGCCGCATCATGGGCACCCAGCAGGAGAAGGACGAGCTGTACGCGCTCGACATCAGTGACGTCGAGTGGCAGGGGCCGCCCGGGACCAGCCCGGACGAGGAGCGGGTGGAGATCGCCAAGCTGCCCGAGGGCGCGGTGGCGATGCGGTCGTCCCTGGACCGTGAGACGGTGCTGCGCTACACGGCGGCCGAGTGGGAGGCGTTCGTGCTCGGGGCCCGGGACGGGGAGTTCGACCTCACCTGAGGGGTGTGGGAGCCGTACGAAGGGGGGCGCGCCCGGTGCGGGCGCGCCCCCCCTTCGTACGTCATGTGTACGGAGCTCGGGCGCTCAGGCGCTCAGGCGCTCAGAAGGCCTCGGTGAACAGGCGGGAGGCCTTCACGTCGGTCGCGCGGTAGGCGCCCTTGCCGTGCTCGATGAGCCGGGCCGCTTCCTCGAGCTTCTTCTGCATGTGGTCGGCGCGGGCGTGGTACTTCTTCTGGAGGGCCACGTACTCGCGGTGCGCCTCACCGTCCCAGGTGTCGGTGACGACCTTCACGGCCGCCTCCATCTCCTCCAGGTCCTTGATGATGTTCCGGGAGACGACGCGGATGCGGTCCGCCATCTGCTGGACGCTTTCGTACCGTACCCGGGTGTGGCCGTCGTTGTTGCCGGACATGCTCTTCTCCTTCGGCTGGCGTGCGGGGGCTGCGCGGATCCCGTCGGGGAGCCGGCTCAGAGGTCGTCGAGGCCCGACTTCCCGAGCTTGGCGAATTCCGCGCGCACTTCCTCGTCCTGGGCATTGGTGAGGTTCTTGGTCTGCGAGACGGCGTTGTGCAGCACGCCCAGCAGGCGGCGGATCGCGTCGTGGTCCTCGTTCAGCTGCGACTGGGCCGTGGTGAACCCGTCGGCACCGACACCCGTCCACCCCGCCGCGGCGGTGGCCAGGATGTCGGCCAGCTCGCGCGACTGGCTGGACACGGCGTCGGCCGTCTCGGAGATCTTGTTGGCCGCCTTGACGACCGGATCGTCGGCAAGTCCGAAATTGTCAGTCATCCGAAGCTCCTCACTTCTCAATTCCCCGCATGAACCAGGGGATCACGGGACGGAGCGGCCCGTCCGGGCGCGGATTCGAGCCGCGCGCACCGGAGTTCCCCCTCCGCCTCACGCCCCTCCCCCGATCACAGTCGTGAAGCCTGCGGCCACTCTAGCCAGTTCGACCGGCACGCCCAACACTGCGGCGGGCCTCGCGCACGACGGCGGCGGTCACGGCGATGACCGCGATGAGCAGCCCGGTGACGCCGAGGGCGTACGTGCCGATCCGTTCGTCGCGCTCCTGCGCGGTCTCGGTGAGCGGCAGGGGCACCGCCTGCGGGGCCGCCGCCGGGGGCGGGCCCGGGTCCGGGACCGGGGCCCGGGGGGCCTCGCGGTCCTGGGTGAGCGCGCGGACGGGGTCCACGACGCCCCAGCCCACGTAGTCGTCGCGGCCCTTGACGGACCGCTCGGCGGTGTTCTGGATCTGCCAGACCACCTGCTGCGCGGTCCAGTCCGGGTGCTTGGCGAGCAGGAGGGCGGCGACGCCGGCAACGTAGGGGGCGGAGAAGCTGGTGCCGTTGTCGATGCACTGCCCGAAGCCGGGGACGGTGGAGACCATGTCGACGCCGGGGGCGGCGATGCCGATGAAGTCGCCGGGCTGGGAGAACGCCGCGCGCTCGTTGTTGCGGTCGGAGGAGGCGACCGCGAGGACTCCTGGGAAGGCGGCCGGGTAGGTCCTGCGCTTCTCGCCGCTCAGCCCGTCGTTGCCGGCGGAGGCGATGACCACGGCCTTGGCGTCCAGGGCCCGCTGGACCGCCTTGGCGAGGTCGGAGTCGGCGGTCAGGGGGGCGTCGGTGTCCTGGGAGATGTTGATCACCTGGGCGCCCTTGGCGACGGCGTGGTCGATGGCCTGGGCGAGGGTGGCCGCGTTGCCGTTGCCCTGGCCGTCGTTCTGCCGGATGGGGATGACGGTGGCCTCGGGGGCCAGGCCGACGAAGCCGGTGCCCTGCTGGGGGCGGGCCGCGATCAGTCCGGCGACCTTGGTGCCGTGGCCGACGGTGTCGTTGGTGCCGTCACCGCCCTTGGGGTCGAGGAAATCGCGGCCCGCGCTGGTGTCGAGGGCGCCGGCCAGCTGGGGGTTGGCGCGGTCGACGCCGGTGTCGATGACCGCGACGCGGACGCCCTTGCCCCTGGTCTGCGCCCACAGGGCGTCGAAGGTGAGGCGCTGGAGGGCCCAGGGGCGGTCGGCGATCTGCTTCTTCATGGGGAAGGTGCACTCGCCTGCGCCGGCGGGGCCCAGGGCGTATGCGGCGGGGGGCGCCGATACGAGGGCGAGGGTGAGCGCGGCCAGGGGCAGGGCGGCGGCGCGGGAGGGCTGGGGCACGGCCGGTGTCCTCACTCAGGAACCCTGGGGCTGGCGGGCGGAGTTGGTGTCCAGGCGGGGGCCCTTGGAGAGGAACTCCGACCAGGCGATGGGCACCAGCGCGGGGACGACGCCGCCGTAGCCGAGCCGGACCTGCGCCTGGCTGGGTTCGGGCCGGCCGTCACCGGCCGCGCCCGGGGCCTGCGGGTCGGGGGCGCCGATCTTCGACTGCTCGGCGTCACTGTCGCCGTTGGCCTGTACGGCGTAGCGCAGGCCGGTGTCGGTGACCAGGAACAGGGCGCCGCCCGCGTTGGCCTGGCGGCCCTGGACCTGGGTGTAGAGGAGGCCGGTGCCGGGGGTGACGTACGAGCTGGTGCCGCTGGCGGTGATGTCGACGGGGAAGCCGGTACCGGCCCAGGTGCTCAGCGTCTGGTTGCCCTGGGAGTCGACGGAGCGCAGGACGTTGCAGACGGTGTCGCGCTGCTCGCCGGCCGGGGCGGAGCCGGGCGCGGCCGCGACCCGGTTGACCTGGGCGGCGCGCTTGCGGGGCCAGCGGGCCTCGTCCTTGAAGGCGCCGGCGTCGGGGTTCAGGGCCTGGAGGTCGACCTCGTGGGCCTTGCCGTGCATGTCGAGGCCGTCGGTCGCGGGTGCGGAGATCAGCAGCCAGGCGACGAACTCCGAGACCGGGGCGACCCGGTCGGGCAGCACGACGTAGTGCTGGGTCCCGGAGCCGGTCTGGGCGGTCAGCACCATCCCGACCCGGTTGTCGGCGCTGCCCAGCCCCTGGACGGAGGCGGGGGCGCCGGCGGTGCCGGGCAGCTGGGGGAAGCCCAGCTCGTCACCGGAGTTGAGGGTGGCCAGCCACTCCTCGGTGACCGGCTGGGGGGTCGCTCCGGTGCCGACGAGCGCCGTGGTCAGGGTGGCGGAGTCGGGCCGGCCCTCGGGGAACTTGTACTTCGTGCCCGCCGAGTCGACCAGGTAGCGCTCCTTGGCGCCGCCGGTGCTCTGCACGTACAGCACCTGGGTGTCGGTGGTGCGGTGCGCGTCGTCCAGCAGGCCCGCCTCACGGTCGGCGAGGACGAAGGCGGCCGTCTGCACGCCGCGGTTGTTGCCGCCGGGCTGCTGGCAGACGGCCCAGCGCTTGGCCTTCGCCGCGTCCGCCTTCGCGGGGAGCCGGTCGGGGGCGTAGGGGATGCCGATGATGGGGCCGCGCGGGGGCTTGCCGGCGTCCAGCAGCTTGTCGTCGACCTGGACGACCTTGGACTTCTGCGGGTCGAGGAGGAGCCGCGCCGAGGCCAGGTTCAGGACGGGGTGGAGCCGGGTCTGGTCCTTGCCGTTGATCTTGGTGGTGAGGACCACGTACCGGGTCGTCGACTGCTTGCCGACGATGACCATGGCTCCGGGCTCGTCCCAGCCCTTGGGCGCCTGGGGTTTGAACATGCCCCAGGCGCCGAAGCCGGCGACCAGGAGGGCGCCGACGACCACGCCGGGCAGGACGGTACGCAGCGGCCGGGGCGCGCCCTCCTCGGTTCCGGTGGCGGAGGGCTGGAGGAAGGCGGCCACCGTGCGCCGCTTCGCAAAGGTGTATGCGTTGAGCTCGTCGCGCCGTGACGCCATGACCGCCTGTTCCTCCCCGCACGGCCCGGTCGGTGGGGCCGCTCCCGGGCCCCTGGTTGTCGGACCGGGGACCTACTATGCCTCTTGACGGAGGATCGGCTGGTGTTGGGGTGGAGGCGGACGGGAGGTTCCGCCGTCGCGCGGCCGAGGCCGTACGGTGACCGGAGTTCTTTGTTCTGCCCATGAGTTGGGGAGGTGCGCCAGTGGGGGCCACCGCGACGGTGCCACAGGCGGCCGAGGCCGCGACGACCGGGCGCGGCGGGGTCACACCGCATCCGAGGCCGAGCCCCGGCCGGTTCGGGCCGTTCCGACTGCAACAGCTCGTGCTCCTGCAGCTCGCCGCCGCCGCGCTGCTCGTGGCCTGGGTGGTGGAGCCGCTGCTGCTGGTGCCCGCCGGAGCGGTCGCGCTGGCCCTGGTGCTGCTCGCCCTCGTACGGCGCCACCAGCGCTCCCTGCCGGAGTGGATCGGCGGCGTGCTCGCGCTGCGGGCCCGGCGGCGCAGGGCCGCGGCCGCCACCGTGCCCGCGGGCACCGAGCCGGGGCTGGCACCGCTGGTCGAGGCCGATCCGGCGCTGCGGACGACGGCGTTCGGCGGCCGGGACCGGCGGCCGGTCGGGCTGGTCGGCGACGGGACGTTCCTGACGGCGGTGGTGCAGGTCGACATGGACGCCACCGCGCTGCGGCCTGAGCGCACGGCGCGTCCGCTGCCGCTGTCCGCGGTGCGGGACGTCCTGGAGGTCGACGGGATCCGGCTGGAGTCGGCGCAGCTGGTGCAGCACACCCAGCCGGCGCCCGCCCCGCACCTGCCGGCGCAGTCGATGGCCGCGCGCAACTACGCCCCGCTCCAGGCGCGGACGGGGACCCCGGCGGTGCGTCTGACGTGGATCGCCCTCAAGCTCGACCCGGAGCTGTGCCCCGAGGCGGTGGCCGCCCGCGGCGGAGGGCTCGTGGGGGCGCAGCGGTGTGTGGTGCGGGCGGCGGACCAGCTGGTGAGCCGGCTGACCGGGGCGGGGTTCCGGGCCACGGTGCTGACGGAGCAGGAGCTGACGGGCGCGCTGGCGACCTCGTCGTGCGCGAACCCGATGGCGATCACCCAGGCCGGGCGGTCGGCGAGCACCGGCCGGCGTACGGAGGAGACCCCGCGCACCTGGCGCTGCGACGACCGGCGGCACACCACCTACTGGATAGCCCGCTGGCCGCAGCTGGGGGGCGGTGCCGGGGCGGCGCTGCCGCAACTGGCGGCGCTGCTGACGTCGCTGCCCGCGCTGGCGACGAACTTCAGCCTGACGATGGCCCCGGCCGGGCGGCAGGGCGTGGCGCTGACGGGACACGTACGGGTGACGGGGCGCAGCGACGAGGAACTCGTCGCGGCCCGGCGGGAGCTCGAGCGGACGGCCCGGGGGGTGCGGACCGGTCTGGTCCGGCTGGACCGGGAGCAGGTACCTGGGCTGCTGGCTTCGCTGCCGTTGGGTGGGGCTCGGTGAGGGGGGTGGGGGTGGGGGTGGTTGTGGGGTTGGTTGTGGGTGTGGGTGCGGGTGCGGTTGTCGGTGCGGGTGCGGGTGTCTGTGCGGGTGCGGGTGTGGGTCTGGGTGTAGACGGTGTGGTTTGGGGTGGGGTGCAGTGAGGGGCGGGTTCGGGCTGGTGGGGCCGCGGCGGGAGCGGCACGTGGTGCCCGCGGCGGATCTGGATGTGCTGGCGGTGCCCGTCGGGGACGACGGGGTCGTCATCGGCGTGGACGCCGAGGGGCGGTCGGCGGTGCTGGGCGTGAACCGGCCCACCCCGTACGAAGTCACGCTGATCGGCGGCCTGTGGACGGCCCAGGTGCTGGCGTTGCGCACCGCCGCCACCGGGGCCCGGGTCGCGGTGGAGACGGGGCGCGCGCAGGTGTGGAACGAGCTGGCCCGGGCGGCCGGTGGCGGCCAGCAGTGCGTGACCCTGCACGAGGTTGGCCGCGTACCGCCGCAGGGTGCGTCTGCGGGCAGTCCGGTGCTGGTGGTCCGGGACTGCGGGATGCGGCCGCCGCGGGGGCGGGTGGTGGCGGGGCCGTGGCAGTCGGTGCTGACCCTGCTGCCGTACCTGAGCCCGACGGCGCCCCGGCTGCTGCGGAACTCCGCGCTGGTCGGGGTCCAGCGGGTGTCCCCGGACGAGGCGGAGCAGGTGGGCGCGCTGATGCGGCTGCCGAGGGCGGCGGTGGACTCGCTGCCGACGCTGGGGGACGGGGTGACGCTGTGGTGCACGCCCCGGGACCGGAAGTTCGTCATGACGCAGGCGACGGAAACGGAGACGGGGCTGTTGGGGGCGGCGCGGCGGATCGACTGAGGCGGGGGGCGTGGACTGGGCGGACGGTTCGCCAGCGGGGCGGTCTCAGGGAGGGGTTGGGGGTTTCCCGTCCGTCTCATCGTCCTTCCGCGGCGGGCCGCCCCGTCAAGGGCGCTCCCTTCGGTCGCGTCGCTTCGCGATCGCCTGCGGCGACCCTTGACAGGGCAGCCCGCCGCGAAAAGCCGAAGACTGCCGGGAAACCCCCAAAAGGACGGCACGGTCCTACCTTGACCATCCGGCTCCCTCAGCGAGCAGGCGGGGTGGTCGGGGGCCGACAGACCGGGCGTCCGGGCCGACGTCAGTCCTTTGCGGGGCCGCCCTCCGCATCGGATCGCTACGCGCTTCTCTCGTTCGGCGTCCGCCGGCCGTCCTGGGTGGCGGCCCCGTGCGCCCCGGCAACCAACTGCCGGGAGTGGTCGTCTGGGGAAGGGCGGGGATGTGATGTCCGGCTGCCGGATGTGTGGGGGTGGTGTGGATGCTGTCGCATCACGTCGGCGGGAGGGTGGCCGCCCGGCGGGCGGTGACGGTTGCCCAGGGCCCGGGGGGCCTGTAGGCAGGTGGTGTGGGGGCGCGACCTCCGGGGCTTTCGAGCACGGAGCGCGATTAGGCTGAGTGCGGGCGCGGCGTCTTATGTGGGCGCCTGACCGGTGTTCAACAGACCAGGAGGATCAGTGAGCGGCGATCGGAACGAGAGGCGCGGCGGGACGTGGGATGTCCCGACGGACGATCAGTCCGACGCGGAGCCCGATGTGACGGGCGAGTTCACCATCGACTACACCCCGCCGGCCTGGTACACGCAGAGCCCGCCGCCCGCGCCCGCTGCGGGGGTGCCGGGGCTGCCCGAGGGCAGCGGCTTCGAGCCCCACCGGCCGGCGGACGTGGTCTCGCCTCCGACGATGCGGATCGCTCCGCCGGGGCCGCGCGGCGACGCCGGTTCGCCGGGCGCGCCGTTGCCGGGGGCCGAGCCGGGCGCGGCCGCGCCTTCGGCGGCCTTCCCTGGGGGTGCAGGTGACGCGGCCGGCGCCGCGGCGTCCGGTGCGTTGCCGAGGCCTCCTGGTGCCGGGTCCGTTGCCTCCTCTGCGGCGGCGTTCCCTGGGGGTGCTGGCGCCGGGTCGGTTGACGCGGCGCCGGGTGCGATCCCGGCGGGTGCGGGTGCCGGGGCGGCTGGCGCGGCGCCGGGTGCGATCCCGGCCGATGCCGGTGCCGGGGCGGTGGACGCGGCACCGGGTGCGTTCCCCGGGGGTGCCGAGGTGGCTGGTACGGGGTCGGGTGCGATCCCGGCCGGTGCCCGTGCCGGTGCGGTTGACGCGGCGCCGGGTGCGATCCCCGGCGGTGCCGAGGTGGCTGGTGCGGCGTCGGGTGCGATCCCGGCGGGTGCCGGTGGGGCGGGCGGGGATGCTCAGCCTGAGGCTGCTGCGCCGTTCGCCGTGCCGACTGTGCCGCCGCTGTCCGTGTCGGCCGATCCCGTGTTCCCGGCTGCCGCCGATGCGGCTGCGGCTGGCGGACCGTTCTCGGCCGCTCAGGAGGCTGGCGCGGCCGCCCCGGCCGACGCCGCTCCCGGGTTGCCGGTGGCTCCCGCCCCGGCCTTCCCGGGTGGGCAGGAGCCTGCGGCCGGGCAGGCTGCCCTCGGCGAGAGCGCCCCTGGCCTCCCGGCCGGGGCGGCGGATTCGGTCCCGGCCTTCCCGGGTGCCCGGCCGCCTGCGGCTCTTGTGGCAGTAGCGCCGCCCGCGGACGCGGTGCCGGTGGCTCCGGGCGCAGACGCGCACGCTGTGGTCTCGGGTGGGCAGCCGCCTGCGGCTCCTGTCGTACCGGCACCGGCCGCCGATGCGCCGGGGAACCCGGGGGGTGCGGCGGAGCCCGTCGATGCTGTGCCCGGGGTACCGGTTGTCCAGCAGTCCGGACCCGTGGATGCCGTCCCGGGGTTCCCTCCGGCCGTGCCCGCCGACGCTGCGGCCCCGGCCGTGGCGGGGGGTGCGCCGGGGGCGTTCGGCGGTTCCGGCGGGGAGCCGGCCGGCGATGCCGTTCCGGGTGGTGGGCTGCCCGGTCAGGGGGGTGCGGACGGGGGGCGGACTGCCACTCCGGCGGACGGGGTGGCCGTTCCGGGAGGCGCGGCGCTGCCGCCGCTGCCGCCCGCCTTCGCCTCCGGTGCGCCCCAGGGGTACGGGTTCCCGCCGCCCGCTGCGCAGCAGTCGCCGCAGCCGTACGGGGCGCCGCAGGACGCCGCGCCGCAGGGTGCCGCGCCGCAGGGTGCCGCGCCGCAGGACGCCGCGCCGCAGGGGTACGGGTTCCCGCCGCCCGCCGCGCAGCAGCCGCAGCCGTACGGGGTGCCGCAGGATGCCGCCCCTCAGGACGCCGCGCCCCAGGGGTACGGGTTCCCGCAGCAGCCGCAGGGGGCTCAGGCGCCGCAGGGGTACGGGTTCCCGCCGCCCGCTGCGCAGCAGCCGCCGCAGCCGCAGCCGCAACCGTACGGGGTGCCGCCGCAGCAGGCGCAGCCTCCGCAGGGGCCGTACCAGCAGCAGCCGCATGGTCAGGGGCCCGGTGCGCCGCTGGGGTACACCGCTGCCGTCGAGCTGTCCTCCGACCGGCTGATCCGTGCCAAGCAGAAGCCCCGGCCGGCCCGCTCCGGGTTCCGGTTCGGCGGCAAGGCCGCCGAGGCCGACCGCCAGCGCAAGCTGGAGCTGATCCGGACGCCGGTGATGTCCTGCTACCGGATCGCCGTGATCAGCCTCAAGGGCGGTGTCGGCAAGACCACGACGACCACCGCCCTCGGCGCCACGCTGGCCACCGAGCGGCAGGACAAGATCCTGGCCATCGACGCGAACCCCGACGCCGGCACCCTCGGCCGCCGCGTCCGCCGCGAGACCGGTGCGACGATCCGGGACCTGGTGCAGGCGATCCCGTACCTGCACTCGTACATGGACATCCGGCGGTTCACCTCGCAGGCGCCCTCCGGGCTGGAGATCATCGCCAACGACGTGGACCCGGCGGTCTCGACGACCTTCAACGACGAGGACTACCGCCGCGTCATAGAGACGCTCGGCCGCCAGTACCCGATCATCCTCACCGACTCGGGCACCGGGCTCCTCTACTCCGCCATGCGGGGGGTCCTGGACCTGGCCGATCAGCTGATCATCATCTCCACGCCGTCTGTGGACGGCGCGAGCAGTGCGAGCACCACGCTCGACTGGCTCTCCGCCCACGGTTACGCGGATCTCGTCTCACGCTCGATCACCGTCATCTCCGGGGTCCGCGAGACCGCCAAGATGATCAAGGTCGAGGACATCGTGCAGCACTTCGAGACCCGCTGCCGGGGTGTCGTCGTGGTGCCCTTCGACGAGCACCTGGCGGCCGGCGCCGAGGTGGACCTCGATCTGATGCGGCCCAAGACCCGGGAGGCGTACTTCAACCTCTCCGCCCTGGTCGCGGAGGACTTCGTGCGGGCCCAGCAGCAGAACGCGCAGGCGCAGTGGGGCGCCCCGCAGCAGCCCCAGCAGTACGCCCCGGCCCAGCAGCCGCAGCCTCATGCGCAGCCGCCCCAGCAGCCCCAGCAGCCCCAGCAGCCCCAGGGGCCGTACCAGCAGCCGTACGGGCAGCAGCCCTACCCGCAGGCCGGCCAGCCCTGGCCGCAGGCCCCGGCCCCGCAGCAGCCCGGGCAGCCCCCGCGCGATCCGCGGCTCGGCTGAGCGAACGCCGGAGGGCCCCTACCGTCCCGGGACGGTAGGGGCCCTCCGGTATGACAGGGGCTGACGGGCTAGCGGCGTGCCGTGTCGAAGGCGTCCGTCAGGGCGCGCGCCCGCTTCACGTCGTCCGCGATGGCCTCCAGCAGCCCGTCGAGCGACTCGAACTTCGCCATCCCGCGCACGTACGCGAGGAAGTCCACCGACACCTGCTTGCCGTACAGGTCGAGCCCGACGCGGTCGATCGCGTACGCCTCCACGGTCCGCTCGGTCGCGTCGAACTGCACGTTCGTGCCGACCGAGATCGCCGCCGGCATCCGCTCGCCGTCCGCCGTCAGCCACCCCGCGTAGACCCCGTCGGCCGGGATCGCGGTGTGCGGCGCCGTCTCCACGTTGGCCGTGGGGTAGCCGAGTTCGCGCCCGCGCTGCGCACCGCGCACCACGACGCCCTCGACCCGGTGGGGGCGGCCCAGGATCTCGGCGGCGCCCTCCATGTCCCCCTCGGCGACGAGCCGGCGGGCCAGGGTGGAGGAGAACGGCACACCGCCGCCCGCCTCGCCGCGTTCGACCAGGTCCACGACCTCGACCTCGTAGTCGTAGGTGGAGCCCAGCTCGCGCAGGAAGTCGACGTTCCCGGCGGCCCGGTGGCCGAAGCGGAAGTTCGGGCCCTCGATGACGGCGCGCGCGTGCAGCTTGTCGACCAGGACCTTGACGATGAAGTCGGCCGGGGACAGCTGGGAGAACTCCGCCGTGAAGGGCAGGATCAGCAGCGCGTCGACGCCGAGGCCGGCCATCAGTTCGGCGCGGCGGTCGTACGGGGCCAGGATCGGCGGGTGGCTGCCGGGGCGGACCACCTCGCTCGGGTGCGGGCTGAAGGTCACGACGACCGAGGGCACGCCCAGGGCGCGGGCCTTCGCCACGGCCCGTCCGATGATCAGCTGGTGTCCGCGGTGCACACCGTCGTAGGAGCCGATGGTGACGACGCTGCGTCCCCAGTCCTGGGGGATGTCCTCCAAGCCACGCCAGCGCTGCACTGTGACCGCTCCTCGCCCGAATCCTTGTAGTCCCTGTACCGGATTGCCGATTGCAGGTCTAAGACTGCCATGCCGGTGGCCGGGTCCCCGCATCGGAGTCCGGGAGCGCCGCCGCCCGGGCCGGCTCAGGTGACGTCCGGCGCGGACCGGCTGAGGGTCTCCACGGTACGGCGGGCGCCCGGCCCGAGCAGTGCCGCGGCCTCCGCCCCGGACTCGGCGAGCCAGCGGGCCACCAGCGCCCCGAAGACCGGGTCGGCCCGGACCAGCTCCACGATGCGCTGCTCGAACACCTCGGGTCCGCCCGGGGTCCGCAGCAGCTGCCGGCCGGTGCGACGGAGCAGTTCGCGGGTCCGCTCCTCGGGCCGGGCGCTGGTCGCGGCGGCGAGGGCCGTCAGGAAGGCGCCGAGCACCTGCGGATCGGGCTCCTCGCGCAGCAGAGTCTCGGCCAGCTCGGCCCGCAGCGCGGAGCCGGGCTCCCCGCCGGGCGGGGCGAGTACGCCGGCCAGCGCGGCCCGTACGGGCGGCGGGGCGGTCCGCAGCAGGCCCAGGACCAGCGGGCGCAGCACGGGTGCGGCGGCCGGGCCCTGCTCCAGGCGCCGGTCGACGAAGGCGGCGGCGTGCGGGGCGTCCTCGGGGTGCCGCGCGAGGTGCTCCCGTACGAGGTCACCGGCGCGGCGGGCCAGCGCGGGGGTGGTCAGCGCGGCCAGGGCGCGCAGTACCTCCCCGTCGGCGCGGGCCCGCAGGGCGTCGAACACCGCGTCCGGGTCGGGCAGTACGGGCAGGGCCGCGACCAGGGCGGAGGCGGGCAGCCGGGAGCCGCGGCCGGGGTCGCGGAAGCATTCGAGGGCGTCGGTGAGGTGGCGGGCGCGGGCCTGCGGGTCCCGCAGCAGCATCCCGAGGGCGCTGCCGTGCAGGGGGAGGTCGCCGGGGCGGGCGAGGAGCGCCTCGGCGGCGTAGCGCAGCAGCTCCCGGTCGGCGGGGGTGCGGACGTGCGGGGCGGTGGCCAGCCCGTACGCGGCGGCGGCCACCCGCCGGCCGGGGCGCTCGTCGTGGGCCCAGCGGTCGACGGCGCGGGACAGGGCGGAGGGTTCGTCCTCGGCGAGGACGGCGAGGAGTTCGTCGGCGCGGGGGTGGGCGGCGTCGACGAGGGCTTCGGTGAGGTCGTCGAGGGCGAGGCCGCGGTGGGTGTGCAGGAGCGCCTGGGCGGCGGTGGCCACGGTGGCTCCGGGGCGGCCGCGCAGTCGGCGTTCGTCGGTGAACCAGGCGCAGAGGAGGGACAGGACGAGTTGCGGGGCGCGGGCGAGGCGGCGTCCGGCGGCCTCGAGGTAGCGGTGGTCGGAGGGCAGCAGGCGGCGCAGGAGGTCGAGCCGGTCGGACTCGGGCAGCCGGAGCCGGTTCCAGAACCAGCCGCCGAAGTCCTGCGCGCCGGTCCGGGTCACGTGCTCGGCGAGGGCGTGCAGGACGGGCAGGTGGGCGGTGGCGTCAGGGGCGCTGAGCAGGGCCCCGCGCAGGAGCCGGGCGGCCCACCAGACGCGGTCGGGGTGCACCTCCCCCGGCGGGGCCTGGGCGAAGGCGTTCAGGGCGTCGACCAGCCGGGCCTGCTCCTCGGCCTTCCCGGCGCCGGGAAGCCGGCGGAGGGCTTCGAGGACGGGCCCGATCCGGTGCCGGGGCACGGGCGGGCCGGGTACGGCGGGGCCGGAGTGGACGAGGGAGTCGAGGGCGCCGGGGACGTCGAGGTGGCAGGCCTGGAGCCAGTCGGAGAGCTCCTCGTGGGCGAAGCGGTAGCCGGGGCCGGCGGGGACGAGGAGGCCCTCGGTGAGGACGGCTGAGGCCCAGCCGGTGCGCCAGGGGAACAGTTCCTCGAAGGCGGCCCGGTCGAGCTGTCCCTGCCCGGGCCCCAGACACCGCCGCGCGGCCTCGTGCACCCGCCCGGCCACGCGCGCGGCGAGCCGCCGCACCCCGGGGCCGTACACCCCGCCGGGCGGCTGCCCGCCCCCGGCGGTCCCCGGGCCGCCGGACGGGTCCGCACCGGGGCGGGGGCCGGTGGGCCGGCCGGCGCCGGGGCGGGAGGGTGCGGAGGGGTGTCCGCCCGGCCACGTGGGCGAAGAGCCGTCCGTCCCCGAGGACGAGCCCGCGGACCGGTCCCCGCCCGGCCACGAGCCCGCGGACCAGTCCGCTGCGGACCACGAGCCCGTGGGCCGGTCCCCGTCCGGTCCGGGGGCCTCCGCCCACGCCCCCGACGCCGCCTGCCCGCCGTCGGCCTGCCCGGCCAGGCCGGCGCCGCCGCCGTCCGGGCCGGGGCCCGGCGGGCGGGTGTCGCTGGAGCGCGCGGCGGTCGTGATGCGCAGGGCCACCCGCAGGCACAGGAGGTCCAGGTGGGCGGCGAAGACCTCGTCACGGGTCGGGCGGCCCTCCGTGACCCCGGCGGCGCGGATTCCCGCGAGCAGGCCGAGGGTGAGGGGGTGGCGGGCGTCCGCCTCCCGTACCGCGCCGGCCGGGACGCCCAGGCGGGCCCGGGCCGCGTCCGCCTCCGCCGGGGTGAAGTCCCCGACGGGCAGGGCGGGCGGCAGCCGCGGGGCGGAGCGTTGCGGGGTGTGCAGCAGCTCCGGCGGGTAGAGGGCGCCGGCCCGCTCCCAGTGCTCGGGCCGGGCGGCGACCACCAGCCGGGCGCCGGTGCCGCACAGCCAGGCGGCGGTGGACACCGTCCACGGCGCGAGCCGGTGGGCCAGGGCGGGCGGCATCTCCTCGGGGGCGTCCAGCAGGACGAGCAGCGCCCGCCCGGCCGCCCCCGCCAGCCGGGCCACGCGCTCCGCCGTCCCCTCGGCGGCCGGCTCCCGCGCCGCCGCTGCCGGGGCGCCGCCCGCGGTGACGATGCGGACGGCCTCAGCGAGCGCCCGGGTCACGGCGTCGGCCAGGGAGGTGTCGTCGGCCCGCAGGTCGGCGCCGCGCAGCCAGAGGGTGGGGGCGGGGCGGGGGCCGCGGGCCCGGTCGGCGGCCAGGGCGGCGAGGGCGGTGGTGCGGCCGGTGCCGGGGTCGCCGACGAGCCCGAGGACGAGGTCCTGCCCGGCGGTGAAGGCGGCCAGCCCGGCGGCGATGGCGGGCCGTGCCACGGGTTCCGGCCCGGTGCGGGCCGCCGGGGGGAACGCCGAGCCGACGGTGGTCGCGGTCAGCTCCAGCGCCCCCGCCAGGTTGAGCTCGGCCCCGTACCCGGGGACGGTGGCGCCGTTGCGCTCCAGCAGGGCCGCGAGGGGGCCTCCGGGGGTGATGGCGGCGGCCGCGCGCAGGGGGACGGCGAAGTTGCCGGAGCGCCGCTCCGCGGTGAGGGCGGTGCCCAGTACCGCGAGCACCGCTCCGGTCTCCGCGTCGAGGACCGGCCCCCCGCAGGCCTCGCCACCCAGCAGGAGGGCGTCCCGGCCGTCCGTGCCGATCGCCAGCTCCACGGTGGCGGGCAGCACCATCCGGCGCCCGCCCGCGGTGTGGCCGACGTCCGCGCCCGCCCCGAGCACCCGGGCCTGGCGCCAGCCCCGCGCGGGGACGCGTACGTACGTTCCGGAGGGGATCGTCCCGCGCACGGCCACCGGCACCGGCCGCGCCCCGAGTCCGTCGCTCGGGACCAGCGCCAGCCCGAGCTCGGGCAGGAGGGTCACTTCCGCGGCGTCGGTCCGCCAGGTCCGCTCGCCGGGCGCGTGCAGCACGACCCGTTCTAGACCCTCGACGGCCTCGTGGGCGGTCAGCACCGTCCCGCGGTCGTCGGCGACGAAGCCACTGCCGCGGGTCCGTCCGGCCGGGTCCCGGATCGTGACGAGTTCCACCGGCTCCGCGGGCGCGGGGTGCTCCAGGCCCCCGGGGTGCTCCACGCCTCCCGGGTACTCCGCGCGCTCCTCGCCTCCCGCGTACCCCGCGGCTCCCCAGGGGGCCGCCCCGGCGCTCCCCGCACCACCTGTGACCTCGTCCGACAACGCCGCACCACTCCCCCGCCACGGGACCCGTGGTCATGACGGTAGGCAAGTGAAGATCGGGACGAAAAGCGCGCGGGCCGAAAGCGCCCCCTTACGCTCCCTCCGTTCACTCCGAGCGCCTGCTCGGTCGAGTGAACAATCGGCTCCGGGTGGATAGAGACCTACCCGAGGGGGGTCGTGGAGCGGTGAGCGGCGCTCCGTGTGCGCTCACCGCTCCACGTCGGACGAGGAGCCTCCCGGACGGCGGCTGCTCAGACGAAGACCGCCAGGGACTTCGCCTTGCCGCCCTTGCTCTCCACGAGCCCGAGCAGCTGGCCCTGGGGCCCGTAGACGGCCACGGTGCGGCCGTCCTGGTACTCGTCGGGCATCTCGATCCGCACGCCGTTGGCGAGCAGCGAGGCCCGCCGGGCGTCCAGGTCCCAGCGCGCGAACGCGGCCGCGGCCGCCTCGCCGATCGGCATGACGGTCAGCTCCTCCTGGAGCTGGTCCAGCGTGCGCGCCTTGTCGAGCTTGTACGGGCCCACCCGGGTGCGCCGCAGCGCCGTGAGGTGGCCGCCGACGCCCAGGTCGGCGCCCAGGTCGCGGGCGAGGGCCCGGATGTAGGTGCCGCTGGAGCAGACGACGGAGACGACCAGGTCGACGACCTTGGTGCCGTCCTCGGCCTCCGCCTCCCGCATGTCGTACACCTGGAACGACGAGATGGTCACCGGGCGGGCCGGGATCTCGAAGTCCTCGCCGTCGCGGGCGCGCTTGTAGGAGCGCACGCCCTTGATCTTGATGGCGCTGACCTTGGACGGGACCTGCATGATGTCGCCGGTCAGCTTGGCGATGCCCGCGTCGACGGCCTCCCGGGTGACCCCGGAGGCGTCGGCGGACCGGGTGATCTCGCCCTCGGCGTCGTCCGTGAGGGTGTACTGCCCGAGGCGGATCGTCCCGAGGTATTCCTTCTCGGTCAGCGCGAGGTGGCCGAGGAGCTTGGTGGCCTTCTCGACGCCGAGGACGAGCACGCCCGTCGCCATGGGGTCGAGGGTGCCGGCGTGGCCGACGCGGCGGGTCTTGGCGATCCCGCGCATCTTGGCGACCACGTCGTGCGAAGTGAAGCCGGACGGCTTGTCGACGATGACAAGGCCGTCCGGAGTCTTCCCTGCGTTGGTGCTCATTCCGCGGCTGTGTCCTCGGAGTCGTCGGAGTCCTCATCGGGCTTCTTGTACGGGTCGGCCTCACCGGCGTACTGGGCGCCGGAGGAGACCTCGCGCACCTGGGCGTCGGAGGCGCGCGCCTTGTCGAGGAGGTCCTCGATGGTCTTGGCGTTCTCCGGGAGGGCGTCCGCGACGAAGGTCAGGGTGGGCGTGAACTTGGTCCCCGCCGCCCGGCCGACCGCGGAACGCAGTACGCCCTTGGCGCTCTCCAGGCCCGCTGCCGCGCTGGCCCGGTCCTCGTCGTCGCCGTAGACCGTGTAGAAGACCGTGGCCTCCCGCAGGTCGCCGGTGACCCGGGTGTCGGTGATGGTCACGTGCGTGCCGAGGCGGGGGTCCTTGACTCCACGCTGCAGCTTCTGCGCCACCACCTCCCGGATGAGGTCCGCCAGCTTCTTCGCCCGCGCATTGTCGGCCACTGGTCCGTCTCCTTCTTCCTTGCAGACAAGCAATCAGTCTTCATCACCGTGGAACCGCCGCCTGACGGACAGCAGCTCCACTTCCGGACGCGCCGCGACCAGCCGCTCGCAGCGGTCCAGTACGTCCGATACGAACCCCGCGTCCCCGCTCACCAGGGCGACCCCTATGCGGGCCCTGCGGTGCAGGTCCTGGTCGCCCACCTCGGCCGCGCTCACGGCGAACTTGCGCTGGAGCTCGGCGACGATGGGCCGGACGACGGAGCGTTTCTCCTTCAGCGAATGGACGTCGCCGAGGAGCAGATCGAAGGACAGAGTCCCCACGTACATGCAGTTCCGGATATCCCGCCGGTGCGGGTTCGGTGGCCTGCCGGCCGTCGCTCGGCAGGGTCACCAGAACCGTACACGCAACGGCCGGGGCCGATCGACGGATATTCCGCCGACCGGCCCCGGTGTTACAGCTGCCTACGACACGGTGCGAACCGCCTCGCGCTTACGCGCGGGGCTTCTCGCGCATCTCGTACGTCGCGATGACGTCGTCGATCTTGATGTCGTTGAAGGAGCCGAGGTTGATACCGCCCTCGAAGCCTTCGCGGATCTCGGTGACGTCGTCCTTGAAGCGGCGCAGACCCGAGATGGTGAGGTTCTCGGCGATGACCTTGCCATCGCGCAGGAGCCGCGCCTTGGTGTTGCGCTTGACCTCGCCCGAGCGGACCAGGACACCGGCGATGTTGCCCAGCTTGGACGAGCGGAAGATCTCGCGGATCTCCGCCGTGCCGAGCTCGACCTCTTCGTACTCCGGCTTGAGCAGACCCTTCAGGGCCGCCTCGATCTCCTCGATGGCCTGGTAGATCACCGAGTAGTACCGGACGTCGACGCCCTCGCGGTCCGCCATCTGCGCGGCACGGCCGGCCGCACGGACGTTGTAACCGATGACGATGGCGTCGGAGCCCATCGCCAGCGAGATGTCCGACTCGGTGACCGCACCCACACCGCGGTGCAGGACGCGGATGTCGACCTCTTCACCGACGTCGAGCTGGAGCAGCGAGGACTCGAGGGCCTCGACCGCACCGGACGCGTCGCCCTTGATGATGAGGTTGAGTTCCTGGACCAGACCGGCCTTGAGGACCGAGTCGAGGTCTTCCAGGGACACCCGGCGGACGCGCTTGGCGAAGTTGGCGTTGCGCTCACGCGCAGCACGCTTCTCGGCGATCTGACGGGCGGTGCGGTCCTCGTCGACGACGAGGAAGTTGTCGCCGGCGCCGGGGACGTTGGTGAGACCCAGGACCAGGACGGGGGTCGACGGACCCGCTTCCTCGACGTTGTTGCCCTTGTCGTCGAGCATGGCGCGCACGCGGCCGTAGGCGTCGCCCACGACCATCGTGTCGCCGACGCGGAGGGTACCGCGCTGAACGAGGACGGTGGCGACGGCACCGCGGCCACGGTCGAGGTGGGACTCGATCGCAATACCCTGAGCGTCCTGCTCGGGGTTGGCGCGCAGGTCGAGGGAGGCGTCGGCGGTGAGGACGACGGCCTCCAGCAGGGAGTCGATGTGCAGACCCTGCTTGGCGGAGATGTCGACGAACATCGTGTCGCCGCCGTACTCCTCGGCGACCAGACCGAACTCGGTGAGCTGACCGCGCACCTTGACCGGGTCGGCACCCTCGACGTCGATCTTGTTGACCGCGACGACGATCGGGACGCCGGCGGCCTTGGCGTGGTTGAGCGCCTCGATCGTCTGCGGCATGACGCCGTCGTTGGCCGCGACCACGAGGATCGCGATGTCGGTCGACTTGGCACCACGGGCACGCATGGCGGTGAACGCCTCGTGACCCGGGGTGTCGATGAAGGTGATGCGACGGTCTTCGTCGTTGACCTGGGTGGAGACCTGGTAGGCACCGATGTGCTGGGTGATGCCACCGGCCTCGCCCGCGACGACGTTCGTCTTGCGGATGGCGTCGAGCAGGCGGGTCTTACCGTGGTCGACGTGACCCATGACGGTCACGACCGGCGGACGCGGCATGAGGAATTCCTCGCCGCCCTCGTCCTCGCCGAACTCGATGTCGAAGCCCTCGAGCAGCTCGCGGTCCTCCTCCTCCGGGCTGACGATCTGAACGGTGTAGTTCATCTCGTCGGCGAGGAGCTGGAGGGTCTCGTCGGAGACGGACTGCGTGGCAGTGACCATCTCGCCGAGGTTCATCATGACCGCGACCAGCGACGCCGGGTTGGCGTTGATCTTCTCCGCGAAGTCGGTGAGGGACGCACCGCGCGACAGGCGAACGGTCTCGCCGTTGCCGCGGGGCAGCATCACGCCGCCCACGGACGGGGCCTGCATGGCCTCGTACTCCTGGCGCCTCTGACGCTTCGACTTGCGACCGCGACGGGCGGGCCCGCCGGGACGGCCGAAGGCACCCTGCGTGCCACCACGGGCACCCGGGCCGCCGGGACGACCGCCGAAGCCGGGACGACCGCCGCCGCCGGCGCCGGCCGGGCCGCCGCCGAAGCCGCCGCCACCCGGACGCGGGCCGCCGAAGCCGCCACCGGCCGGACGCGAGCCCGGACCGGCCGGACGGCCGGCGAAGCCGCCGCCGGGACGACCCGGACCGCCGGGACGGCCTGCGCCGCCCGGACCGGGGCGGGGACCGCCGCCGGGACGGGGACCGGGACCGCCGGCAGCGGGACGCTGCGGCATCATGCCGGGGTTCGGACGGTTGCCGCCCGGGGCCGGACGCGGAGCGCCGCCCTGCGGACGGGGCATGCCGCCCGGGGTCGGACGGGCGCCGCCGGGACCCTGCGGGCGCGGGGCGCCGCCGGGGCCGCCCTGCGGACGCGGGGCACCCTGGCCGCCGGCGCCGGGGGCACCGGGACGCGGGGCGCCGGCCGGACGGGGCGCCTGCGGGCGCGCCATACCGGTGGAGCCGCCGGACGTGAACGGGTTGTTGCCCGGACGGGGACCGGCCGGACGGGCGCCCTGCGGACGCGGAGCCGGAGCACCCGGACGCGGGGCCTGGGCACCGGGGGTGGCGCCGGCCGGACGCGGGGCGCCGGGACGCGCGCCGCCCTGACCCGGGCCGGCCGGACGCTGCTGCGCCGGACGGGGGCCGGGGGACGCGGCCGGACGCGCGGGGGCGGCCGGGGGCGCGGAGAACTCGGTCGCCACGGGAGCCGCCGGAGCGGGCTTCGGGGCGGCCGGAGCCTTGGGGCCGGGACGCGGGCCGGGAGCGGCCGGAGTCACCGGGGCGGGAGCCGCCGGGGCCTCGGCAGCGGCCGGCTTGGGGGCCGGTGCGCCGGGCTTCGGGGCAGGACGTGCCGCGGTCGCCGGGGAGGGCGCCGCGGGCTTGGCGGGCGCGGCCTTGCGGGGCGCGCCGGGCTTCGCAGCGGACTTGCCGGCGTTGCCGCCGGGCCCCTGCAGTGCGTCAGTCAACTTGCGTACAACCGGCGCCTCGATCGTCGAGGACGCCGAACGGACGAATTCACCGAGTTCTTGGAGCTTGGCCATGACGACCTTGCTCTCAACCCCGAACTCCTTGGCGAGTTCGTATACCCGGACCTTAGCCACTTCGCTCCTTTTAGGTCCGGGTTACGCCGGACCGTCGCTACTTCATGGGCGTACTCATCGCGTACTCATCGAGTGCTCATCGCAATCTCGACCTACTTCCAACTCGCGAGGTACCTGACCGCACGGGGTATCCGTGCCGTACTTCTTTCTTACGGTGTCGCCACGGCCCGGTCTGCCAGGACCGTGCGCAGACCCTCCGTGTCGAGCGGTCCGGCGGACCGCAGGGCCCGGGGGAACGCCCGGCGGCGGACCGCCTGGTCGAGGCAGACCACGGCAGGGTGCACGTACGCACCCCGGCCGGGCAGCGTACCGCGAGGATCGGGGACGCATTCGTCCCCGATCGCCACGATGCGCAGCAGATCGTTCTTGGCCGCTCGCTCCCGGCACCCGACACAGGTGCGTTCGGGGCATGCGCGGGCTTGCGTCCGGCCAGACACGCCTAAGTCTACCTCCCCGTACCGACCTCACCCCTTCAGGCGAAAAATCGAACGGATGTCGTTGTGATCCACGAGGGTCCTCGGACAACGAGGACCCCCCTGTCTACCGGCCAGAAACGGTCGGCCGGTAGTCATTTATTCCCGCCGGGGGCGCCGTTTCCGGTCAGTCCCGGTCGGCGTCCGCGTCGGACGCCGGCTCGGTGTCCGGCCGGATGTCGATGCGCCAGCCGGTGAGCCGCGCGGCGAGGCGGGCGTTCTGGCCCTCCTTGCCGATGGCCAGCGACAGCTGGTAGTCGGGGACGGTCACCCGCGCGGAGCGCGAGTCCCAGTCGACGACCTCGACCTTGCTCACCCGAGCGGGTGACAGGGCGTTCGCGACCATCTCCGCCGGGTCGTCCGACCAGTCGACGATGTCGATCTTCTCGCCGTGCAGTTCGGCCATCACGTTGCGCACGCGGCTGCCCATCGGGCCGATGCAGGCGCCCTTCGGGTTCAGGCCCGAACGGGTGGACCGGACCGCGATCTTGGTGCGGTGTCCGGCCTCGCGGGCGATCGCGGAGATCTCGACGCTGCCGTCGGCGATCTCCGGGACCTCCAGGGCGAAGAGCTTCTTCACCAGGTTCGGGTGGGTGCGCGACAGGGTCACGGACGGGCCGCGGACACCCTTCGCCACGCGCACGACGTACGCCTTCAGGCGGAGCCCGTGCGGGTACTCCTCGCCGGGGACCTGCTCCTGCACCGGCAGGATGGCCTCCAGCTTGCCGATGTCGACCAGGACGTTCTTGGGGTCCTTGCCCTGCTGCACCACGCCGGTGATGACGTCGCCCTCACGGCCGGCGAACTCGCCGAAGGTCAGGTCGTCCTCGGCGTCGCGCAGACGCTGGAGGATCACCTGCTTGGCGGTCGTCGCGGCGATCCGGCCGAAGTCCGACGGGGTGTCGTCGAACTCCTTGGGCTCCTGCCCCTCCTCGAGATCGCGCGGGTCCTCCGTCGCCCAGACGACCACGTGGCCGTTGGTACGGTCCAGCACCACCCGGGCGCGGCGGAAGCTGCCCTCGGTGCGGTGGTACGCGATGAGGAGGGCCGACTCGATCGCCTCGACGAGCAGGTCGAAGGAGATCTCCTTCTCCCGGACCAGACCCCGCAGGGCACTCATGTCGATGTCCACGGCTACGCCTCCTCTTCCTTCTTGTCCTTGCGGTTGAACTCGATCTCGACACGCGCCTTGGCGATGTCGGTGAACGCGATGCGGCGGGCGGTCGCCTTGCGGCCCTTCACGCCCGGGACTTCGAGGTCCATGCCCTCGTCGTCGACGCCGAGGATGCGGGCGACCAGTTCCCCGCCCCCGCCTTCGGCGGTCAGCTGGAACTTCACGAGACGGCCGGTGGCCCGCAGGTAGTGGCGGTGCTCGCTGAGGGGGCGGTCCGCGCCCGGGGAGCTGACTTCGAGGACGTACTCGTCCTCGCCCATCACGTCGGAGGCGTCGAGCGCGTCGGAGACCTCACGGCTCAGCTCGGCGCAGGCGTCCAGCTCCACGCCTTCGTCGGAATCCACGACGATCCTCAGCATCCGGCGCCTGCCCGCCTTGGAAAGCTCGATCTCCTCGAGGTCCAGGCCCTTGGCGGCGACGAGCGGCTCCAGCAGTCCGCGCAGCCTGTCGCTCTGGGTGGTGCTCATCCGGGTGACTCCTCGGCCGCGTGTGCTGTTGTGGTTTTCCGTCGCGTGTCAGGTCAAAGGGTATCCGGTCGCGGAGGGTGTTGCCGTCCGCGCCGCCGGGCGGACCCCCGGGTACCGTGATCACACCTTGTCCCGTCATCACCCCGAGGACGTCACCGTGCCCTGGACCTTGCCTTCGAGGCCCTCGCCCTCACGCAGGAGCGTGCTCGCCGGAGCCGCCGTCGCAGCGGCCGGGTCCGCGCTGGTCACCGGGTGTTCCGGCGGGGGACACCCGGCCGGCGCGGACCAGACGGTTTCACTCGAACGGCGGATGCGGGAGGGCGCCGTCCGTGACAGCGAGCGGCTGCTGGAACGTTACGACGCCACCGCGGCCGTCCACCCCGATCTGGCCGAACGGCTGACACCGCTGCGGGCGGCCGTCGCCGCACACGCCAAGGCCCTCGCCCTCACCACCCCGAAGGCCGGCCCGGCCCCCTCCCGGCCGGCGTCCCCCTCCCCGTCCGCCTCCCCCACCCCGAGCGTGCCGACGGCCGGGCGGGCGGAGGTCCCGGCGAAGCCGGCCGAGGCGCTGAGCGCGCTCGCGGACGCCGAGCGCAGCCTGTCGGAGGCCCGCACCATCGCCCTGGCCGGGGCCCCCGGGGAGCTGGCCCGGATGCTGGCCTCGGTGGCGGCCTGCGGGGCCGTCCACGCCTACCTGCTGACCTCGAACCCGGGAGCCGCCTCGTGAACCCCGCCGTGAAGCCCTCCCCCGCCCCCGGCGGCCGCGCCCTGCAGGCCGCCCAGGCGGCGCTGGCCGCCGAGCACGCGGCGACCTACGGGTACGGGGTCATCGGCGCCCGGATCGCGCCCGCCCGGGCCACCGAGGCCCGCGAGGCCTACGGCCACCACGTCTCCCGCCGCGACCGGCTCACCCGGACGGTGCGGGAGCTGGGTGGCGCGCCCCGGCCGTCCGAGCCCGCGTACGCCCTGCCGTTCGAGGTGCGCTCCCCGGACGACGCCGAGCGGCTGGCCGCCGACATCGAGGACCGGGTGGCGGGCGCCTACTCGGACCTCGTCCGGGCGGCGGACGGCCAGTTGCGCCGCGACGCGGCTGACGCACTGAGCGCCGCGGCCGTGCGCGCGGCGCGCTGGCGCGGTGTCGGCGTAGCCTTCCCTGGGCTCACCGAACGCTCGGAGGGGGCCCGTACCAGCTGAAAGGGATCACGCACGCATGGCTTTCGAACCGCCGCAGCGGCTCGTACGGGCGCTCGGCGAGCTGCCGCGGACAGCGCAGGACACGCAGTGGCTGGAGCGGCTGCCCGAGCTCGCCAAGGAGGCGCTGGAGCGGCGGGACGTGGAGGCCCAGCGGGCCCTGGCCCCGGGCGGCCGCAGCAGCCTGGTGATCCTGGTCCGCTACGCCGACGGCACCCCGGCGGCCCTGAAGCTGGCGCCGCCGGCCGCCCGGCCGGACCGGGAACTGGCCGCCCTGGCCCACTGGGGCGGCTTCGGTGCGGTCCGGGTGCTGGACTCGCGCCACCACGAGGACGACGGCGCCCTCCTGCTGGAGCGGCTGCACGCGGACGTCTCCCTGCGTTCGCTCCCGGAGGCCAAGGCCCTGCTGGAGGCCTGCGGCACGCTGCGTCGCCTCTGGGTGCGCCCGCCGGCCGGCCACCCCTTCGAGACGGTGGCCGCACGCACGGCCGCGCAGTCCGAGGCCCTGCGCTCGGCACCCCCGGAGGCCCGGGCCCTCGTCGACACCGCCCTGGCCCTGCGCACGGAGCTGACCGCGCAGCCGCCCGAGGAACTCCTCCTGCACGGGAACTTCCGGCAGGGCAAGGTGCTGGCGGGCGAACGGGCGCCCTGGCTGACGGTGGGCCCGGACCCGGTGGTCGGCGAGCGGGCCTACGACCTGGCCCGGCTGGTGCGGGACCGCCTGGAGGACCAGGTGGCCTCGTCGACGGGAGCTTCCGGGGCGCGCCGGCGGGTGAACAAGCTCGCCGACTCCCTGGAGGTGGACCGGGAGCGGCTGCGGGGCTGGACGGTGTTCCGGGCGGTGGAGTCCGGGGTGCGCGCCCTGGCCGCCGGCCGGCGGCGGGACGCGGAGCTCCTGCTGGAGTTCGCGGCCTGGCTGTAGGGCATACCTTAGTAAAAGGTGTATGTCCGGCAGGGGGCCGTCATGGTCGAGCAACTGCTGACAGCGGGGATCGCCGCCGCCGCGGGCGTAGCGGTGTACCTGGGCGCTGCCGCACGGGTGGTGAAGCAGTACGAGCGGGGCGTCGTCCTGCGCTTCGGGCGGCTCCGCGAGGGGGTCCGGCCGCCCGGCTTCACGATGATCCTTCCGGTGGCGGACCGCCTGCACAAGGTGAACCTCCAGATCGTCACCCTCCCGATCCCGGCCCAGGAGGGCATCACCCGGGACAACGTCACGGTCCGCGTGGACGCGGTCGTCTACTTCAAGGTGGTCGACCCGGCGAGCGCGATCATCGCGGTGGAGGACTACCGCTTCGCCGTCTCCCAGATGGCGCAGACCTCGTTGCGCTCGATCATCGGCAAGAGCGACCTCGACGACCTCCTGTCGAACCGCGAGAAGCTGAACCAGGGCCTGGAGCTCATGATCGACAGCCCGGCGATGGGCTGGGGCGTCCAGATCGACCGGGTGGAGATCAAGGACGTCTCCCTCCCGGAGACCATGAAGCGCTCGATGGCCCGCCAGGCGGAGGCGGACCGCGAACGCCGCGCCCGCGTGATCAACGCGGACGCGGAGCTCCAGGCCTCGCACAAGCTGGCCGAGGCGGCCGCGGTGATGTCGGACCAGCCGGCCGCCCTCCAGCTGCGCCTCCTCCAGACGGTGATCGCGGTCGCGGCGGAGAAGAACTCCACCCTCGTCCTCCCCTTCCCGGTGGAACTCCTGCGCTTCCTGGAACGCGCGGCCCCGCCCCCCGCGGCCCCCGCCGCCCCACCGCAATCCCTCCCGACCCCGGCCCCGACGGCCCGGACCCCGGCCGACACCCCCGCCCCGGACGCCGCCCCGCCGCCGCTGGACCTGGCCGTTCCGCCCCGGGACGCCCTCCCACCGCTGGAAGACCCCCCGGCCCCGGACCCGGCCCAGGACCCCCCGACGGCGTGAGGACGACGAGACCGACGGGGGAACCCCGGGGCAACTCGCGCGGGCCAGGGGTGCTCCCTACACCACCCGCCCCAGGGCCTCCTCCAGCGCCAGTTCCACCCGCTCCCCCGTCCGCCGGTCCTGGAGCTCGACCACCCCGTCCGCCGACCGGCGGCCCGCCACCAGGATCCAGGGCACGCCGATGAGCTCCGCGTCCGTGAGCTTCACCCCCGGCGAGATCCCGGCCCGGTCGTCCAGCAGGACCCGCTTCCCCGCGGCCGCCAGGGCCTCCGCCGCCCGCTCGGCCAGCGCCAGCGGGACGGCCTTGCCCGCCGCCACCACGTGCACGTCCGCCGGGGCCACATCGGCCGGCCAGCACAGCCCGCGTGCGTCGGCCGTCTGCTCGGCCAGCGCGGCCACCGCCCGGGACACACCGATGCCGTACGAGCCCATGGTGACCCGCACCGGCTTGCCCTGCGGGCCGAGCACGTCCAGCCCGAAGGCGTCCGCGTACTTCCGGCCCAGCTGGAAGATGTGCCCGATCTCGATCGCCCGGTCCAGCCGCAGCCCCGCGCCGCACTTCGGGCAGGGGTCGCCCGGCTCCACCACGACCACGTCCAGGTACCGGTCCACCTCGAAGTCGCGCCCGCAGACCACGTTCCGCGCGTGCGTGTCGGCCTTGTTGGCCCCGGTCACCCAGGCGGTCCCCGGTGCCACCCGGGGGTCGGCCAGATAGGTCACCTTCTCCAGGCCCTGCGGGCCCACGTAGCCGCGTACCAGATCGGGCCGCCCCGCGAAGTCCTCGGCCGTCACCAGCTCCACCACCGCCGGGGCCAGGTGCTCCCCGAGCTTGCCCAGGTCCACCTCCCGGTCCCCGGGCACGCCGACGGCGGTGATCTCCCCGTCGACCTTCACCAGGAGGTTCTTCAGCGTGGCGGAAGCGGGAACCCCCAGATGCGCGGCCAGGGTCTCGATCGTGGGCGTGTCCGGGGTCGCGATCTCCTCCATCGGCCCGAACCCGGCCCCGGCATCGGCGACCGGCTCCGCCACGAAGGTCACCGCCTCCGTGTTCGCCGCGTAGTCACACTCCGGGCAGTCCACGAACGTGTCCTCGCCCGCCGCGGCCGGCGCCAGGAACTCCTCCGACGCCGAGCCGCCCATCGCACCCGACACGGCCGACACGATCCGGTGGTCGAGCCCGAGCCGCTCGAAGATCCGTACGTACGCCTCGCGGTGGAGCCGGTAGGACTCCGCCAGTCCTTCCTCCGTCACGTCGAAGGAGTACGAGTCCTTCATCTGGAACTCGCGCCCGCGCAGCACCCCGGACCGGGGCCGGGCCTCGTCGCGGTACTTGGTCTGGATCTGGTACAGCATCACGGGCAGGTCCTTGTAGGACGTGCACTGGTCCTTCACCACGAGGGTGAAGATCTCCTCGTGGGTGGGTCCGAGCAGGTAGTCGGCGCCCTTGCGGTCCTTGAGGCGGAACAGCAGGTCCCCGTACTCCGACCAGCGGCCGCTGACCTCGTACGGCTCCTTGGGCAGCAACGCCGGCAGCAGCACCTCCTGGGCCCCGATCGCGTCCATCTCCTCGCGGACGATGCGCGAGACGCTGTCGAGGACCTTCTTGCCGAGCGGCAGCCAGGTCCACACCCCCGCGGAGCTGCGCCGGACGTAGCCGGCGCGGACGAGGAGGCGGTGGCTGAGGGTCTCGGCGTCGGCCGGGTCCTCCCGGAGGGTCTTGGCCATCAGACGGGACATGCGCTGCACGTGTTGCGTTGACATGCGGCGAGGCTATCCGGGCCTGCCGTGCCCGGGTACCGAATTCAGCCCCGGCGCAGCGGCAGCTGCGCGCCCATGACCGCGTACGGCAGGCTCGCGCTCGGGAAGTGGACCTTGCGGGCCAGGTCCTGATAGCCGAGGGTGCCGTAGAGCCTGCGGGCCGGGCTGTCGGTGTCGATGGCGGAGAGGATCGAGCGGGGCTCCTCGGCGCCGTCGGTGATCCGGGTGATCAGCGCGCGGCCGACTCCGCAGCCCTGGAAGCCGGGGTGGACGTGCAGCTCGGTGATCACGAAGGAGCCGTCGAGCCAGTCCTCGGTGCCGGTGGCCCTCAGGTAGGGCTCGACGATCGTGGACCACCAGTGGGCACGGTCGTTGGGCATCCCGTAGACGAAACCGGCGAGGGCTCCGTCGTCGGTGAAGGCGCCGAGCGCGCGGGCGCCGCGGCAGGTCATGTGGCGCTGGACGATGTAGCGCCGGATGCCGACCTCCTCCTCGCTGAGCCCGAAGGCCACGGCCTGCACGCGCAGGGCCTCGTCCACGCGGCCGGCGAGGTCGAGGTGCCCGATGCGCAGTCCGGCGGGCCGTGCGGGGTCGTCGCCCCCGTGGGTAGGCAGCATGCGGCCGACCATACTGCGGGGTACGGCCGCTGCGGTACGGCTTCCCGGACGAAACCGGCCGCACCCGGCGGTGCGTTGCCACAGCCGCCCCCGCACCGGATCCGCGCCCGCACGCCCGGGCGGCCCGGGCCGCGCGAACGGGGCGCTCACCCGCTCAGAACAGCACGCTCATGAACGCCCCCACCTCGCGGAACCCCACCCGCCGGTAGGCGGCCCGCGCGGCGGTGTTGAAGTCGTTGACGTACAGGCTGACCACGGGCGCGACGTCCCGCAGCGCGAACTCCACGACGGCTGCCATGCCGCTCTCGGAGTGCCCCCGGCCGCGGAACTCGGGGGCCACCCAGACGCCCTGGATCTGGCAGGCCTGGGCGGTGGCGGCGCCGATCTCGGCCTTGAAGACGACCTTGCCGTTCTCGACGCGGGCGAAGGAGCGGCCGCTGCCGACCAGCTCGGCGACCCGTGCCTGGTAGAGCAGGCCGCCGTCCCCGGCCAGGGGCGAGATGCCGACCTCCTCGGTGAACATGGCCACACAGGCGGGCATGATCATGTCCATCTCGTCCTTGCGGATCCGGCGGACGAGCGGGTCGGGCGCGACCTCCGCGGACGGCTGCTCGGTGGCCATGAGCGGCTGGTGGGCGCGGACGTCGCGGGCGGGGCCCCAGCTGGGCTCCAGGAGCTGCCACAGCAGCCGGGTGGCCTCGGCGGGGCCGACGATGGAGGAACAGCGGCGGCCGGTGCGGCGGGCCCGGTCGGCGAAGGCGCGGACCGCTTCGGGGCCGGCGCAGACGGGGACGAGGTTGGCGCCCGCGTAGCACAGGGAGCGCAGTTCGCCGCCGGAGTACCAGCCCCACATCTCGCCGCCCAGGCGCCAGGGGTCGAGTCCGGCTACCTGGACCCGGGAGGTGACGAAGGCGTTCTCGACCGGCTCGCGTCGGAGGATGGCGAGCGCGGCGTCCAGATCACTGGGCTCAAGGACCCGGGTGGTTGTCTGAGTCAACACGGGGGCCTCACGGTGCAAGTCTGCTGATCTCCGCACTGTACCCGCCGGGGCGCGGGGATGCCGCGTCCCCCAGGTCACGAAAAGGGCCCCGGCCCCGGCCCCTGGGCGGGGTGCGGGGCCGGGGCCCGAAGGCGCCTGGAGAACTCAGACGCCGATGGCGACGCTGGGCTCGCCGGAGGCGATCCCGTCCTTCTCCATCTGCTCGGCGATCTTCAGGGCCTCCTCGATGAGGGTCTCCACGATCTTGGACTCGGGGACGGTCTTGATGACCTCGCCCTTGACGAAGATCTGGCCCTTGCCGTTGCCGGAGGCGACGCCGAGGTCGGCCTCGCGGGCCTCGCCGGGGCCGTTGACGACGCAGCCCATGACGGCGACGCGCAGCGGCACGGTCATGCCGTCCAGGCCCGCCGTGACCTCCTCGGCCAGCTTGTAGACGTCGACCTGGGCGCGGCCGCAGGACGGGCAGGAGACGATCTCCAGGCGGCGCTGGCGGAGGTTGAGCGACTCCAGGATCTGGATGCCGACCTTGATCTCCTCGGCCGGGGGCGCGGAGAGCGAGACGCGGATGGTGTCGCCGATGCCCTGGGAGAGCAGGGCGCCGAAGGCGACGGCGGACTTGATGGTGCCCTGGAAGGCGGGGCCGGCCTCGGTGACGCCGAGGTGCAGCGGGTAGTCGCACTGGGCGGCGAGCTGGCGGTAGGCCTCGACCATGACGACCGGGTCGTTGTGCTTGACCGAGATCTTGATGTCGCGGAAGTCGTGCTCCTCGAAGAGGGAGGCCTCCCACAGCGCGGACTCGACCAGCGCCTCGGGGGTGGCCTTGCCGTACTTCTTGAGCAGCCGGGCGTCGAGGGAGCCGGCGTTGACGCCGATGCGGATCGGGGTGCCCGCGTCGCCGGCGGCCTTCGCGATCTCCTTGACCTTGTCGTCGAACTGCTTGATGTTGCCCGGGTTGACGCGGACGGCGGCACAGCCGGCGTCGATCGCGGCGAACACGTACTTGGGCTGGAAGTGGATGTCGGCGATGACCGGGATCTGCGACTTCTTGGCGATCACGGCGAGCGCGTCGGCGTCGTCCTGCGTGGGGCAGGCGACGCGGACGATCTGGCAGCCGGAGGCGGTCAGCTCGGCGATCTGCTGGAGCGTCGCGCCGATGTCGGACGTCCGGGTGGTGGTCATCGACTGCACCGAGACGGGTGCGTCGCCTCCGACGGCCACGGAGCCGACCTGGATCTTGCGGCTGACCCGGCGGTCGGCAAGCTTCGTCGGCACGGACGGCATTCCGAGAGAGATGGCAGTCATCTGCTGTGCAACCCCAAGGTGTGGATCGAGGTCCCGAGATCGGCGGGCTCCGGCCTTTGAGGTTACGCCAATGCGCGCGTGCCCCACGCATCCGAGGGTGCGGCGCCACCCGAACGTAGGGAGCCGGGCACGGTGCGTGCCCGGCTCCGGTGTCACGGCGGCGTGCCGGCCGCGCCGGCCGCCCGCGCTAGTTGATCTTGATCGGGTTGACCACGTCCGCGACGAGCACCAGCAGCGTGAAGCAGACGAAGACGCCCGCGACCACGTACGCGGCGGGCATCAGCTTCGCCACGTCGAAGGGGCCGGGGTCGGCGCGCCGGAAGACCTTCGCCACGGTGCGGCGGACGGACTCCCACAGGGCGCCGGCGATGTGGCCGCCGTCGAGCGGGAGCAGCGGGAGCATGTTGAACAGGAACAGCGACAGGTTGAACCCGGCCAGCAGGTTGAGGAAGAACACCAGCTGGTACTGGGCGGGGATGTCGAGGTTGAAGATCTGGCTGCTCACGCGGGCCGCGCCGACGACGCCCATGGGGCTGTCCTGCTTGCGCTCGGCGCCGTTGAAGGCGGCGTTCCACAGGTCCGGGACCTTGCCGGGGAGGTCGACGAGGGACTGGACTCCGGCCTCCATCATCTCGCCCATGCGGCTGACGGACTGGCCGAAGGTCTGCGGGACGTAGCCGACGGCGGGGGCGAAGCCGAGGAAGCCTGCGGTGACGTACTGGTCCTTGACGTAGCGGCCGGCGGCGTCGGTCTTGGCGACCTTGTTCTCGATCAGGTTGGCGTGCAGGTCGAGGCGCTTGCCGGCCCGCTCGACGGTGATCACGGCGGGGCCGACGGTGGCGCGGATGTCCTTCTGGAGGACGGACCAGTCGCTCACCGGGCGGCCGTTGAAGGCGACGATCTTGTCCTGTGCCTGGAGTCCGGCGGCCTTGGCCGGGGCGGCCGGGTCGCCCGCGGCGCACTTGTCGCGCTTCTCGCTCTGCTGGATGACGCAGTCGGAGACCGAGCTGACGACGGTGGTCTGGGTGTTCAGCCCGAAGGTCATCAGCGTGGTGAGGAAGATCGCCACGGCCAGGACCAGGTTCATGAACGGGCCGGCGAACATCACGATGACGCGCTTCCAGGGCCGGCGCGTGTAGAAGAGCCGGCTCTCGTCGCCGGGCTGGAGCTCCTCGTACGCGGCCGACCGGGCGTCCTCGATCATCGACCGGAACGGCGAGGTCGAGCGGGCGGTGACCCGGCCGTCGTCGCCGGGCGGGAACATCCCGATCATGCGGATGTAGCCGCCCATCGGGATGGCCTTGATGCCGTACTCGGTCTCGCCCTTCCTGCGCGACCAGATGGTCGGCCCGAAGCCGACCATGTACTGCGGCACCCGGATGCCGAACAGCTTGGCCGTGGAGAGGTGGCCGAGCTCGTGCCAGGCGATGGAGACCAGCAGGCCGAACGCGAAGAGCACGACCCCGAGTACCGTCATCAAAGCCGTCATGCGCCCGCCTCCACGGCGGCCCGCGCCGCCATCTCCCGTGCCCGGGCCCTGGCCCAGGTCTCCGCTTCGAGGACGTCCTGGACGGTGAGGGAAGTTCCCGTCCGCGGCGTCCCGTGCTCATCGACCACTGCGGAGACCGTATCCATGATTGCTGTGAACGGCAGCCGGCCGCCGAGGAAGGCCTCGACGCATTCCTCGTTCGCGGCGTTGAACACGGCGGGGGCAGTACCGCCCAGGGTGCCGACGTGCCGGGCGAGGCCCACGGAGGGGAAGGCCTCGGTGTCCAGGGGGAAGAACTCCCAGGTGGATGCCTTGGTCCAGTCGAAGGCGGGGGCCGCGTCGGGGACCCGCTGGGGCCAGCCGAGGCCGATCGCGATGGGGCCGCGCATGTCGGGCGGGGTGGCCTGGGCGAGGGTGGAGCCGTCCGAGAACTCGACCATGGAGTGCACGTACGACTGGGGGTGGACCACGACCTCGATGCGGTCGAAGGGGATGTCGTAGAGCAGGTGCGCCTCGATGACCTCCAGCCCCTTGTTGACCAGGGTGGCCGAGTTGACCGTGATCACCGGGCCCATGGCCCAGGTGGGGTGTGCGAGGGCGTCCTGGACGGTGACGGAGGCCAGCTCCGCCCGGGTGCGGCCGCGGAAGGGGCCGCCGGAGGCGGTGACGACCAGCTTGCGCACGTCGGCGCGGGTGCCGGCGGCGAGGGCCTGGAAGAGCGCCGCGTGCTCGGAGTCCACGGGGATGATCTGCCCCGGTGCGGCGAGCGCCTTGACCAGCGGGCCGCCGACGATCAGCGACTCCTTGTTGGCCAGCGCGAGGGTCCGGCCCGCGCGGAGCGCGGCGAGGGTGGGCGCGAGGCCGATGGAGCCGGTGATGCCGTTGAGGACGGTGTGGCAGGGGGAGGCGGCGAGTTCGGTCGCCGCGTCGGGTCCGGCGAGGATCTCGGGCAGCGGCTCGGAGGGCCCGTACGCGGCGCTCAGCGCCTCCTTCAGGGCCGGCACGGCGTCCTCCCGGGCGACGGCCACGGTCTGCACCCGCAGGGTCCGGGCCTGCTCCGCCAGGAGGGCGGTGCGGCCGCCCGCGGCGGAGAGCGCGGTGACCCGGAAGCGGTCCGGGTTGCGCAGGGCGAGGTCGATGGCCTGGGTGCCGATGGACCCGGTCGACCCGAGGATGACGATGTCCCGGCGGCCGGCCGCGGCGTCGAAGAGGAGGTGCGGGTCGGCGAGGGGGGCTGGACTGTCGCTCATGCCCCCCATTGTTGCCGCTCCTCAGGGGCGTTTGGACACGGAGTCCCCGTCCGTGACCCGGGCGAGGAGTTCGGGGAGGGTGCCGGCGAAGTCGGGCAGGGCGCGGGCGGCGCGCCACCAGGCCTGCGGGTCGTCGCCGAGGGCCGCGTCGAAGAGCCGGTCGGCCTCGGCACGGGCGGCGAGGACGGCGGCGGGCCGGTCGTGGCGGTCGGGGTGGCCGATGTCGCCGAGCCACTGGTCCTCGTCCAGCGCCCAGCAGGCGGGGACCTTGTGCCGGATGACGTCGGCGCCGGTGAGCAGGGAGCGGTCGAGGCAGTCGCGCACCCAGCGGACGTCCTCGGCGGCGGTGTCCATCGGCACGGCGAGGCTGACCAGGGCCAGCTCGCGCTCCCAGGCCCCGGACGGCTCGGCGGGGGCCGTCTCGGGCGCGAGGTGGCGTACGGCGCGGGCCAGGGCCGGGTCGTGCCGTACGGCACCGGGCGCGGCCGGGCTGCCGGCGGCGAGCGCGGCGGCCAGCTCGGGCAGGGTGCCGGGGAAGGCGGCGGCGCGGCGGGGCAGCTCGGCCCACAGCCGGGGGTCCTCGCCGAGCAGGGGGCGCAGGGCGCGGTGGACGGCCGACTGCATCTCGGCCTGCTCGGGCAGGCTCCAGCGCAGGCCGGAGGTGACGGGGAGGTGGCCGAGCAGCAGGGTGCGGGCGGCCGGGGCGGTGTGGGCGACGAGCTCGTCGCAGGTCAGCAGGCCCATGCGGACGGCGCGGACGGCGGGCCGGTACCAGTGGCGCCCGTAGGGCTGTCCGGCGCGCGCGTCGAGCAGGGCGAGGCACTCCGCGCGGGTGAGGCCGCCCGCGAGGAGCAGGGCTTCGACGGCGCCGGCCGGCAGCGGGGTGCGGGCGTGGGCGCGCAGCAGCCGTCCGGGGTCGAGGTCGTGCGGCATGCGCAGCAGGGTGAGCGGGATCCGGGGGCGGCGGCCGTGGCGGCGCAGCAGGGCGGTCAGCTGGTCGGTGGTGAAGGGGCCGGGGCCCACCTCGGCGAGCAGTTCCGGGCCGGGCCCGGGCCGGGCGGCGTACCGCGCGGGGCCGGGCAGGGGGCGGCCCACCACGTGCGGGTTGCGGGTGATGTAGTGCCGGTCGGCGTCGGTGCCGTGGCGCAGCAGCAGGGTGACGGCGGCGGCGGGCAGCCACTCGTCGCGGCACAGGTACTTGCGGACGGGCTCGTCGAGCCGGTCGAGGAGGGCGGCGACGACCTGGTGCGGTGCGTGGCGCAGCAGGTGCGCCACGCACCGGGCCAGCCGTCTGCTGGCCCGGTCCTCCTCGGCCGTCGGCATCGTCCTCGCCCGCCTCGCGCTCGTACCCGTCCTCGCACATCCGTCCGGACACTGCCGATGATGGCAGGTCAGCGCAGGGGACGGTGAACGTTTTTCCTCGTGGAGGGGCCGGGGGCGGCGTCGGCGATCCAGGGGCCGTCGCCCGAGGGGTCGAGGACGCCTTCCTCCAGCCAGGTGTAGGTGCCGGAGAGGACGCCCTGGACGACCTTGCGGTCGAGGTCGTCGGTGTTGGCCCACAGGCGGCCGAAGAGCTCCTCGACGCGCAGCCGGGACTGGCGGCAGAAGGCGTCGGCGAGCTGGTAGGCCTCGCGGCCGTGGTCCCCGGTGGCGCGCAGGTGCTCGGCGCGGACGCAGGCCGCGCTCATCGCGAAGAGCTCGGCGCCGATGTCGACGATCCGTCCGAGGAAGCCCTGCTTTGTCTCCATGCGGCCCTGCCAGCGCGACATGGCGTAGAAGGTCGAGCGGGCGAGTTTGCGGGCGCCGCGCTCGACGTAGCGCAGGTGGGTGGCGAGGTCGGGGTGGCCCGCGGGGTGGAACTCGCGGTAGGTGCCGGGGACCTGGCCGGGTCCGGCGGCGAGCTTGGGCAGCCAGCGGGCGTAGAAGCCGGCCGCGCGGGCGCCGGCCCTGGCCTTGTCGCCGAGGTCCTTGTCGGGGTCGATGAGGTCGCCGGCGACGGAGAGGTGGGCGTCGACGGCCTCGCGGGCGATCAGCAGGTGCATGATCTCGGTGGATCCCTCGAAGATCCGGTTGATGCGCAGGTCGCGCAGCAGCTGTTCGGCGGGGACGGCCCGTTCGCCGCGCGCGGCGAGGGAGTCGGCGGTCTCGAAGCCGCGTCCGCCGCGGATCTGGACCAGCTCGTCGGCCATCAGGCAGGCCATCTCGGAGCCGTAGAGCTTGGCGAGGGCGGCCTCGATGCGGATGTCGTTGCGGTCCTCGTCGGCCATCTGCGAGGCGAGGTCCACCACGGCCTCCAGGGCGAAGGTGGTCGCGGCGATGAAGGAGATCTTCGCCCCGACCGCCTCGTGCCGTGCGACGGGCCGGCCCCACTGCTCGCGGACCCCCGACCATTCGCGCGCGATCTTCAGGCACCACTTGCCGGCACCGACGCACATGGCGGGCAGGGACAGCCGTCCGGTGTTGAGGGTGGTCAGCGCGATCTTGAGGCCGGCGCCCTCGGGGCCGATCCGCTGGGAGGCGGGGACGCGGACGCGGTGGAAGCGGGTGACGCCGTTCTCCAGGCCGCGCAGGCCCATGAAGGCGTTGCGGTGCTCGACGGTGATGCCGGGGGAGTCGGCCTCGACGACGAAGGCGGTGATCCCGCCGCGATGGTTCTCGCTCTTGGGGACCCGGGCCATGACGACGAGCAGGTCGGCGACGACCCCGTTGGTGGTCCAGAGCTTCACCCCGTCGAGGACGTACGCCTCTTCCCCGTCCTCCGTGACCGGGACGGCCGTGGTGGCCAGGCGCGCCGGGTCGGAGCCGACGTCGGGCTCGGTGAGGAGGAACGCGCTGATCGCGGTGGTGGCGCAGCGCGGCAGGTAGGCGTCCTTCTGCTCCTTGGTGCCGAACATCTTCAGCGGCTGGGGGACGCCGATGGACTGGTGGGCGGAGAGCAGGGCGCCGATGGCCGGGCTGACGGAGCCGACGAGGGCGAGCGCCTTGTTGTAGTACACCTGGGTGAGGCCCAGGCCCCCGTACTCGGGGCTGATCTTCATGCCGAGGGCGCCGAGCTCCTTGAGCCCGCGCACGGTCTCGTCGGGGATCCGGGCCTCGCGCTCGATGCGCTGCCCGTCGATCTCGTTCTCGCAGAACTCCCGCAGCCGGGCCAGGAAGGCCTCGCCGCGCCGGACGTCCTCGTCGGCGGGGAGCGGATGGGGGTGGATCAGGTCGAGCCGGAAGCGGCCGAGGAAGAGCTCCTTGGCGAAGCTGGGTTTGCGCCAGTCCTGCTCCCGGGCCGCTTCCGCGACCTGCCGTGCCTCGCGCTCGGTCACCTTGGGCTGTACGGGCTGTGTTGCGGACATGCGGGGACTCACCTCGCCGCCAAGTCGGATGACTTTCCGGGATACCGGTCGGTGCTACCTGTCAGTCGTACCCCCTCCGGGGCCCCCGGAAAAGCGGGGCGGGCAGGGTGGGGGAACGGACGGGCGAACGGCTGACGGCCGGAGCCCCCGGGCCTGCGTTCTTCGCACCGCTTCCGACCGGTGGCGTAGCTCTGGCCCTGCACGGATGATCCGCGCACCTGGCCGGATCGTCCGCTCGCCCGCACCTTCCGGCCGGCCAGCCGTCTGCGTCCGCGTGGGACCGCGGCCCGGAACGCGTGACCACTGTCGGGAAGGCTGCGGAGGCCCGACACGGCGGCAGGCCCCGCGGCGAAACACGCCGCCTACCTGGCCCCGTATCCCCAACCCTCGGCAATGCGTTGGGCCCGTGCTCCGGGTAGACGCCGTGAAATATCGGGTGTGGAATATATCCAGGGGCGGAGGTGGATTGAATGAAAGGTCTACCGTTCCAGCTCGAAATCATTGAAGCCGACACCAACTGGATCGTGTCCTGCGCTTCCGAGTGCGGTGAGGCGCTGATACGCGTGGCGGCGCCATATTCCGAGACCGAACTCCAATCCGCCCTTTCCCGGGTAGAGCTTTCGCTGGCAAAATCGTACAGTTCCCTGCCCGTTCGCGGTGCCCCCGCCACCGAAAGACCGGTCCGGGAATTCGGGGAACGCCTCACGCAGACCGTCTTCCAGAATGACATTTCCACCCAGTTCGACCTGTGTCGCCGCGAGGCGCGCAGGCAGGGCGCACCGGTGCGGATCCTGCTGCGGACGAACGGCCCGCATGTCGCGTCCATTCCGTGGGAATACCTCGTCGATCCGTCTCGCGATGACTACCTCGCGCTGCGTGTCCCCATCGTCCGGTACCTGCGGCTGATGAACCCGGCACCACCACTGCCCCTTACCCTGCCATTGCGCGTACTGGGAATTACGGCGAATCCCCGCGACCTTCCCCTGCTGGATGGAAAACGGGAGGAGGGGCAGATATCACAGGCGCTCGCACGGTACAGCTCCGAGAACGTGGACGTCCACTGGCTGCCCGGTGACCAATGGCAGGATCTGGCGAGAGAGCTGCGGTTTGGCTCCTGGCACGTTCTGCACTGCGTCAGCCACGGCGGATTCGATGAGGAAAGGAATGCCGGATACATTCAGCTGTCCGGTGCCGATGGGACTGCCAAAAAAATATATGCCAGTGATTTTGAGAGGCTGATCACCGACAGCCCGAACCTACGTCTCATCGTGCTTAACTCCTGTGAATCCGCGGTCAGCGGGTCCGAGGACGTCTTCGCGGGTACCGCCGCCAATCTCGTCCGTGCCGGCGTACCGGCCGTGGTCGCCATGCAGTACGAGATCACCGACAGGGCCGCCCTCGTCTTCGCCTCCTCGTTCTACGAGCGGATCGCAGCAGGACTTCCGGTCGACCGGGCGGTGACCCTCGCGCGTGAAGACGTGAAGATGGACTTGGACAGCCTTGAGTGGGCCACTCCCGTGCTGTTCCTCGCATCCGACGAAACCCGGATCTTCTCACTGCCCCACCCACCGCCGAACTCACAAGGGCCACCGTTGCGGACTACGGTGAACGTGCCGCCGCCCCCGGCCGCGCCGGCGGCCCCCACGCGAGCACCGCGCCTCTCCCACCGCGCTCTGCTCGCGGAGATCGGTCCGTGCAGCGACCTGGCGCTCGGGCCGTCCGACCTCCTGGCCGCCGCTTGCGGTGACGGCGTGGTACGCATCGTGGACGGGGTCCACGGCGGCCTCGTAGCGCAGTGCACGCCCGTGCAGCGCGAGAACCCGATCCGTGTGGCCTGGGGCCCTTGGCGACGGCATGTGGCCAGTCGGCACAACGACGGAACCGTGGTCGTGTGGGACCTCCAGACCGCAAAACCGGTGCGCGTGATGAACGTGGGAGGAGCGGGCTCCGCCCTGGCGTTCAGCGCGAACGGCCACTGGCTCGCCGCCACCGTCCGGGACCACATCTACATCTACAACTCGTGGGGTGCCCGCGTGCGGGATCTGGCAGCCTGGCCGGGGAAGGAGCCCAAAGGCTGGCAGCGCAGGGGCGGCCGCGGCCGGCTAGGCGCCCTTCGTTTCGCACCGGGTGACCGGCACGTGGTCGTGGCAACCGGCGACGGCGTGGTACGCCAGTTGGACGTGGCCGGGCAGCCGGTGATGACCTGGCCGCAACCCCACCCCATACTCTGCCTCGCGCTCACCGAACACCTCCTCGCCACCGGCTGCACGGACGGCCGGGTACGCCTCTGGTCCTGGGACGGCCGTCTCCTGCGGCGCACGGAGTACGGGCGCCAACCCTCCCATCTGGCCTTCTCCCCCGGCTCCTCGGCGCTCGCCATCTCCGACGACGAGGGAATGGTTACCTTGTGGGACCTGAAGACGGGGGAGTTGACCGTCGCGGCGCAGCTGCCGCACCGGCTCGCGGGGCTGGCCTTCCTCGACGGTGGAAGAGGCCTGGTGACGGGCACCGGGGCGGGTGCCGTCGAGCGCTGGACGCTACCTCATCGGGGATAGAGGGAGAAAGTCATGGCACGTCCCGAGGTCGAGATCTTCTGGCCCTCGTCGCTCCCCGCCGACCCGGCCCTGGAGGGACAGGATGCGCTGCGCGAGGCCGGTGTTCCCACGACCTGCATGCTGCGGCCCACCCGGAGGGGGGCGGGCGAAGTCGTTACAGTCCTGGTAACGACCGCTGTCATGCAGCCGTTCCTCAGCACTCTGTTCCAGCTCCTCGCCAAAGAGGCCCACACGGGGTTGAAGACCTTCGTGGACCGACTGCTGGGAGGCCACTCGGAGGGAGAACACGCGCCCGAGGGCGTCGTGTTCGAGTCGGCGACCGGCGGCCGGGTCACCTTCAGCGCCGGTCTGCCGGAACGGGCCTACGAGCAGGCGGTCCATCTGGACGCCTACGGCGACAGGTGGATCTGGGACTCCCGACGCTCGATGTGGACTCCTGCCTGAGGGGTCCGGACCCAGAGAGGTGCGCAGCCATGGCAGACCAACACCAACCTCCGTCACCCGACGACAACTGGGGTCCGGAGACCCCTTGGCAGGAGCCGTTCATCGCACCGCAGCAGCCCCCGCCCCCACACTCCCCGCCGTCTCAGCCATCGCCTCCTTCGTCACTTCCCCCTGAGGCGGCGGAAGGCCGCCCGCAGCAGTGGAGAACGGGAGTGTACGAAGGCCGCGTAGGAGCGCCGGCCTCCTACTTGACCCCTGCCATCCTCGTCACGCTCTTCTGCTTCCTGCCGACGGGGATCGCCGCCATCGTCTTCGCCTCACAGGTCCAAAGCAAATGGACCGTGGGTGACTTCGCGGGAGCCGCGGAAGCGTCCCGGAAGGCGAGGCTCTACGTCGTCGTGAGTGTCCTGGCCGGCTGTCTGGCGTGGGTGATCCTTATTGCCATCGGCTTCGCCAGTACCCCGAGCACACCCACAGCGCCGACGCCGTGACCTCCCCACGCCTCCGGGCCTCCAGGCCGGCTCCGCGGGCTTCGACACCGAAGACCGTCCGTGATGCCTGGCTGGGCGCGGCGGTCTTCGCAGCGGTCGCCGTCATCGTGGGGCTCGTGGATCCCACTCGACCGGGACGGTTCCCGAGCTGTCCGTTCCGATCCCTCACAGGCCTCGACTGTCCGGGCTGCGGCAGCCTGCGCGCGCTCCACGAGCTCGTTCACGCCCATGTGGCAGCCGCGGCCGACTACAACCTGCTGCTGGTCGCGTTCTTGCCGTGCGCCGCTGTCGTGTGGCTGCGTGCCGTCACCAGCCGGAGTGGCCGCAGGGGCATCCCCCGGTGGTGGGGGCCGCGCCTTGCGCTCATCGTGGTCGTCCTGTGGACGGTGCTGCGCAATCTTCCCGTCTTCGGAGGAGTGCTCGCCGCTTGACCTCCGGGGGCGGGGACGTCTCGCCCTCCGGGTCCACGGCAGCCATCAGGCTGGTCAGCGCCAGGCCCGGTTGCCGTGGAGAAAAAACCGATACCCCGTTCTCACAGGTGAGAACGGGGTAAAGGGGGACGGCCGGGCCCCCGCACAGTAGGCCCGGCCGTCGGTCTGGGACCGTACGAGTGGGTCAGATGTCGAGGCCCGTGAGGACCAGGACGCGCTCGTAGGTGTAGTCGTCCATCGCGTAGCGGACGCCCTCGCGGCCCACGCCGGACTGCTTGACGCCGCCGTACGGCATCTGGTCGGCGCGGTAGGAGGGGGCGTCGCCGATGATCACGCCGCCGACCTCGAGCTCGCGGTGGGCGCGGAAGGCGACCTGGACGTCGCGGGTGAAGACGCCCGTCTGCAGGCCGAACTTCGAGTCGTTGACGGCGGCGAAGGCCTCGTCGGTGTTCTCGACGCGGGTGATGGTCAGGACCGGGCCGAAGACCTCCTCGGTGGCCAGCTTCACGCCGGCCGGGACCTCGGCGAGGACGGTCGGCTCGACCGTGGCGCCGTCGCGCTTGCCGCCGGTGAGCAGCTTGGCGCCGGCGGAGACGGCCTCGTCCACCCAGGACTCGACGCGCTTGGCGGCGTCCTCGGAGACCAGCGGGCCGACGTCGGTGGCGTCGTCCGCGGGGTCGCCGGTGACCTGCGCCTGGACCTTGGCGACGACCTTCTCGACGAGGCGGTCGTAGACGGAGGCGTCGGCGATCACACGCTGCACGGAGATGCAGGACTGGCCGGCCTGGTAGTTCGAGAAGGTCGCGATACGGGTCGCGGCCCAGTCGAGGTCGGCGTCCGAGGACCAGTCGGCGAGGACCACGGCCGCGGCGTTGCCGCCGAGCTCCAGGGTGCAGTGCTTGTGGGGCACCGACTGCTGGATGGCGTAGCCGACGGTGTCGGAGCCGGTGAAGGAGATGACCGGGAGGCGGTCGTCCTTGACCAGGGCCGGCATCTTGTCGTTGGCGACCGGCAGGACCGACCAGGAACCGGCCGGGAGGTCGGTCTCGGCGAGCAGCTCGCCCAGGATCAGGCCGGAGAGCGGGGTCGCCGGGGCCGGCTTCAGGATGATCGGCGCGCCGACGGCGATGGCGGGGGCCACCTTGTGGGCGCACAGGTTCAGCGGGAAGTTGAACGGCGCGATGCCGAGGACCGGGCCCTTGACGAAGCGGCGGGTCAGGGCCAGGCGGCCGACGCCACCGGCGTCGGTGTCCAGGCGCTGGGCATCTCCGCCGTTGAAGCGGCGGGCCTCTTCGGCGGCGAAACGGAAGACGGACACCGCACGGCCGACCTCACCGCGCGCCCACTTGATCGGCTTGCCGTTCTCGGCGGAGATCAGCTGGGCGATCTCCTCGGTGCGCTCGACGAGCCGCTTGGACACGTGGTCCAGGGCGGTGGCCCGTACGTGGGCGGGGGTCGCGGAGAACTCCGCCGTCACGGCGTACGCCGCGGCCACGGCCTCTTCCACCTGGGCGTCGGTGGGCACGCTGACGGTGCCGACGAGCCGGCCGTCCCACGGGTTGTGGACGTCGAAGCTGTCCTCGCCGGTGGCCTGGCGGCCGGCGAGCCAGAAGGCGTGGGTGGAAGTCATGCGAATCCCGGCCCTTCGGTGGTGTGTGCTGGGGGCACCTCCCAGCGGTAGCTGGGGGCGGTCCTTGTCCCCACCACGGTAGGTCTCCGCGGCCGATTCCCTGTTTATCCGCGTTGGAGAACCTCCCGGCGGGGCTGCTCCGCTTTGTCAGTGTCGCCCGGGTGCCGAGCGGCTCCGCCGCCTTCGAGGGGCTGCGGACGCCGCGGCCCCGGACCACCCCGGAGGGTCAGCGCTGGGCCGGGCTGGCCTTGAGGGCGAGCCACAGCTCCATCCGGACGTCCGGGTCGTCCAGGGAGCGGCCGAGGATCTCCTCGACGCGCTTCATCCGGTAGCGCAGGGTGTGCCGGTGGACCCCGAGGTCCGCGGCGGCGGCGTCCCACTGCCCGTGCCGGGCGAGCCAGGCCTGGAGGGAGGCGACGAGGTCCCCGCGCCCGGTGGCGTCGTGCTCGCGCAGGGCCCTCAGGGTGCCCTCCGCGAAGGCGCGTACCGCGTCGTCGGCGAGCAGCGGCAGCACGGAGCCCGCCGCCAGGTCCTCATGCTCGACCAGCGGCCGCCCCCGGCGCCGGGCCACGGCCAGCGCCTGGTCGGCCTGCTTGAAGGCGGCCGCCACACCGTCCGGCCCGGCCGGGGCCGACAGGCCGACGACGAGCTCGTCCGGCTCCGGCCCGGCCGTCTCGCGCCCGCGCCGGGACTCCAGCGCCTCGGCGTGGTCCGCGCAGGCCTGCACGGCCGCTCCCCCGTCGGCGGCGAGCACCACCAGCCGTCCCGGCTCGGGCACCACCAGCAGGGCCTCCCCGGTCCGCGAGGCCGCCGACTCCACGGCGTCGGCGAGCAGCGCCAGCCCCTCCGGCTGGGCCGTCCCCGGCAGGGCCGGCTCCGCGACGACGATCCGGAACGGCGCCTCCAGCAGGGCCCCGTACAGGTCCCCGGCCACCGCCCGGGCGTGCCCGGCCTCCCCCTCCAGCAGCATCCGCAGCACCGCCGCGCCCAGCCGGGACTCGGCGTCGTGCAGGGAGCGCGAGCGCTCCGTGGTCAGGGTCAGCAGGGCGACGGCGGAGTGCACGGCGTACCGCTCGGCGGTGCCCAGCGGTGCCGCCGTGCCCACGGCGAGCGCGCCGCGGGCCCGCCGTCCGGTGCCCAGCGACTGGAGCTCGACCCGGTCCTCGGCCCCGCCCACCACCGCGCTCGCGGGCGCGGGCCGCTCCCGCAGCCGCTCCACGTCGGGGGTGAGCCGGGCGGCCCGCCGCGCCGCCCAGTCGGGGGCGGCCGCGACGACGGCGCCGGAGGTGTCGTAGAGCGCGGCCCAGCCGTGCACGTGGGCCGCCAGCTTCGCCAGCAGGTCGGCCGGGCCGTCGGAGGACAGCGCGGCCCGGGTCAGCTCCCGCTGCGCCTCGAACCCGGCGGTCACGGCCCGGTACTGGTCGGCCGCGAGGGCCGCCGAGACGGCCTTGCTGATGGCGAGGAACGGGGTGCGCCGGGGCACCTCCAGCAGCGGCAGGTCCTCCTCCCGGGCGGCCTGGACCAGCGCCTCGGGGACGGCCTCGTAGTTGACGCCGACGGCGAAGCCGATGCCGACGACCCCGGCGGCGGCGAGGCGCCGTACGTAGCGCCGCATCTCCTCGGGGTCCTCGGCGTCCAGCTTCATGGCGGTGACCAGCAGCAGCTCGCCGCCCTCCATATAGGGGACGGGGTCGGCGAGCTCGCTGACGTGGGCCCAGCGCACGGGGGTGTCGAGGCGGCTCTCCCCCGCCCGGACGCTGAGCTTGAGCGCCGAGTGCTGGACGAGCGAGGCGAGGGTGAGCGGCATCGGGTACCAGGGGCCTTCGGGGGGAGGGCGGGGAGCGGAGGAAGGAGCGTCCTCGATCCTGGGCTCCCCCGGTCCGGGGATTTCTCCAAGTCGTACGAACGGCCCCTCTCGATTCTGCCACCCCGTACGGGTTCTCTCAGCCCGTTCCGGCCAGCCGGAGCAGAAGCGGAGCTGCACGTTCCCCCCGGACGGAGGTGAGGGACAGCACCGCGCAGCCGGGCGGTACGGCGTGTGCCAGGTCGGAGGCGGACCAGCGCTCGCGCTCCACCTGGCGGACGGTGACCGCGTCGGTGGTCACCGCTTTTCCGGTGACCATCTTGCGGAAGGCGTGGATGGCCCGGGTCAGCGGCTGGTCGGCGAAGACGGTCCGGTGGGTGACGTCGCGGGTCTCGACCCACTCGGTGCCCCAGGCGTCGGCGAAGCGCTGCCCGTCCCAGGTGGTCACCCCGGAGAACGCCATCCGGCAGCCGACCGCCCCCAGCAGCGGGGTGCGCAGGGCCTCCGGTACGTCGTCCAGCGAGCGCAGCGCGAGCAGGACCCCGGCGTTCACCGAGCGCAGCCGCTGGAGTCCGCGGACGGTCTCCGGCGTCAGGGTGTGGGAGGCGTCGTCGAGGGCGAGGAAGGCGAACAGGGAGCGGTCGGCGCGGGCGGCGACGGAGGCGTTGAACTGCGCGAGCAGCAGCCGGGCCAGCATCCGGGAGGCTTCGGCGTGCCCGCGTTCGGGCAGGTCCACGCGGACCCGGACGGGGTGTTCGAGGGTGCGCAGGGAGAAGGGCCGGGCGCGGCCGGTGGTGTCGAAGAACCCGGCGAAGGCGGGCCGGTCGAGCAGGGCGATCCGGTCGGCGAGGGCCGGGCCGGGGTCGCCGTGGGCCCCGTACTGGCGCTCGCGCGCGTCGAGCTCGCGGAGCATCGCCTGCTGCCCGGCGCCCTCCAGGGCCTGGCGCAGGGAGGTGACGGCGCCGGGCACCCCGTCGAGCAGCTCGCGCAGCTCGGGCACGGCGGGGAAGCGACCGTGCGCGGCGCGGAACGGGCCGAGCAGCTGGGCGAGGGCGGTGGCGGCGCGGCGCACGTCGGCGCCGGGGACGTCGGCGACGAGGGCCTCGGCGAGGAGGGCGGCGGCCTCGTCGCAGTCGCCGGTGCCGCCGTAGAGGTCGAGGTCGTGGACGGATTCGGGGTCGCCGACGCGGACCACGATGTCGTAGGCCTCGTCGGGGCCGAGCCGGGAGCCGGCCGCGCCGACGGCGACGACGGCGGCCTGGCCGGCCAGCGCCTGGAGAGCCAGGGACTCCACGACGGGCCGCACCAGGCGGGCGGTCTTGCCGCTGCCGGAAGGGCCGACGGCCAGCAGGGAGGTCCCGAGCACGTCGGGGCCGAGGGCGAGGCCGGTGCCGCGGCGGGCGTAGGGGTTGCGCTCGCCGTCCTCGACGGTGCCGAGGAGCACCTGGCGGGCGAGGAGGTCGTGCCGGGCGGCCCGCACGGGCAGGTCGCGGTCGCCGGAAGGGTGGACGCAGGCGGCGGCGCCCTGGTCGCGGACGGCGTCGGCGAAGGCGGGCAGCCGGGCGGGGTCGGCCCGCACGGACTCCCAGGCCCGCCGGATCCGCGCGTAGTCCACGTCGTTCATCCGCCCCCCGAGCACCTCCCCCCCGAGCCGCCGGGCCACGTCCCCGAGCCCGGCGTCCCGCAGCTCGGGCCATTCGGCGGGGTCGGCGGGCGAGCCGGGCTCGACCGGACCGGGAGCGGACGGCGCGGGCGCGGCCCCCTTCCCCGGCATCGCCGCTCCGCGCCCGACGGCCTTCGCCCCCCACCACCCTCCCAGGCGGGTGAAATACAGGGCGACGGGGCCGTAAAGGAGAACGTTCAGCAACAGGCTGAGCACGAGCCCCAGTGTCGGCGACATGTCCTTGTACGGGAGGTGCGCGAAGAACAGGGCATCCGCAGGCACGGTATGGGTCCAGATGAGCAGGGCCACGAGCAGGCCACCGGTGACAGCGCCCATCTTGCGGGCGTGCCCGCCCCGGGCGGCAACGAGCCGGTCGAAGGCCGTCCCCCAGGCCCCGAGGCGGCTGAACCAGGCCACCAGCCCCGCCGTCAGGAGCAGCTCGTAGACCTGTTGGGCGGCCTGGCCCCTGTGATCCACGGCGCCGCCTCCGAGCTCCCACCAGTCCCGAGGCGTGAAGAGTTTGAGCGGGACCTCGATGTAGGGGATGTAGCCATTGGTCAGCAGGGACCACACCAGCACGCACGCCAGGAAGGAGATGACCGCCCCGCTCAGCAGCGACCGGTCGCTGACGGGATCCGCCTCGCTCCCCTTGCGCGGCACGTACCCGAACCGCCACACCCCCGGCTCCGCCTGCGGGCGCGGCGTGCGGAGCCAGTCCGCGAGCGGGGATCCGACCGTCGGCGCGTGCCGTGGCTTGGGCGGGGCCTGGGCGGGTGCGGCCGGGCGGGGGACGTGCCCCGCGCGGGTCGCCCGTCCGTCGTAGGTGCCCTCGCTGTCCATGAACCCCTGCCCCCTGCCCTGCCGTTCCCTGTAACGCCGCGGCGCTCAATCTAGTGCCCGGCCCGCCACTTGGGCCCGCACCCCGGCGGGATCCACGGCCCACGCGCCGCGCCCTTCTATGGCCGCCACGGACAAGGACACGCGGACACCACTCCCTAACGGAGCATGCCCTACCCCCTCCCCCGGGCCTAGCCTGCGGACAAAGACACAAGTGCGTCCGAAACCACCCCCCAGGGAGCCCTCTATGACCGCTGTCCCGCAGGAGCGCCGCATCGTCACCGCGATCCCCGGCCCCAAGTCGCAGGAGCTTCAGGCCCGCCGCCTTTCGACGGTGGCCGGCGGCGTGGGCTCCGTGCTCCCCGTCTTCACGGCGCGCGCGGGCGGCGGCATCATCGAGGACGTCGACGGCAACCGCCTGATCGACTTCGGCTCCGGCATCGCCGTGACCTCCGTCGGCGCCTCCGCCGAGGCCGTCGTGCGCCGCGCCTCCGCGCAGCTCGCCGACTTCACCCACACCTGCTTCATGGTCACCCCCTACGAGGGTTACGTCGAGGTCTGCGAGGCCCTCGCCGAGCTGACCCCGGGCACCCACGCCAAGAAGTCGGCCCTGTTCAACTCGGGCGCCGAGGCCGTCGAGAACGCCGTCAAGATCGCCCGTGCGTACACCAAGCGCCAGGCCGTCGTTGTCTTCGACCACGGCTACCACGGCCGTACCAACCTCACGATGGCGCTGACGGCGAAGAACATGCCGTACAAGCAGGGCTTCGGCCCGTTCGCCCCCGAGGTCTACCGCGTCCCGGTCGCCTACGGCTACCGCTGGCCCACCGGTGCCGAGAACTGCGGCCCCGAGGCCGCCGCCCAGGCGATCGACCAGATCACCAAGCAGATCGGCGCCGAGAACGTCGCCGCGATCATCATCGAGCCGGTCCTCGGCGAGGGCGGCTTCATCGAGCCGGCCAAGGGCTTCCTCCCGGCGATCGTGAAGTTCGCCAACGAGAACGGCATCGTCTTCGTCGCCGACGAGATCCAGTCCGGCTTCTGCCGCACCGGCCAGTGGTTCGCGTGCGAGGACGAGGGCATCGTCCCGGACCTGATGACCACCGCCAAGGGCATCGCGGGCGGTCTGCCGCTCGCCGCCGTGACGGGACGCGCCGAGATCATGGACGCCGCGCACGCGGGCGGTCTGGGCGGCACCTACGGCGGCAACCCGGTGGCCTGCGCCGGCGCGCTGGGCTCCATCGAGACCATGAAGGAGCTCGACCTCAACGCCAAGGCGAAGAACATCGAGTCCATCATGAAGTCGCGCCTGTCCGCGATGCAGGAGAAGTACGACATCATCGGCGACATCCGCGGCCGCGGCGCCATGATCGCGATCGAGCTCGTCAAGGACCCCGCGTCCAAGACCCCGTTCCCGGAGGCGGCCGGCGCGCTCGCCAAGGCCTGCCACGCCGAGGGCCTGCTCGTCCTCACCTGCGGCACCTACGGCAACGTGCTGCGCTTCCTGCCGCCGCTGGTCATCAGCGACGAGCTGCTGAACGAGGGCCTGGACCTCATCGAGGCGGCGTTCGCGGCCATCGGCACGGACGTCTGAGCGAACCGCCGAACACAGGAGCCCGCCGGTACCGCCGGTAACGGTCGGGCGCTGTGAAGAAGGTGTGGGGGGCCGATGGCAAGAGGCCGTTCCTGCTGTCGGTCCCCCTTCGGCTGCCGTACGGTTTCTGCAGATGAGTGAGACAGACCGCTCCCGGGCAACCGGGGGCGAAACCGGTACAGGGCTTCCCCAGCGCCGTACTGGGCATGCGTTCGCGCACACTCCTCTCCGATCGGACGGCCGTCCGCCCCAAACCCCCCGGGGCGCACGGCAACCCGATCCGGGCGGCCGTCCCGGAACCATCCCCCCCGTTCCGGGACGGCCGGCCTCTTCCCTCCCCTTCCTCCCCCTCCTCCTGGCGGCCGTCTGCGCCGCCCTCTTCGCCCTGATCACCTGGCAGGTCCTCGACGGGGGCCCACTGCTGACGCCGGATCAGGAGCTGAGCCACGCCCTGGTGCGCACCGTCCCCGACGCCGCCACCGAGCGCCTCGCGGACCTCGGGAACGTCGAGGTCGCCGTTCCCGTCCTCGTCCTGGCCATGGCGTACGCCGTCCGGCGCGGCCACCGCCTCGCCGCCCTCGCGGCCGGTCTGGCGATGGCCGTGGTGCCGGCGCTGATCGTGCCCCTCAAGGAGTGGACCGCCCGCCCGGGCCCGCTGGAGCCCTGGGCCGCCGGCTACTACCCCTCCGGCCACACGGCCACGGCCCTGACGGCCTACACGGCCGCGGCCCTCCTCCTCACCCCGCACACCCGCCGCCGCTGGCCCCTGCCCGCCGCGGCGGCCCTGACGGCCCTGACCGCGGCGGGCCTGGTGGTGCGGGGCTTCCACTGGCCGCTGGACGTCCTGGCCAGCCTCCTGATGTGCGCCCCCCTGCTGCTGGGCGTGCGGTGGGCGGTCAGCCGAAGTACGCGTCGAAGTTCCGGCTGAACTCCCAGCCGCCGAAGCGGTCCCAGTTGACGGACCAGGTCATCAGCCCGCGCAGGACGGCCCAGGTGCCGTGGGGCTGGTAGGTGCCGCAGTCCGTGTGCCTGGTCAGACAGTCCAGGGTCTCGGTCACCTCCGCCGGCGGGGTGTGGCCGTTGCCCGCGTTCGGGGTGGCCGGGAGGCCGATGGCGACCTGGTCCGGGCGCAGGGGCGGGAAGACGCGGGGCGTTCCCCGCGACCGGGAAGCCGGTGAGGAGCATGTCGGTCATCGCCGTGTGGAAGTCGGCTCCGCCCATGGAGTGGTACTGGCCGTCCAGGCCCATGACCGGGCCGGAGTTGTAGTCCTCGCGCCGAGGCAGACGTAGGCGCCCTGCACCCAGGCGCTGAGGGTGTACGCGGAGTCCGGTGCGACGGTGACGGCCTGGGCGCCGCGGGCGTTGCCCTGGCCGGCCGGGGTGGCGCGGAGGGCGGCGGCGGCCAGGAGGGGCAGGGGTCTGCGCACAAGTGCCTCCGGATCGTTGGGGGATGGAGGATCCGGGCCAACATGGTCCAGACCAATCCCCCTGTCAAGGCTTCACGCACGGCCGCCTCCCCGCTCGCCCTCCAGGGCCCGCCCCGCCGCCTCGTGCAGGGCCAGCTCCAGCAGTGCCGGGTCCGTCAGGGTGCCCCGGCCGTCCGGGAGTTGCAGCCAGCGCGGACCGCCCGTCGCCCGGCCCGGGTAGGGGACCGCGATCCAGCTCCCGCGCCCCGCGCCCCGTACGCCCGTGCCGGTCCAGTGGGCGGCGGTGCCCGGCGGGACGAAGAAGCCCAGGCGGTCGGTGCGGCCTCCGGCGAGCACGGGTCCGGGCGGGGCGGGCAGCCGGCGCAGCACTCCGAGGGCGGCCCCGCCCAGCCCGCCGGGGGTGATCAGCAGGTCCCAGTGCCGCCCGGCGGGCAGGAGGGCGACCCCGAGCGGGCTGCGCTCCCAGTCCCACCGGCAGGCTTCCGGATCCGGCGCGGCCGCCGCCAGCCACTCCACTGCCGTCCTGGTCTCCGGGAACGCCATCGCCCGGCCTCCGTTCGTCTCGCGGTGTGAGGGTGTCTCACCGGGAGAGAGCGGGGCCGGGCGGGGCTATGACGCGGGTCGCGTTACTCCATGGAGGTGATCCCGGTCGCCGGCCCCGGCGCGGGCAGGCGCCGGGGCGCGTCCGACGGCGCCCGATCGCGTCCTCAGCTGTCGAAGCCGAGGCCGAAGCGGTCCAGGGTCTTCAGCCACAGGTTGCGGTGGCCGCCCCGGGCGTCGGCGCGGGCCAGGGACCACTTGGTGAGGGCGATCCCGGTCCAGGCCAGGGGCTCCGGCGGGAAGGGCATCGGCTTGGACTTCACCATCTCCAGCCGGGTGCGCTCGGTGGACAGCCCGTCCAGCAGGTCCAGCATCACGTCGGCGCCGAAGCGGGTGGCGCCCACCCCGAGCCCGGTGTAGCCGGCGGCGTAGGCGACGCGGCCCGCGTGCGCGGTGCCGAAGAACGCCGAGAAGCGGGAGCAGGTGTCGATGGCCCCGCCCCAGGCGTGGCTGAAGCGCAGCCCCTCCAGCTGCGGGAAGGCGGTGAAGAAGTGCTCCGCCAGCTTGAGGTAGGTCTCGGGGCGGTGGTCGTACTCCGAGTCGAGCTTGCCCCGGTAGGGGTAGATCGCGTCGTAGCCGCCCCACAGGATGCGGTTGTCCCGTGTGATGCGGAAGTAGTGGAACTGGTTGGCGCTGTCGCCCAGGCCGGGACGGTTCTTCCAGCCGACGGAGGCCAGCTGCTCCTCCGTCAGCGGCTCGGTCATCAGCGCGTAGTCGTACACCGGGACGGTGAACGGGCGGATGCGCTTGACCAGCGACGGGAAGATGTTGGTGCCCAGGGCGACCCGGCGGGCCAGGATCGTCCCGTACGGGGTCTCCACGGTCATCGCGGCGCCCGCCCGGGCCATCTTCAGGCCGCGGGTGTTCTCGTAGATCCGCACGCCCTGCTCCAGGCAGGCCCGCTTCAGGCCCCAGGCCAGCTTGGCGGGGTTGAGCATGGCGACGCCCTCGCGGTCCCACAGGCCCGCGAGGAAGGTCGGGGAGTTGACCTCCGCGCGCAGGGCCTCGCCCTCCAGCCATTCGGAGCCGTCGGCGAGGCCGAGCCGGCGGGCCTCCTCGTGCAGTTCGCGCAGCTCCTCGACCTGGTGCGGCTCGGTGGCCACGTCGATCTCGCCGGTGCGCTCGAAGTCGCAGTCGATGCCGTAGCGGGCGACCGCCTCCTCGATGGCGTCGAGGTTGCGGGCGCCCAGTTCCTCCAGCTTGGCCAGCTCACCGGGCCAGCGGGCCAGCCCGTTGGCGAAGCCGTGGGTGAGGGAGGCCGCGCAGAATCCGCCGTTGCGGCCGGAGGCGGCCCAGCCCGCCTCCTTGCTCTCGATCAGTACGACGTCCCGGCCGGGGTCGCGCTCCTTGGCGAGCAGCGCGGTCCACAGCCCGCTGTAGCCGCCTCCGACGACCAGCAGGTCGCAGCGCTCGTCGGAGGTGAGGGCCGGCTGCGGGCCGGGGCGGCCGGGGTCGTCCAGCCAGTACGAGACCGGCTTCGCTTCGGAAAGGGATTTCGCAACACTACGCATGGCGACTGGGGCCATGGCTTCCAACTCCCTACGGGGGTCTACTTCGGTTGTGCCTTCTTGCGGCGGTTGCCGGCCCACTGGCCGGCGAGGACCACCAGCACCGCGATGACGAACATCGCCGTGCCGATGACGTTGATCTGGACGGGCGTACCGCGCTGGGCCGATCCCCACACGAACATGGGGAAGGTGACGGTGTTGCCCGAGTTGAAGTTGGTGATGATGAAGTCGTCGAACGAGAGCGCGAAGGACAGCAGCGCTCCCGCCGCGATACCGGGGGCCGCGATCGGCAGGGTGACGCGCAGGAAGGTCTGCACGGGCCCGGCGTAGAGGTCGCGGGCGGCTTCCTCCAGCCTCGGGTCCATCGACAGCACGCGCGCCTTGACGGCGGCGACGACGAAGCTGAGGCAGAACATCACGTGGGCGATCAGGATGGTCCAGAAGCCCAGCTGGATGCCCATGTTGAGGAACAGGGCGAGCAGCGAGGCGGCCATCACGATCTCGGGCATGGCCATCGGCAGGAAGATCAGCGAGTTGACCGCCCCGCGCGCCCGGAACCGGTAGCGCACCAGCGCGAAGGCTATGGCGGTGCCGAGGACGGTGGCGCCGATGGTGGCCCACAGGGCGATCTGGAGGGAGAGCGAGAGGGAGCCGCACAGGTCGGCAACCCCGCACGGGTCCTTCCACGCGTCGAGGGAGAACTCCTGCCAGGCGTAGTTGAAGCGCCCGGTGGGGTTGTTGAAGGAGAAGACCGTCACGACGACGTTCGGCAGGATCAGGTACGCGAGCGTGCCGAGGCCGGCGATGACGACGAGATTGCGGCGGAGCCAACGCATCAGACCAGGTCCTCCGTTCCCGCTCGGCGGATGTAGACGGTGACCATGATCAGCACGATGGCCATGAGGATGAAGGACAGCGCGGCCGCCGTCGGGTAGTCGAGGATCCGCAGGTACTGCGACTGGATGACGTTGCCGATCATCCGGGTGTCCGTGGAGCCGAGGAGCTCGGCGTTGACGTAGTCGCCGCTCGCGGGGATGAAGGTCAGCAGGGTCCCGGAGACCACGCCCGGCATCGAGAGCGGGAAGGTCACCTTGCGGAACACCGTGGCCGGGGTCGCGTACAGGTCGCCGGCGGCCTCGTGGAGGCGGGTGTCGATGCGCTCCAGCGAGGTGTAGAGCGGCAGGATCATGAAGGGGAGGAAGTTGTACGTCAGACCGCAGACCACCGCGAGCGGGGTGGCCAGTACCCGGCTGCCCTCGGTGATGCCGAGCCAGCTGGTGACGTCCAGGAAGCCGATCTTGTCGAGGACTCCGACGACCGGGCTGCCGTCGGCCAGGATCGTCTTCCAGGCCAGGGTGCGGATCAGGAAGCTCGTGAAGAACGGGGCGATGACGAGGACCAGCAGGAGGTTGCGCCAGCGGCCCGCCTTGAAGGCGATCAGGTAGGCCAGCGGGTAGCCCAGCAGCAGGCACAGCACGGTCGCGGTGCCGGCGTAGGCCAGGGAGCGCAGGAACTGCGGGAGGTACTCGGTGAAGGCGTCCCAGTAGGTCTGGAAGTGCCAGGTGACCTTGAAGCCCTCTTCGAGGGAGCCGGTCTGCACCGAGGTGGAGGCCTGGTAGACCATCGGCAGCACGAAGAAGACGAGCAGCCAGACGATGCCGGGGAGCAGCAGCCAGTACGGGATCAGGCGCTTGCGCAGCGAGGCCCGGTGGACCGGGGGCTCGGCCGGGGCGGCGGTCTGCGGCGGCGCGGCGGTGGCGGTCACGCGCTCTCCTCGACCGTCTCGATACCGGCCTCGATGTCCTGAGCCGCATCAAGCCCGAACGTGTGCTCGGGGTTCCAGTGCAGGACGACCTCGGCGCCGGGGACCAGGCGGGCGTCGCGCTCGATGTTCTGGACGTAGACCTCCAGCTCGGCGCAGACCGGGCTGTCGATGACGTACTGGGTGGAGACGCCGATGAAGGAGGAATCGGCTATCTTCCCGGCGATCGTGTTGCGGCCGGCGGCGATGGTGTGCGCGTCCTCGGCGGGGACCAGGGAGATCTTCTCGGGACGCACGCCGACCAGCAGCTTTCCGCCGGCACGGGGCGTGGTCGAACATCGGGCGGCCGGCAGCCGGAGCGTGGCGCCGGAGGCCGAGACGATCACGTCGGAGCCGGCGGACTCCACGGAGGCCTCGATCAGGTTGGAGGTGCCGAGGAAGTTCGCGACGAAGGTGGTGCGCGGGTTCTCGTAGAGCTCGGCGGGGGCGCCCAGCTGCTCGACGCGGCCGCCGTTCATCACCGCGACCGTGTCGGCCATGGTCATGGCCTCCTCCTGGTCGTGGGTGACGTGCACGAAGGTGATGCCGACCTCGGTCTGGATCCGCTTGAGCTCCAGCTGCATCTGGCGGCGCAGCTTGAGGTCGAGGGCGCCGAGCGGCTCGTCGAGGAGGAGGACCTGCGGGTGGTTGATCAGGGCACGGGCGACCGCCACGCGCTGCTGCTGGCCACCGGAGAGCTGGTGGGGCTTCTTGCGGGCGTGCTCGCCGAGCTGGACGAGGTCGATCATGTCGTCGACCTGCTTCTTGACCGACTTGATGCCGCGGCGGCGCAGGCCGAAGGCGATGTTCTCGAAGATGTCCATGTGCGGGAACAGCGCGTAGCTCTGGAAGACGGTGTTCACCGGGCGCTTGTAGGGCGGCAGGTGGGTGACCTCGCGCTCGCCGAGGCTGATGGTGCCGGTGGAGGGCTCCTCCAGACCGGCGATCATGCGCAGGGTGGTGGTCTTCCCGCAGCCCGAGGCGCCGAGCAGGGCGAAGAAGGAGCCCTGGGGGATGGTGAGGTCCAGCGGGTGCACGGCGGTGAAGGAGCCGTAGTGCTTGCTGATCCCGGCGAGGCGGACGTCGCCGCTCGCGGTGGTGTCGGTCATGGGCCTGGGCCTTCGGTGGTGTGTCGTGGGAGGGGGTCGGGGGCGCGCGCAGGGCCGGCGAGGGGGCCGGTCAGGCGCCGATGAGCTTGGCGAACTTCTCCTCGTACGCCGTCTCTTCCTCGCTGCTGAGGGAGCGGAAGGCGTGGGCCTTGGCGGCCATCTGCTTGTCCGGGACGATCAGGGGGTTGTCCGCGAGCTCCGGCTTGATCTTGGCCAGCTCGTCCTTGACGCCGTCGACCGGGCAGACGTAGCTGATGAAGGCGGCCAGCTGGGCGGCCACGGCGGGCTCGTAGTAGTAGTCGATGAGCTTCTCGGCGTTGGCCTTGTGGCGGGCCTTGGCGGGGACCAGCAGGTTGTCGCTGGAGGTGATGTAGCCGGCGGCCGGGATCGCGTACTTGATGTCGGGGTTGCCGGCCTGGAGCTGGATGACGTCGCCCGCCCAGGCGAGGCAGGCCGCGAGGTCGCCCTTGTCGAGGTCGGCGGTGTAGTCGTTGCCGGTGAAGCGCCGGATCTGCTTGCTGTCGACGCCCTTCTGGAGGCGGCCGAGGGCGGCGTCGTAGTCCGCGGTGGTGAACTTCGCCGGGTCCTTGCCCTGGTCGAGGAGGGTCATGCCGACGGTGTCGCGCATCTCGGTGAGGAAGCCGACGCGGCCCTTGAGGGTGGGGTCGTCGAGCAGCTGGGTGACGGAGTCGACCTTGTTGCCGCCGGTGGCCTTGACGTTGTAGGCGATGACGGTGTCGATGCCGGTCCAGGGGTAGCTGTGGGCGCGGCCCGGGTCCCAGTCGGGGTTGCGGAACTGCGGGATCAGGTTGGCGTAGGCGTTCGGGAGGTGCGAGGGGTCGAGCTTCTGCGCCCAGCCGAGGCGGATGATGCGGGCGGCGAGCCAGTCGGTGACGACGATCAGGTCGCGGCCGGTGTCCTGGCCGGCCGCGAGCTGCGGGCGGATCTTGCCGAAGAACTCGACGTTGTCGTTGATGTCCTCGGTGTACTTGACCTCGATGCCGGTGCGCTTGGTGAACGCCTCCAGCGTCGGGCGGGACTTCTCGTCGTCGCTGGTGTCCATGTACTCGGTCCAGTTGGAGAAGTTGATCTCCTTCTCCTGCTCCGAGTGGTCGTCGGACGGCGCCGCCTGGCCGCCCTCGCGCTTGGCGGGCGGGATGCCGCAGGCGGTGAGGGCGGCGAGACCGCCCAGGGTGAGCGCCCCGGCTCCGGAGGCGCGCAGCAGCGAGCGGCGGGTGAGGGCGCCGCGGCCACTGGTGAGACTGCGCCGCATCGCGGCGAGTTGCGCCGCCGAGAGGCGGTCGGGCTCGAACTGCTCCATGCGCGTTGCCCTTTCGGAGGGTGGGCCGCTGGTCAGGCGGCGCGGCCACGCGGCGGTAGCCGCATGTCGTTGCTTATCGGTCCCCGAAGATCGTGCGGTGCCAGTCCTTGGCGGCCACCGCGGTGTTGTCGTACATCACATGCTTGACCTGCGTGTATTCCTCGAAAGAGTAAGAGCTCATGTCCTTTCCGAAGCCACTGGCCTTGTAGCCCCCGTGCGGCATCTCGCTGATGATCGGGATGTGGTCGTTGACCCAGACGCAGCCGGCCTTGAGTTCGCGGGTGGCCCGGCCGGCCCGGTAGAGGTCCCGGGTCCAGGCGGAGGCGGCGAGGCCGTACGGGGTGTCGTTGGCCAGGGCCAGGCCCTCGTCGTCGGTGTCGAAGGGCAGGGCGACGAGGACGGGGCCGAAGATCTCGGACTGGACGACCTCGCTGTCCTGGGCGGCGCCGGTGATCAGGGTGGGCCGGTAGTAGGCGCCCTCGGCCAGGTCCCCGCCAGGGATCTCGCCGCCGGTGACGACGGTGGCGTACGCGCGGGCGCCCTCGACGAAGGCGGCGACCCGGTCGCGCTGGGCGTGCGAGACCAGCGGGCCGAGGTCGGTGGTGGGCGCGAAGGGGTCGCCGAGGCGGACGCTCTCCATCAGCTCGGCGACGCGGGCGGTGAAGGCCTCGAACAGGGGGCGCTGGACGTAGGCGCGGGTGGCGGCGGTGCAGTCCTGGCCGGTGTTGATGAGGGAGGCGGCGACGGCGCCGTGGGCAGCGGCCTCCACGTCGGCGTCGTCGAAGACCACGAAGGGGGCCTTGCCGCCGAGCTCGAGGTGGAGCCGCTTGACGGTGGCGGTGGCGATCTCGGCCACCCGCTTGCCGACGGCGGTGGAGCCGGTGAAGGAGGTCATCACCACGTCGGGGTGGCCCACCAGGTGCTCGCCCGCGTCGCGGCCGGCGCCGGTGACGATGTTGATCACCCCGTCGGGGATCCCCGCCTCCTTGGCCGCCTGGGCGAACATCAGGGAGGTCAGCGGGGTGAGCTCGGCGGGCTTGAGGACGATGGTGTTGCCCGCGGCGACGGCCGGGAGGATCTTCCAGGCGGCCATCTGGAGGGGGTAGTTCCAGGGGGCGATGGAGCCGACGACCCCGATGGCCTCACGGCGTACGTACGAGGTGTGGTCGCCGGAGTACTCGCCCGCCGCCTGGCCCTGGAGGTGGCGGGCGGCGCCCGCGAAGAAGGCCGTGTTGTCGATGGTCCCGGGGACGTCGAACTCGGTGGTCAGCTTGAGCGGCTTGCCGCACTGCAGTGACTCGGCGTACGCGAGGTCCTCCGCCTGCTCCGCGAGGACGGCGGCCAGCCGGTGCAGGGCGTCCGAGCGCTCGCCGGGGGTGGCGGCCGACCAGGCCGGGAAGGCCCGCTTGGCGGCGGCGACGGCCTCGTCCACGTCGGCCGGGCCGGCCAGCTCGTAGGTGAGCACGTCCTGCCCGGTGGCGGGGTCGACCACGGTGTGCGACCGTCCAGAGGTACCGGCGCGGAGCCGTCCGTCGATGTACTGCGCGCCGTCTGCGAAGCGGTCCTTGACCTGGAAGCGGTTACCCATCACGCTCTCACGCTCTCCGTAGCTACAGCTCGAATTGAGTGCCGATCCTGGCAGAGGCCTCTTCCTCCGCCAAGTGATTCCGTTGTTGCCTTTTGATTACGCGACGGAATCGGTCGACCATGTGTCGAGGCGCGCCGCAAATCCCGTACGAAGTGTCCGTGGTGGCTGGCAGACTCGCGTGCATGGACAAGATCGACGCTTTGATCGGGCAGGTCAGCCGAGGTGAGCGGGTGAAGTTCCTGCCCTTCTGGGGCCACCGGCCGCGGCCGGACGGCAGCCTGGGGCCGAGCTGCCTGAGCCAGTGGTGGCCCTCCCCCTTCACTGTGGGTGACGTCCGGTACGCCACGGCCGAGCACTGGATGATGGCCGGGAAGGCCCGCCTCTTCGGGGATCCGCAGGCCGAGCGGGCCGCGCTGGAGGCGCGTACTCCGGCCGAGGCGAAGAAGGCCGGGCGGCTGGTGCGCGGGTTCGACGACGCGGTGTGGGAGCGGGAGCGGTTCGCGCTGGTCGTGGAGGGCAGCGTGCATAAGTTCGGCTCGGATCCGGCGCTGCGGGCGTACCTGCTGGGGACGGGGTCGCGGGTGCTGGTGGAAGCGAGCCCGGTGGACCGCGTCTGGGGCGTGGGCCTGGCTCCCGACGACGACCGGGCCCTGGACCCGGCCCGCTGGCGTGGCCTGAACCTGCTGGGTTTCGCGCTGATGGAGGCCCGTACCCGGCTGCGTGAGGACGCCTCCTGAGGGCTCCGTAAATGCGTGGCGGCGCGAGCGGGGCGGGCCCTAACGTGAACGTCGTCCAGGTGCGAAGGCGAGACCTCCTTCGACTCATCATCGGGCGGTCGCGGGTTCGAGTCCCGCCACCGGTACTCGTGCCGGTGTAGCTCAGTTGGCAGAGCACCTTGTGTTTCGCCGGTCTCGATCTCTGGACACCTACTCGTCACGCACCTCCCGGTGCGCCCGGCGGCGGCTACTTCTCGCAGAAATCACGCCGCCGCCCCATCTGATCTCGGGAGGCCCGCGTGGGGGATGCCCGGTGCGCAGGCGACGGTTACTTCCGGGACCCGGAGGCCGTGGGTTCGAATCCCACCCGGCCCGACACCCGCGAGGGTGAGGGCCGGTGGAGCAGCTTGGAAGCTCGCCGGGCATATGTACCGTCACCGACTCCGATCTCGGGCATCCCCCGCACGGCGCGCCTCCCCGCTCTTCCTTTGAATTCGGGGGGATTCACATGGCCCGCTTCAACCAGCGCGCGTCCAAGGCCGCGACCGCACCCGCCTCTCCCGTGCGCTCCACCGGCCGCCGCGCCGCCAACCACCACGGCAGCCCCGGCTTCGCGCGCGACGCCCGCTCCGAGCTGTTCCTGCTGGCCGTGGCCAATTTCGTCACGCAGGACAGCGCCTACGAGTCCGGCGAGGCCCGCGACGACCGCTTCCGCGCGCTGGTGCGCAAGCTCGCCGTCAAGGACCCGGAGTGGACCGGCGGCCTGCTGCACTGGCTGCGCCGCGACGGCAGCATGCGCACGGCCTCCCTCGTCGGCGCCGCCGAGTACGTCAAGGCACGCCTCGACGCGGGCGCGACGGACGGGCCCTCCAACCGGCGGGTGGTGGACTCCGTACTGCTGCGCGCCGACGAGCCCGGCGAGATGCTGGCCTACTGGACGGCCGCCCACGGGCGCAACGTGCCCAAGCCCGTCAAGCGCGGCGTCGCCGACGCCGTGCGCCGGCTCTACTCCGGTGCCTCGCTGCTGAAGTACGACACCGCGTCCAAGGGCTTCCGCTTCGGCGACGTCCTGAACCTGGTCCACGCCTCCCCCGACCCGGCCAAGCCCGGGCAGGGCGAGCTGTTCCGGTACGCCCTCGACCGCCGCCACCACCCGGAGACCGCCGAGGCGCCGGCGGGCGACCGCACCCTGGCCGCCCACCGGGAGCTGATGGACGTCCCCGTCGAGCGGCGCCGGGACGTGGTCACGGGGAAGGGCGGGGCGGACCGGCTCGCGGAGGCGGGCATGACCTGGGAGGCGCTGGCCGGCTGGCTCCAGGGGCCGATGGACGGGGCCGCCTGGGAGGCGGTCATCCCGTCCATGGGCTCAATGGCGCTCCTGCGCAACCTGCGCAACTTCGACCGGGCCGGGGTCTCGGACGCGGTGGCGCAGGAGGTCGCCGCGAAGATCAGCGATCCCGAGTCGGTCGCCCGGTCGCGGCAGTTCCCCTTCCGCTACCTGGCCGCCTACCAGCACGCGCCCTCGCTGCGCTGGTCGTACCCGCTGGAGAAGGCACTGCGGCTCTCGCTGGCCAACGTGCCGCAGCTGTCCGGGCGGACGCTGATCCTGGTCGACCGCTCCGGTTCCATGTGGTCGCCGCTGTCGGCCCGCTCGCAGCTCAACCGGGCGGACGCGGCGGCCGTGTTCGGCGCGGCGCTGGCCCTGCGGGCGGAGCGGGCGGACCTGGTCCAGTTCGGCACCGGCAGCAAGGAGGTCGCGTACCGGCGGGGCGAGTCGGTGCTCAAGGTGCTCCAGCGGTTCAAGAGCCTCGGCGGTACCAACACGGCGGAGGCCGTGCGCCGGCACTACCGGGACCACGACCGGGTCCTGATCGTCACCGACGAGCAGGCCACGTACGCGTACGGGGGTGACCCGACGGCCCAGGTCCCCCGGGAGGTCCCCGTCTACACCTGGAACCTGGCCGGGTACCAGGTGGGCCACGCGCCCTCCGGGGCGGCGAACCGGCACACCTTCGGCGGGCTCACGGACGCCGCGTTCCGGATGGTCTCCCTGATCGAGGGCGGCCAGGACGCCGACTGGCCGTGGGCGGCGTAGGCGGGCCGCGGCAACAGCGCAGGGCCGGCCCCGGGCAACCGCTGCCCGGGGCCGGCCCTGCGCCGCGTCCGCGCTCGCGCGCTGCCGGGGCTCAGACCCGTTCGCGCACCTGGGTGTTCGAGTGCGAGCCGCCGTCCGGGGTCTCCTCGAAGGTGTCCGACACGATCCCGGTGAACGCGATGACCAGGATCACGGCACCGAGCACGATGCCGATCGCGCCCAGGATGGTGCCGGCCAGGGCGACGCCGCCGTTGGTGGCCTCGCCCCGGTTCGCCTTGCCCCGCCCGAGCACGCCGAAGACCACCGCGGCTATGCCCAGCGCGACGGCGAGGAAGCTGGTGACGCAGCCGACGACGGAGAGGATGCCGAGGACGAGCGCGGCGACGCCGAACCCGTTGCTGGGGCCCGGGCCGTACGCGTGGTACCCGGTGGGGCCGGGGTAGCCGGGATAGCCGGGATAGCTGGCCGCGGGCGGGTAGCCGGGCGTGCCCGGGTAGCCCGCGGGGGGCGGGTAGCCGGGGTAGCCGTACCCGGGCGGCTGGGCCGCGGCCGGGCCGGGCTGCCCGTAGCCGCTCTGGGCCGGGTACGCGTACCCGGCGCCGGGTATCGGCGGCGCCGCGGGCGCGGGGCCCGGCCCCGGCGCGGAGGCCGGTCCGGACGCCTGCGGCGGCGGGGGCCAGTGGGCTCCGGGCATGCCCGCGACCGTCTGCCGGTCGTGCACGGACGGCGCGCCCGGGGTCCCCGGGGTCTGCTGCGGGCTCCCGCCCGGCGCGGCCGCACCCCCTTCGGGCGGCGCCCACGGGTCCCTCGGCTCAGGGCTCTGGTCGGTCATACGGCGCCCCCCTCTCGTACAGCCATGCTAAGCGCTGCCGCCGACACCGCCGGGCCTGCCTACGATGAGGCAGACCTGCCCGCACCAGCGTCCCACCGGAGGCCCCCATGTCCGACCTGCACCCCTTCATCGCGGGGCTGCCCAAGGCCGAACTCCACGTCCACCACGTCGGCTCTGCGTCCCCCCGCATCGTGGCCGAACTCGCCTCCCGCCACCCCGACTCCAAGGTCCCCACCGACCCCGAGGCCCTGGCCGACTACTTCACCTTCACCGACTTCGCGCACTTCATCGAGGTCTACCTGTCGGTCGTCGACCTGGTCCGCACCCCCGACGACGTGCGCACGCTGACCTTCGAAGTCGCCCGCGACATGGCCCGGCAGAACATCCGCTACGCCGAACTGACCATCACCCCCTACTCCTCCACCCGCCGCGGCATCGACGAGCGCGCCTTCATGGAGGCCATCGAGGACGCGCGCAAGGCCGCCGAGTCCGAGCTCGGGGTCATCCTGCGCTGGTGCTTCGACATCCCCGGCGAGGCCGGCCTGGAAGCCGCAGAGGAGACCGCCCGCCTCGCCGTCGACCTGCGCCCCGAGGGCCTGGTCTCCTTCGGCCTGGGCGGCCCGGAGATCGGCGTGCCGCGCCCGCAGTTCAAGCCGTACTTCGACCGGGCCCGGGCGGCCGGCCTGCACAGCGTGCCGCACGCCGGCGAGACCACGGGCCCGGAGACCGTGTGGGACGCCATCCGCGAACTGGGCGCCGAGCGCATCGGCCACGGCACCAGCGCCGCGCAGGACCCGGAGCTGCTGGCCTACCTCGCCGAGCACCGCATCGCCCTGGAGGTCTGCCCGACCTCCAACATCGCCACCCGCGCCGTGACCGACCTCGACCGGCACCCGGTCAAGCAGATGGTGGAGGCCGGGGTGCTCGTCACCATCAACAGCGACGACCCGCCGATGTTCGGCACCGACCTCAACAACGAGTACGCGGTCGCCGCCCGCCTCCTCGGCCTCGACGAGCGCGGCCTCGCGCAGCTCGCGAAGAACGCCGTCGAGGCCTCCTTCCTGGATCCGGCCGGCAAGGCGCGGCTGACCGCGGAAATCGACGCGTACACCGCCGAATGGCTGGCCCGCTGACTCCCCTTGATCGCTCCGGCCCCCGAGAATGGGGGTCATGAGCACCCTGACTGCCGTCGGCCACCGCGGCGATCCCTACCGAGTCCGTGAGAACACCCTCGCCTCCATCGGCTCCGCGTTCGCGCGCGGGGCCGACGCGGTGGAGGTGGACGTGCGGCTGACCCGCGACGGCGTGCCGGTCCTGCTGCACGACGAGACGCTGGAGCGGCTGTGGGGCCACGACGTGCGGCTCGACGCCGTGACGGCCCCGCAGCTGAAGGAGCTCGCCGGGGGCGCGGTCCCCACCCTGCGCGAGGCGCTGATGGCGGCCGGGGCCGGCCGGCTGATGATCGACCTGCCCGGGGCCACGTTCGAGGCGGTGCGGACCGTCGTCGACCTGGTGCGCGAGTGCGGCGCCCGTGACCGTACGTACTACTGCGCGGGGCCGGACACCATGCTGGCGGTGCGCGCCGCCGACCCGGGCGCGGAGATCGCACTGACCTGGACGACGCTGTCCCCGCCGCGCCGGGTGCTGATCGACGCGGTGTCCCCGCGCTGGCTCAACTACCGCTTCGGGCTGGTCACCCGGGAGCTCACGGACGCCCTGCACCGGGACGGGCTGCTGGTGTCGGCGTGGACCCCGGACACCAAGCGGTCGATGCGCGCCCTCCTGCGGGCCGGGGTGGACTCCGTCACCACGAACAGGCTGGACGCGCTGGCCGCCGTACGGGCCGAGCTCGGGCGGTGAGGCACGGGCTCGGCGAGCGGCTGCGCGAGCGGGTCCTGCGGGCGGATCCGCGCTGGCGGGACGCGGGGCTGACGCTGCTGGTGCAGGTGGCGGCGACCATCCCGTTCGTGGTGCCCCGCGACCCGGCGGACTCCCCGGCGACCTGGACGGCGTACCTGCTGACGACGGCGGGGAACGTGCCGCTGCTGTGGCGGCGCCGGGCTCCCGTGGCGGCGCTGCTGGGGGTGATCGCGGCCGGTTCGGTCTACCGGCTGGCGCTGGACGGTCCCGGGCAGCCGCTGCCGTACGCCGGGCTGGTCTGCGTCTATTCGCTCGCGCTGCTGCGGCCGGCGCGGGAGCGGCTGGCGGCCGCGGCGGCCCTGGTCGTGGTGATCGCGGTGTCCGTCGGGCTCAACACCGGTACGGCCAGGGAGCTGCTGTTCTCGCTGTTCGTGTTCGCGGCGGCGTTCGCGCTCGGCCGGCTCCAGGCCACGCGCCTGGCGTACACGGCGGCGGTGGAGGACCGGGCGGCGCAGCTGGAGCGGGCGAACCGGATCGAGGCGGAGCAGGCGGCGGCGCGCGAACGGGCGCGCATCGCGCGGGAGATGCACGACATCCTCTCGCACGCCGTCAGCATCATGGTGGTGCAGGCGGAGGCCGGGCCGGTGGCGGTCCGCCGGGCCCCGGAGCGGGCGGAGGCTGCGTTCGAGGCGATCGCGGGGACGGGGCGGGACGCGATGGCGCAGCTGCGGACGATGCTGGGCGTGCTGCGGACGCAGGAGGCGGCTCCGCGCGCTCCGCAGCCGGGGATCGGTGAGCTCGGGGCGCTGGTGGACCGGGTGCGGGCGAGCGGGCTGGCGGTGTCGTACGAGCGGACGGGCGAGGTGCGCGAGCTGCCGGCGGCGCTGGAGGCGACGGTGCACCGGGTGGTGCAGGAGGCGCTGACCAACGTGGTGAAGCACGCGGGGGCCTCGGCGGTGGACGTGCGTCTGGAGTACGGGCCGCGGGAGCTGGCGGTCCGGGTCGTGGACGACGGCCGGGGGCCGGGCGAGGGCGCCGCGGGCGGGCACGGGCTGATCGGGATCCGCGAGCGGGCGGCGGCGCACGGCGGGACGGCGTGGACCGGCCCGGGTGCCGACGGGCGCGGTTTCACGGTGCTTGTAACCTCGCCGCTGGAGGTGGGGACGTGACGATCCGTGTGGTGGTGGCCGACGACCAGGAGCTGGTGCGCAGCGGCTTCGCGATGATCCTGGACGTCCAGGAGGACATCGAGGTCGTGGCGGAGGTCGGGGACGGGGCGGCGGCCGTGGACGCGGTGGAGCGGCTCTCCCCCGATGTGGCGCTGCTGGACGTCCGGATGCCGGTGCTGGACGGGATCGAGGCCTGCCGGGCGATCTCGGCGCGGGGCGCGTGCCGGACGGTGATGCTGACGACCTTCGACTCGGACGAGTACGTCTACGAGGCGCTGCACGCGGGGGCGAGCGGGTTCCTGCTGAAGGACGTGCGGCGGGACGACCTGGTGCACGCGGTGCGGGTGGTGGCGGCGGGCGAGTCGCTGCTGGCGCCGTCGGTGGCGCGGCGGCTGATCGAGGAGTACACGGCGGCGACGGCCCGGCCCCCGGCCCTGCCCGCCCAGGCGGCGCAGCGGCTGGAGGTGCTGACGGCCCGCGAGCGGGAGACGCTGCTGCACCTGGGGCGGGGGCTGTCGAACGCGGAGATCGCGGCGGCGCTGGTGGTGAGCGAGCACACGGTGAAGTCGCACGTGGGGAACGTGCTGGCGAAGCTGGGTCTGCGGGACCGGATCCAGGCGGTGATCTGCGCCTACGAGACGGGGCTGATCGCGGCGGGCTCGGCGGGTCCCTCTCGGGTATCTCCCTCTGGGGAGTGAGTGGCGGCGGAGCGTCTCCCCCGCGCCGGTGAGTTGTCGTACCGCTGAAGACCACTCCTGATGGTGATCCGCAAATACCCCTGTGACCTGGAGCATTGAGGTCATCGGGGGGCAGCGGGCCGCCCGGCTCGCACACAGGGGGAACCGTCATGAAGACACGTACGCGCACGCTCGTCGCCACCGCTCTGGTCCTGGGCATCGCCGCCGGACCGGTGGCCGCCGCCCAGGCCGCTCCGGCGCCGGCTCCGGTACCGGCGTCGGCGTCCGCGTCGGTCCCGTCCCCGGTCTTCTCCGCCCCGCCGGACGCGGCGGCGCTGCGGAAGGCGATCGAGGGGGTCGGGCCGCAGAACAAGGACGCCACGGCCGCACTGGTCCGGGTGGGCGGTACCAGCGGCATCTGGCGCGGCAGCGCCGGCGTGGCGGACGTCCGCAGCGGGCGCGCGGCGGTGGAGGACGCCCGCTTCCGGGCCGGGTCGGTGACCAAGACCTTCACGGCGGCGGTGGTGCTCCAGCTGGCCGCCGAGGGCAGGGTGGACCTGGACCGGCCGGTGCAGGACTACCTGCCGGGGCTGCTGCCCGGCTTCGAGCCGGTGAAGGTGCGGCAGCTGCTGGACTACACGAGCGGGCTGCAGTCCGCCGACGGCCCCGGAGACGCCTTCGAGGACGAGTACGCCCACCGCTTCGACCTGGTCGACCCGCACGCGCTCATCGCCAACGCGGTGGCCAAGGGGCCGGAGTTCAGGCCCGGGAAGAAGCAGCGGTACAGCAACATCCACTACACGGTGCTGGGCGTGCTGATCGAGAAGCTGACGGGCACGACGTACGAGAAGGCCGTCGGGGACCGGATCATCAAGCCGCTGGGCCTGCACCACACCTCGTTCCCGTCCCGTACCCAGAACCGCATACCGGGCCCGTACAACCACGGCTACCAGGCGGTGCGGCAGGCCGACGGCAGCCGTTCGCTGGTCGACGTGTCGGACTGGAACTCCTCGTCCAACTGGGCGGCGGGGGACCTGATATCGACGACGGCGGACCTGGAGCGGTTCACGACGGCGCTGTTCGGCGGCCGGGTGGTGCCCAGGGCGCAGCTGGAGGAGATGTTCACCGTCCCCGATGTGCCGGACGCCGAGAGCAAGACCGGCGAGCACGCGGTGCAGACGGCCGGCCTGAAGGAGTTCACCCTTCCGGGCGGCACGAAGCTCTACGGCAAGACGGGCTCCCGCTACGGCTACAGCACGGTCATCGGCGGCACCCGCGACCTGTCGCGCACCCTGGTCTACTCGGTGAACTCCACCGACGCCAAGGGCCGGGACATGAACGCGGTGGCCTACGGCATCATCGGCGCGGCCTTCGCCAAGTAGCCGCGGCCCTCCGCCTCCTGCAGGTCCTCCAGCCGCTTGATCAGGCGGCGCAGGACCAGCAGGGGCAGGATCCCGAAGACTCCGAAGGACATGTCGATCAGGGTCCATCCGAAGGGGATGCCGCGGACCTGCCCGCAGATCAGGGCGAGGGGGATGATGCCGGCGCAGGCGACCATTCCGGCCTCGACTATCCAGATGTTGCGGACCGGGTCGCGGTGGACCCCGTAGAAGAACACCGCGATCACCAGGTGGGCGAAGGCGAGCCAGTCGGTTCCGTAGAGGAGGAAGGGGTAATCGGAGTCGGCCCGGTCCAGTCCGTCCCCCACTCTGCGCAGCCACTGGCTGGAGACCAGTCCGTTGGCCCAGTGGAGCTCGGTGACCAGGGGGAAGGCGGTGAGCCCGCTGAGGACCAGGCAGACCAGGAACAGCACAAGCCAGGCACGGATCCGCCGCTGGAGGGCGCTTCTCTCGCTCATGACAGGGAGCCTACACGCAGAACTGAACACGTTCAGCAAAACTCCTGAACATGTTCAATCCTGTCGGGCGGTCGTGCTCACAGTCCGACGATGGCGTTCCAGCGCGGGGCGAAGGTGCGGCGTTCGGCCGAGGAGATGTCCCGGGCCACGACCAGGCGCTTGCGCATGTCGTCGTCCGGGAAGATCAGCGGGTTCTGGGCCAGTTCGGCGGTCTTCTTGTCCGGGGAGGCGGCCAGGACCTCGCGGGCGGCGGGGACCGGGCAGACGTAGTTGACCGCCGCCGCCAGCTCCGCCGCCACCGCCGGGTCGTAGTAGTAGTCGACCAGCGCCTCCGCGTTGGTCTTGTGGCGGGCGAGGTTGGGGATGAGCAGGCTCTCCGCCCACAGCTCGGCCCCCTCCTCGGGGACCACGAACTCGATGTCGGGGTTGTCGGCCTTCAGCTGGATGGCGTCACCGGAGTAGGCCTGGCAGGCCAGGACGTCGCCCTTGCCGAGATCGGAGGTGTAGTCGTTGCCGGTGAAGCGGCGGATGTGCTTCTTCTTCACCATGCTCTCGACCTGGTCGCACATCCGGTGGAAGTCGGCTTCGGTCCAGCGGGTGGTGTCGGTGCCGTTGCCCTGCATCAGCAGGGCGAAGGACTCGTCGAGACCGGAGAAGAGGGTCACCTTGCCCGCCAGGTCCGGGTGCCACAGGTCCTGGACGGACTTGATCTCCCGGCCCAGCGCCTTGCGGTTGTAGGCGATGCCGGTGATCCCGGACTGCCAGGGGACGGTGTGCAGCCGGCCCTGGTCGAAGGCGGGGGAACGCAGCTGCGGGTCCAGGTTCTTCGCCACGTTGGCCTGCGCCGAGCGGTCCATCTTCTGGGCCCAGCCCAGGTGGACGAAGCGGGCGGCCATCCAGTCGCTGACCACCACCAGGTCGTGGCCGGTCGCCTGGTGGTTCATCAGGGCCGGGCTGACCTTGCCGAAGAACTCGTCGTTGTCGTTGATCTCCTCGGTGTACCGGACCGCGATGCCGGTCTTCCCGGTGAAGGCGTCCAGCGTCGGGCGCTTCTCCTCGTCCTCGTCGTCGGTGTCTATGTACAGCGGCCAGTTGGAGAAGGCCAGGCTCCGCTCCTGTTCCGAGAGGTCCTGGCCCTGCCTGCGGTCCTCCGGGACGTAGGCGGCGGGGACACCACAGCCGGTGAGGGCGGCCAGCAGGCCCGCGGCACCGAGGCCGCGCAGCGCCGCGCGGCGGGAGAAGGGGAGTTCAGGCATGGGCTCAGCCTCGGTCAACGCGAAGGGGCGGGCAATAGACAACTTGTCTACCACCCGCCCCTTCAGTGGCCTGCGGTGATCAGTGCGCGGTACGTCCGTGCGCGCCGGTCACCTGCCGCCGGGCCGGTTCAGCCGTCGAGCGAGGTCATCACGTGCTTGATGCGGGTGTAGTCCTCGAAGCCGTAGGCGGAGAGGTCCTTGCCGTAGCCGGACTTCTTGAAGCCGCCGTGGGGCATCTCGGCGACGAGCGGGATGTGGGTGTTGATCCACACGCAGCCGAAGTCGAGGTTCTTGGACATGCGCATCGCGCGGCCGTGGTCCTTGGTCCAGACGGAGGAGGCGAGGGCGAACTCGACGCCGTTCGCGTACTCCAGCGCCTGGGCCTCGTCCGAGAAGGACTGGACGGTGATGACGGGGCCGAAGACCTCGTTCTGGATGATCTCGTCGTCCTGCTTCAGGCCCGAGACCACGGTCGGGGCGTAGAAGAAGCCCTTCTCGCCGACCTGGTGGCCGCCCGCCTCGACCTTGGCGTGGGCGGGCAGGCGCTCGATGAAGCCCGCGACCTGCTTCAGCTGGTTGGGGTTGTTCAGCGGGCCGTAGAGCACGTCCTCGTCGTCCGGCTGACCGGTCTTGGTCTCCGCGGCGGCCTTGGCGAGCGCGGCGACGAACTCGTCGTGGATCGACTCGTGCACGAGCACGCGGGTGGCGGCGGTGCAGTCCTGGCCGGCGTTGAAGTAGCCGGCGACGGCGATGTCCTCGACGGCCTTGGCCAGGTCGGCGTCCTCGAAGACCACGACCGGGGCCTTGCCGCCGAGCTCCAGGTGGACGCGCTTGACGTCCTTGGAGGCGCTCTCGGCGACCTGCATGCCGGCGCGCACCGAGCCGGTGATGGAGGCCATCGCCGGGGTGGAGTGCTCGACCATGGCCTTGCCGGTCTCGCGGTCGCCGCAGACGACGTTGAAGACGCCCTTGGGCAGGATCGAGTCGATGATCTCCGCCATCAGCACCGTGGAGGCCGGGGTGGTGTCGGAGGGCTTGAGGACGACGGTGTTGCCCGCGGCGATCGCCGGGGCGAACTTCCACACGGCCATCATCATCGGGTAGTTCCACGGCGCGACCTGGGCGCAGACGCCGACCGGCTCACGGCGGATGATCGAGGTCATCCCCTCCATGTACTCGCCGGCCGAGCGGCCCTCCAGCAGGCGCGCGGCGCCCGCGAAGAAGCGGATCTGGTCCACCATCGGCGGCAGCTCCTCGCTGGCCGTCAGGCCCAGCGGCTTGCCGGTGTTCTCCGACTCGGCGGCGACCAGCTCCTCCGCACGCGCCTCGAAGGCGTCCGCGATCTTCAGGAGGGCCTTCTGCCGCTCGGAGGGGGTGGTGTCGCGCCAGGCCGGGAAGGCGGCAGCGGCGGCGGCCATGGCGGCGTCCACATCGGCCTGCCCCGACAGCGGGGCGGTCGCGTACACCTCGCCGGTGGCCGGGTTGACCACCTCGGTGGTCCGCCCGTCGGCGGCGTCCTTGAACTCCCCGCCGATGTAGTTGCGCAGACGACGCAGTTCGGTGGTCACTACAGCCACTCTCCTGATCACATGTCCAACGATTGAGACGAGTCCCAAGGGTAGCCCCTCGGGCGACGCTTTCGACAGAGCCAGACCCGGCCAACTACGAAATCCGTGCATTGAGAGACCATCCGCAACGGATTTCATCGGTTACGGGTTGCGGAACCGACGACTCCTCGTGCACAGTGGCGTCGTGGTCAGTCGAAGCGCAGATTCCAGGAACAGACAACCGTCCCCTTCGGTCGATGCTGTGTCCCTGGCGATCATCGAGCAACTGCAGGAGGACGGCCGGCGCCCCTACGCGTCGATCGGCAAGGCCGTGGGCCTTTCCGAAGCGGCCGTGCGCCAGCGCGTACAGAAGCTGCTCGACCAGGGCGTCATGCAGATCGTCGCCGTCACGGACCCGCTCACCGTGGGTCTGCGGCGCCAGGCCATGGTCGGCATCAACGTCGAGGGCGACCTCGACCCGGTGGCCGACGCCCTGACCGCCATGGCCGAGTGCGAATACGTCGTGATGACCGCCGGGTCGTTCGACCTGATGGTGGAGATCGTCTGCGAGGACGACGACCACCTGCTCGAAACGATCAACAAGAAGATCCGCACGCTCCCCGGCGTGCGATCAACCGAGAGCTTCGTTTACCTGAAGCTCAAGAAGCAGACCTACATGTGGGGAACTCGATAGCCCGTGAGCCAGGACCTCTCCAAAACCGCGTACGACCACCTGTGGATGCACTTCACGCGCATGTCGTCGTACGAGAACGCGCCCGTCCCCACCATCGTGCGGGGTGAGGGCACCTACATCTTCGACGACAAGGGCAAGCGCTACCTGGACGGTCTCGCCGGACTGTTCGTGGTCAACGCCGGTCACGGCCGCAAGGAACTGGCCGAGGTCGCCTACAAGCAGGCCCAGGAGCTCGCGTTCTTCCCCGTGTGGTCGTACGCGCACCCCAAGGCCGTCGAGCTCGCCGAGCGCCTCGCCGGCTACGCCCCCGGCGACCTGAACAAGGTCTTCTTCACCACCGGTGGCGGCGAGGCCGTCGAGACCGCCTGGAAGCTCGCCAAGCAGTACTTCAAGCTGCAGGGCAAGCACACCAAGTACAAGGTCATCTCGCGTGCGGTCGCCTACCACGGCACCCCGCAGGGCGCCCTGTCCATCACCGGCCTGCCGGCCCTGAAGGCCCCCTTCGAGCCGCTGGTCCCCGGCGCGCACAAGGTGCCGAACACCAACATCTACCGCGCCCCGATCCACGGCGACGACCCCGAGGCCTTCGGCCGCTGGGCCGCCGACCAGATCGAGCAGCAGATCCTCTTCGAGGGTCCCGACACCGTCGCGGCCGTCTTCCTCGAGCCCGTGCAGAACGCCGGCGGCTGCTTCCCGCCCCCGCCCGGGTACTTCCAGCGGGTGCGCGAGATCTGCGACACCTACGACGTGCTGCTCGTCTCCGACGAGACGATCTGCGCCTTCGGCCGCCTCGGCACGATGTTCGCGTGCGACAAGTTCGGCTACGTGCCGGACATGATCACCTGCGCCAAGGGCATGACCTCGGGCTACTCCCCGATCGGCGCCTGCATCGTCTCCGACCGGATCGCGGAGCCGTTCTACAAGGGCGACAACACCTTCCTGCACGGCTACACCTTCGGCGGACACCCGGTGTCCTCCGCGGTGGCGCTGGCCAACCTCGACATCTTCGACAAGGAAGGCCTGAACCAGCACGTGCTGGACCAGGAGGGCAACTTCTTCAGCACCCTGCAGAAGCTGCACGACCTCCCGATCGTCGGCGACGTGCGCGGCAACGGCTTCTTCTACGGCATCGAGCTCGTCAAGGACAAGGTCACCAAGGAGTCCTTCACGGACGAGGAGACCGAGCGCGTGCTCTACGGCTTCCTCTCCAAGGCGCTCTTCGACAACGGCCTGTACTGCCGGGCCGACGACCGCGGCGACCCGGTCATCCAGCTGGCCCCGCCGCTGATCGCGGACCAGGGCACCTTCGACGAGATCGAGGGCATCCTGCGCAACGTGCTCACCGAGGCCTGGACCAAGCTGTAACAACAGAAAATAGTCCGAACCACACGGCCCGGATCCCCTGTTCGAGTGAGAACACGGCGGTCCGGGCCGTGTGCTGTCACCGTCCGGGCGGTTCATCTCTTTACATCTCTGTGCGGGCCAGTGACCGAAGCGGCTCCGCTTCGTTCCCCCGGACGGAGGTGTACGCCATGGTGGCTCCACCGGACAGTGCCCCGCCAGACGACGACGTCCTCTGGGCGCGGTCCCTTCACTACTCCCACATGGGTTCCCCCGGTCTGATCGGGGTCGGCGCCGGGGTCCGGCAGGGCGAGATCCTCGCCGTGACCGGCCCGCGCGGCAGCGGAAAGACCACCCTGCTGCGCTGCCTGGCCGGACGGCTGGTACCCGACCAGGGCGAGGTCCGGTTCGACGGGATCGCCGTCCACACCCTCGCCGCCGTGGCCCGCGAGCGGCTGTTCCGTGCCCGGTTCGCCTGGATCGGACCCGAGCCGCAACTGCTGCCCGAGCTCAAGGTGTGGGAGAACGCGGCCCTGCCGCTGCTGCTCACCGGCGCACCGCACCGCGCCGCCAGGGCCGCCGCCCACGAATGGCTGGAGCGCCTGGACATCGGCGGCTTCGCCCGCAAGCGCCCCGGCGCCCTGAACCGGGCCGAGTCCCAGCGGGTCGCGCTCGCCCGCGCCCTGAGCGCCGGGCCCGCCGTGCTCTTCGCCGACGAGCCCACGGCCCCGCTGCACCGCGCCGAGCGCGCGCAGCTGCTCCGTACGCTCACCACGGCCGCCCGCTCGCACGCGATCACGGTGGTCCTCGCCACCCACGACGAGGAGACCGCGGCCGCCGCCGACCGGGCCCTCGCCCTGATCGACGGCCGCCCGGCCGACGCCGCGGCCCTCGCCGACCCCGGGACCACGGAGGACCAGGCCGCGTGCTCCCTCTCCGCCTAGTCCGCGGCTCCCGGCCCCTGGTCCAGCTGCGCAGACTGCTGGTCGCCGCGGCCTGCGCCGGCAGCGGCCTCCTGCTGCTGTACGTCCTCGCGGACGCCCAGGCCCGGCCCGCCGGATCGTTCCCCCGGCTGCTGTGGGCGCTGGTCCCGCTCGCCGCCACCGTCCAGTTCGCCGTCGCCGTGGCCCGTACCGACCCGGCGACCCGGCCCCGCGAGGGGCTCGACGCCTTCGGGCTGGGACCCGTACGCCTCGCCCTGGCCGCGGCGGTCTCCACCGCCGTCGCCTGCGGCCTGGGCAGCGCCCTCGCCCTCGCCGCCTTCCTCCACCTGAGGGGCGAACTGGCCGGCCTGCCCTTCGACGGGGCCGGGGCCCGGCTGCTCCACGCCGGCCGGCCCCTGCCGGTGGCCGCCGCCCTCACCCTGCTGGCCCTGCTCCCCCTGACGGCCTCCGCCGCGACGGCCCTCGCCCTGCGCCCCCGGCCCCCGCACTCCGGGCCGGCCCCCCAGACGGGCGTGCCCTGGGGGGTGGCGCTCACCGCGTGCGGGCTCGGCCTCCTGGCGTACGCCCGCCCCGACGGCCCGGCGGTGCCAGCGGCAGGCGCCCTGATCGCGGTCGGTCTCGCCCTGGCGGGCCCCGGCCTGGCCTACGCCTGCGGCACCCTGGTGCAGGCCGTCCGCCCGGGAGCACTGCGGCTGCTGGCCGGGCGGACCCTGCAGGAGGAGGCCTCCCGGCTGGGCCGGCCCCTCGGGGTGCTGTGCGCCGTCGGGGCGGCCGCCCTCGCGGTCGCCCTGGCCCCCGCCGGCCCCGCCGGGGCGGCGCCGGCCCCGCTGGGACCGCTGACCGGACCGGCCGCCGCGCTGGTGGCGCTGTGCGCGGTCGCCTCGCTGCTCACCGCCGCGGTCGAATCCCGGCAGGCCCGCGGCGCCGAGCGGGCGGCGCTGGTCGACCTGGGCACCCCGGGCACGGTGCTGCGGTCGGCCGCGGGCGTGCGGGCCGCCGCGCTGTTCGTCGGCTGCGTACCGCTCGTGTGGGGTGTGGCGCAGCTGACGTCGCTGGCCCTGACCCGCTGAGCGGGGCAGCCCTTAGGGTAGGCCGAATGGTCAACGCAGACATCGAGATCGAGACGCTCGCCGAGTTCGACCGGGTGGTCGCCCGGGGTTCCCTGAGCGGCTACCGCATCCAGTCGGTCAACCTGCTGGAGCGGACCTTCGCCCTGCTGTCCGCGGACACCTCGGCCGCCGTGTTCCTGGGCTGCGCCATGGAGCCCGACGCCGCGGTGAAGGCCCGCGCGGACGGCGCGCTGGTCTTCCCGCCCGTGCCTGACCTGCCGTTCAACCCGTACCGCGGGCTGCTCTACACGGCGGAGGAACTCTTCGCCGGGCTCTCGGAGGGCTACGAGTCCACCCCGGACGCCCAGGCGTACGCCTGGTTCCAGGAGACGAAGGCCGACGGCGACGTCTTCTCCTCGATGCTGCGCTCCCTCCACGACGACGCGATCTCCGACGCCCTCGACGAGGCCCTGGCGGGCGCCCGCGTGGTCGGCGTGATGGGCGGCCACGCCATGGCCCGGGGCACCGACGCCTACCGCGGCGCGGCCGAACTCGGCCGGGCCCTGGCCCGCCGCGGGCTGACGGTGGCCACGGGCGGCGGCCCGGGCGCGATGGAGGCCGCCAACCTCGGCGCCTACCTGGCCCCGGCCCCCGACGGGGCGCTCGGGGAGGCGCTGGAGGTGCTGGCGAAGGCGCCCTCCTTCACCCCGTCGGTCTCCGACTGGGCCCGCGCGGCCTTCGCCGTCCGGGAGCGCTGGCCCTCGGGCGGCGACTCGGTGGGCATCCCGACCTGGTTCTACGGGCACGAGCCGCCGAACGCCTTCGCCGGGCAGATCGCCAAGTACTTCGCCAACGCCACCCGCGAGGACGGGCTGCTCGCCCGCTGCACGGCGGGCGTGGTGTTCCTGCCGGGCGCGGCCGGGACGGTGCAGGAGGTCTTCGACAACGCGACGCCGAACTACTACGCGTCCGCCGGCGGCCCCACCCCGATGGTCCTCGTCGACCGGCGCCACTGGACCGAGGAGCTGCCCGCCTGGCCGCTGCTGCGGGCCCTGGCCCGGGGCCGCGCCATGGAGTCGCGGATCGCGCTGGTGGACTCGGTGGACGAGGTCCCGGACGCCCTGGCCTCCCTGGCCTGAGGCACGGCCGCCGCCTCACGAAGGGCGGCGGGGCCGCGGCCGGGCAAAGAAGAGGTCAACGAACTCCCTTGCGGAGGCAACTTCGCGGCCCGTTCCGGCGTCTGGCAGAGGTACCGCCTTACCTGCCAGACATTGAACGGAGCCCTCTGTGCTCATAGGCCTGCTGACCGCTGTCGCGGCGTCCATCTGCTACGGGACGGGATCCGTCCTGCAAGCCGTCGGATCGCGCCGCGCCGCGCGGACGTCACCGGCCGCCGCCGGGGTGACCGCCCACGGCGGACCCAACCTGACGTCCACCGCCAAGGCCGCGATGACCTGGGAGTTCATCGTCGGCACCGTCCTGGACTTCGTCGGCTTCGGGCTGGGCGCACTGGCGGCCCGGCTGCTGCCCCTGTTCCTCTCCCAGACCGTGATCAGCGCCAATCTGGTGATCACCGCCGTGCTGAGCGTGAAGATGCTGGGCATCCGCCTGACCCGCAAGGAGTGGACCTCCATCGGGGTGGTCTGCGCGGCGCTGGTGCTGCTCGCGACCGCCGCCGGTCACGAGGGCGACCACCACGCCCCGATGGCCACCCACTGGTGGCTGCTGGCGGTGACCCTGCTGATCATCGTCGGCGGCACGGTGGCCGTACGGTTCCTCGGCGCCCGGGCCGCGATCCTGGCGGGCCTGCTGTCGGGGCTGGCCTTCGGCGCGCTGGGCGTGGGCGTGCGCGTCCTGGACGGGATCGACCCCTTCGACCTGGGCACGCTGCTCGCCGATCCCGCGCTGTACGCGATCCTGCTCGCCGGCGTCGGCGGCATGTACCTGCACACCGTCGCCCTGCAGATCGGCTCGGTGAACGGGGCCACGGCCGCCCTGGTGGTCGGGGAGACGGTCCTCCCGGGTGCGATCGGCGTGCTGTGGCTGGGCGACGCCTCCCGGCCGGGGCTGGCCTGGCTGGCGGTCGCCGGCTTCGTGCTGGCGGTGGCCGGAGCCGTCGCGGTGGCCTGGTACGGCAACCACGACGCGGCCGCGGCCCCGGCGGAGGAGCCGGTCCCCGAGCCGGTGGGCTGATCCGGCCGGTCCCGGGCCGGGGGGTTCACCCCGACGGGTCCCCGGGGTGGCGCCGCCCCGGCGGCCGGGGCCTGCTGGGGGCATGGACTCCCCCACCAGCACACGGCTGCGCACCCCCCGCGCCGCGGGCATGGCCGGTGTCGTCTTCGCCGTGCTGCTCGCGGCCGCGATCGTGCTCATGCGGACCGCCATCCCCTCCGGGAGCCCGGCCGAGGCCGCCGTGGACGCCGACAAGCGCTGGGCCGTGCGGCTGGCTCTGGAGATCGTCCCGTTCGCCGGGATCTTCTTCCTGTGGTTCATGGGGGCCCTGCGGGAGCACTCGGGCGAGGTGGAGGACCGTTTCTTCGCCACGGTGTTCCTGGGCAGCGGCTTCATCTTCGTCGCCACCCTGTTCGTGGCCGCCGCGGCGGCGGGCTCCGTGCTCGACGAGGCCGTCCCGCCCTCCGGCTTCGGCCGGCCCTTCGCCTACACCGTCCTGACCTCGTACGCGATGCGCGTGGCGGCCGTGTTCGCCTTCTCGACCTCGGCCATCGGCCGCCGCCTCGGCGCCTTCCCCCGTCCCGTGGCGCTGCTGGGCTTCGCGACTGGCCTGGCCCTGCTGGTGCTCGCGTCGGGGGTGCCCTGGGTCGAGATGGTCTTCCCGTTCTGGGTCCTCGTCGTCAGCCTCCACATCCTCCGGGCCGGCCTGCGTCGCACCCCCTGACCTGCGCCTTCGCCGGCCGTTGCGCCCGGCAGGCGGCGGGTGGCTCCCGCGCGCATGCTGGAAGGGTGGAGGGAGGGGCCTCGGGGGCTGTGGGGGGTCATCGGGCACGGAAAGGCTGATGCCTCATGAGGCTTGTCGTCGACCTGAACCGCTGTCAGGGGTACGCGCAGTGCGCGTTCCTCGCACCCGACGTCTTCACCATGCACGGCGAGGAGTCGCTGCTCTACAACCCGCAGGCCCCCGACGACCAGCACGACAACGTCGTGCGCGCCGCCCACGCCTGCCCGGTCCGGGCCATCCTGCTGGACGCGGTGAACGGATCCCTCCAGCCTCCGGAGGCGAGCGGTGAACGGTGACGGAGCGCTGGAGCAGCTCAAGCGCGAGGGCCGCATCGTCGTCGTGGGCGCCTCCCTGGCAGGCCTGCGGGCCGCCGAGACCCTGCGCGAGAAGGGCTTCGCCGGCGAGCTGACGATGATCGGCGACGAGCCCTACGAGCCGTACGACCGCCCTCCCCTGTCCAAGCAGGTCCTGCTGGGCATGGCCACCGCCGACGGGACGGCCCTGCCCCGGCGCCGGGACATCGACGCGAAGTGGCGCCTCGGGGTACCGGCCTCCGGCCTGGACATGGCGGCCCGACGGGTCCGGATGGCCGACGGGGACGAGGTGGAGTACGACCGCCTGCTGATCGCCACCGGGGTGCGCGCCCGGGCATGGCCCAACCCGGACGAGGCCGCCCTCGACGGGGTCTTCGTCCTGCGCACGCGCGGCGACGCGGCGGCCCTGGAACGCGCCCTCGCGGCCGGCCCCGGCCGGGTGCTGGTGATCGGGGCGGGGTTCACTGGCTCCGAGATCGCCTCCGCGTGCCGGGAGCGCGGGCTGGCCGTCACCGTGGCCGAACGCGCCGACGCGCCGCTGGTCGGAGCGCTCGGCGGGGTGATCGGAGCGGTCGCGGCCGAGATGCACCGCGAGAACGGGGTCGACCTGCGCACCGGGATCATGGTGACGAGCCTGGAGGGCGACTCCTCCGGCCGGGTCCGCGCCGCGCACCTCTCCGACGGCACCACGCTGGAGGCGGAGGTGGTCGTCGTCTCGCTCGGCGCCCAGCGCAACACCGAATGGCTCACCGGGTCCGGACTCGGCGCGGGTCCGCGCGGCATCGCCTGCGACGCGGGCTGCCGGGCCTTCGACATCTGGGGCATCGTCACCGACGACATCTACGTGGCCGGCGACGTGGCCCGCTCCCCGCACGCCCTGTTCGGCTACCAGTTCCTGTCGCTGGAGCACTGGGGCAACGCCGTGGCCCAGGCCGAGACGGCCGCGCACAACATGCTCAGCCGGAGCGCCGACCGCCGCCCGCACCTGTGGGTCCCGGCGTTCTGGTCCTCCCAGTTCGGCGTCAACATCAAGTCGGTCGGAGTCCCCTCGATGGGCACCGAGATCGTGATCACCCAGGGCTCGCGCGCCGAGCGCCGTTTCGTCGGCGTGTACGGGTACCAGGGCCGCGTGATCGGGGCCGTCACCTTCGACCAGTGCCGCTGGCTGGACTTCTACGAGCAGCAGATCGAGCGGACCGCGCCGTTTCCGCCGCCGTACCCGACGGTGGACCGCAGGCCCGAGGGGGAGCGGCCGCTGGACGCGGACTTCCCCGACCCTTCGGTGCCCACGCACGGACCGACGATCACCCTGAGCGGCTACTCGCCGGCCGACCGGCGGATGACCTTCACCCCGGCGCACAACTGAGCACGAGGACCCCTCATGACCCAAGGCATCCTGCGGCAGATCCTCGACTACTCCAGCCGCGCCAACCCGTACCCGCTGTACGAGGAGCTCCGCAAGACCCCGGTGTTCCACGACGGGGACGGCCCGTACGTCGTCAGCACCTACCACGAGATCAAGGGCCTGCTGCACGACCCGCGCATCAGCTCCGACGCCCGCAACCTGACCCCGACGGCCGGCGACCCGCTGAGCCAGGCCGACGAGGGCGGGAGCGAGGTCCTGCCCCCCTCCTTCCTGAAGCTCGACCCGCCCGACCACGACCGGCTGCGGCGGATGACCAACCGGCCCTTCGGGCCTCCGCACTCCCCGCGCCGGGTCGAGCAGATGCGCGGCGAGCTCGGCGGCATCGTCACGGGGCTGATCGACACCATCGCCGCGAAGGGCGACCCGAACCGGATCGACCTGGTGGAGGAGTTCTCCTACCCCTTCCCGGTGACCGTCATCTGCCGGCTGCTGGGCGTGCCGCCCGAGGACGAGGCCCGCTTCCACGTCTGGGCCGACACCCTGGCCGCGAGCCTGGACCCCGATCCGGACGCCGATCCCGCGGAGCGGGCCAAGAAGACGGAGGGCGCCCGCATGGAGCTCGGCATGTACCTGGCCGGGCTGATCGAGGAGCGGCGCAAGAACCCGACCGGGGACATGCTCTCGGAGCTGGCGACCGGGCAGGGCCCGGACGGCACGATGAGCACCATGGAGGTGCTCAGCACGGCGGCGCTGCTGCTGATCGCCGGCCACGAGACCACCGTCAACCTGATCACGAACGGCATGCTCACCCTCCTGCGCAATCCGGAGCACCTGGACCGGCTGCGCTCCGACCCGGACGTGGCGGTGCCGATGGTGGAGGAGCTGCTGCGCTTCGAGCCCCCGGTGCAGCTGCTGCCGCAGCGCAGCACCCTGACCGACATCGAGGTCGCAGGGGTGACCATCCCCAAGGGCTCCTCGCTGTGGCTCATCCTGGCCTCCGGAAACCGCGACCCGAAGCGGTTCGAGGACCCCGACCGCTTCGACCCCGACCGCCCGGACGTCCAGCACCTGGGCCTGGGCAGCGGCATCCACAGCTGCTTCGGGGCGCCGCTGGCCCGGCTGGAGGCTGCGCTGGCCCTGAGCGAACTGGCCCGCAGGCTGGAGAACCCGCGGCTGCTGGAGGACCCGCCGCCCTACCGGCAGAACGCGGTCCTGCGCGGCCCGCGCCACCTGCCCGTCGCCGTCGACGGCATCCGGGCGGCCTGATCCGCGGGCGGCGGCTCAGGCCACCGGAAGGACGACCACCTCGGAGGGCGTGAAGGCCACCGCGATCCGGTCCCCCACGGCCGGCGCGGCGGCCAGAGCGCACTCCGCCTCCAGTACGGGTCCCTCCTCGGGCCGCAGCAGCAGGGCCACGTGCGTCCCGCGGAAGGTACGGGACTCCACCACGCAGTCCAGCCCGGCCGCGGCGGGCACCACCCCGGCCGGCCGCACCAGCAGCCGCTGCTCCCCCTCGGGGGAGCCCTCCGGCACCGGGACCTTCCCCCACGGGGTGGCGGCCGCACCGCCGGTGACGGTGGCCGGGACCACGTTCTCGAAGCCGAGGAACCGCGCCACGAACTCCGACGCCGGCCGCTGCCACACCTCCAGCGGGGTCCCCGCCTGCGCGATCCGCCCGTCCCGCATCACCACCACCCGGTCGGCGAGCGCGAAGGCCTCGCCCTGGTCGTGGGTGACGGCCAGCACGGTGGTGCCCAGCCTGGAGAACAGTCCCTGGAGCTCGACCACCAGCCGCTCGCGCAGCCCCCGGTCCAGCTGGCCCAGCGGCTCGTCCAGCATCAGCAGCCGGGGCGAGGGGGCCAGCGCCCGGGCCAGAGCGACCCGCTGCTGTTCGCCGCCCGACAGCGAGGCCACGGCCCGGCGCTGGGCCCCGGGCAACCCCACGAGGTCCAGCAGACGGGCGACCCGCTCCTCGTACTCCGGCTTCGCGGAGCGCCGTACGCGCAGGCCGAAGGCGACGTTCCCGCCGACGTCCCGGTGCGGGAACAGCTGGTGGTCCTGGAACATCAGGCCCACCCCCCGCCGGTGCACCGGCACCCCGGCCTGGTCGGCGCCGCCCAGCAGGACCCGTCCGGCCGAGGGCCGCTGGAGCCCGGCCACCACCCGCAGCAGGGTGGACTTGCCGCTGCCGCTCGGTCCCAGCACGCAGACGGTCTCGTGTTCGGCGACCTCCAGGTCCACCGCGTCCAGGACCGTCCGTTCGCCGAAGCGGACCGTCACCCCTTCGAGCCGGAGCAGGGTCATCAGAACTCTCCCGAGGTCTTGTCGGGTCGCAGTCGCTCCAGTACCAGCAGGGACACCGCGCACACCAGCATCAGAATCGTGCTCAGGGCCATGGCCTGCCCGTAGTTCATCTCACCGGCCCGGCCCAGCAGCCGGGCCACGGCCACCGGCAGCGTCGGGTGGTCCGGCCGGGCGATGAACACCGTCGCGCCGAACTCGCCCAGCGAGACCGCGAAGGCGAAGCCCGCCGCGATCAGCACCGCCCGGCGCACCAGCGGCAGGTCCACCTCCCGCCACACCCGCAGCGGCGAGGCCCCCAGCACGGCCGCGGCCTCCCTCAGCCGCCCGTCGACGGCCCGCAGCACCGGCAGCATGGTCCGCACCACGAACGGCACCCCGACCAGCGCCTGGGCCAGCGGCACCAGGATCCAGGAGGTCCGCAGGTCCAGCGGCGGCCGGTCCAGGGTGATCAGGAACCCGAAGCCCACCGTCACGGCGGACACCCCGAGGGGCAGCATCAGCAGCGCGTCGAAGCCCCGGACGAAGCGGCCCGCCCGCCGGGCCAGCGCCGCGGCCGCGAGGCCGCCGACGGCCAGGGCGATCCCGGTGGCGGCGAGCGCGTACTGGAGGGAGTTCCAGACGGCCTCCAGCGGCGGCACCAGAAACGTTCCGCCCCCGGCACCGGCCTCCTGGAGCGCCCGGTAGAACCCGAACCCGTACCCGCCGGGGGCATCGAGGGACCGCTCCACCAGCACCGCGAGCGGGGCCACGATCAGCAGCGCCACCGTCAGCAGCACCCCGCCCAGCAGCCCGCGCTGCGCCCAGCCGCGCGGCGGGTGCGCGGTGCGCGCGGGGTCGACCAGCCGCAGCGCGGTCTCCCTGCGCCGCACGGTCCAGGCGTGCACCCCGAGGATCACCCCGACGGCGGCGAACTGGACCAGCGTCAGCACCGCGGCCGTCGGCAGGTCGAGCAGCTGCGCCGTCTGCCGGTAGACCTCGACCTCCAGCGTGGCGTACGAGGGCCCGCCGAGGATCTGCACGACGCCGAAGGAGCTGAAGGTGAACAGGAACACCATCAGCGCGGCGGCGGCCACCGCCGGGGCCAGCGCCGGCAGGGTCACCCGCCGCCAGGCCGCGAACCGCCCGGCGCCCAGCACCCGGGCGGCCTCCTCCTGGCGCGGGTCCAGCTGCGCCCAGAGCCCGCCGACCGTGCGGACGACGACGGCGTAGTTGAAGAACACGTGGGCGAGCAGGATCGCCCAGACGGTGGTGTCCAGCCGCACGCCCCACACCTCGTCCAGCAGCCCCCCGCGCCCGACCAGGGCCAGGAAGGCGGTGCCGACGACCACGGTCGGCAGCACGAACGGGACGGTGACCAGGGCCCGCAGCAGCTGCTTGCCGGGGAAGGAGAAGCGCGCGAACACGTAGGCGCCGGGCAGCGCGACGATCAGGGTGAGCGCGGTCGAGGCGAGCGCCTGCCAGGTGGTGAACCAGAGCACGTCGGCGATGTCCGGCTGGGCGAGTACCTCACCGATCCGGCCGAACTGCCAGCCCTCCCCGGTCTTGAGCCCGCGGCCGACGATGGCGGCCACGGGGTAGGCGAAGAACAGCCCGAAGAAGGCGAGCGGCACGGCCATCAGGGCCATCCTGACGGCGGTGGCCCGCCCGCCCTCCGCCGGGGCGCCGTCGCGTACTACTTCACGACGATCGAGGACCATGCCTTGACCCACTGGTCACGGTTCTTGGCGATGGCCTCGGGGGCCACGTTCTCCGGCTTCTCGACGACCACGCCGTGCTTGGTGAACACCTCCGGCAGCTTCGCGTCCTTGACCACCGGGTTCACGAACATCTGGAGCGGCATGTCCTCCTGGAACTTCTTGCCGATCAGGAAGTCGATGAGGGCCTTGCCGCCCTCCTCGTTCTTCGCGCCCTTCAGCAGGCCCGCGAACTCGACCTGGCGGAAGCAGGTGCCGGTGGCCACGCCCGTGGGGGCCTCGGCCGGCTGGGGCTCGCCGTAGAGGACCTCGACCGGCGGGCTGGAGGCGTAGGAGACGACCAGCGGGCGGTCGCCCTTGGCCTTCTTGCCGCCCGCGGAGCCGGAGAAGCGCTCGTTGTAGGCCTGCTCCCAGCCGTCGACGACCTCGACGCCGTTGGCCTTGAGCTTGCTCCAGTACTCCTTCCAGCCTCCCCCAGAGGCTTCGCCCTGGGAGGTGCCCCCATCGCCGTACTTGCCGACGGAGGCGAGGAGGAAGCCGAGGCCGGGCGAGGAGGTCGCGGCGTTCTCGGTGACCAGCAGGTTCTTGTACTCGGGCTTGACCAGGTCGTCCAGGGTCTGCGGCGGGGCGATCTTCTTGTCGGCGAAGTAGGCCTTGTCGTAGTTGACGCAGATGTCGCCGGAGTCGACCGGGGTGACGCGGTGCTGCCGGTCGAGGACGAACTCGGGCTTGACCTCCGCCAGGCCCTTGGCCTCGTACGGGGTGAAGATCCCGTTGTCGAGGGCGCGCGAGAGGAGCGTGTTGTCGACGCCGAAGAAGACGTCGCCGCGCGGGGAGCCCTTGGTGAGGATCTCCTGGTTGAGGGCGGCGCCGGCGTCCCCGGACTTCAGCACCTTGACGGTGTAGCCGCTCTGCTGCTCGAACTCCTTGAGGACCGGCTCGCTGACGTTGAAGGAGTCGTGCGAGACGAGGGTGACGGTCTTGGACTTCGGCGACCCGCTCGCGGCGGCCCCGCCCTCGTCCTTGCTGCCGCCGCCGCACGCGGTCAGCGTGCCGACGCCGAGGGCGGCGGCCAGCGCCGCACCCGCGATCTTCTTGGTGGTGCTCACGGTTGATTCCTCCTGGGTATGACCAGGAGAAGACGCGGCCCCGCCCGGGCGCTCTGGTGGAGCGCGGCGCCCGGGCAGGGCGCAACAGCTTGAGGTGGTGACCGAACTTCCTACCCAGAATGACCTGGGCGAGGTTCAGAGGGTCTGCGGCCACGGTGCTCGATCCAAAAACGTGTTGCCGCACTCTCAGCGCTGTGGCGCTCCCCTGTCGGAATATGCAGATGTACGCGGGCCAGACTACCGCTCGCTCGCCGCGAGCTGTCCGCACGCTCCGTCGATCTCCTGGCCGCGGGTGTCCCGGACGGTCACGGGCACGCCGTGCCGGGCGATGGCCTCGACGAAGGCCTTCTCGTCCTCGGGGCGCGAGGCGGTCCACTTCGAGCCGGGCGTCGGGTTCAGCGGGATCAGGTTGACGTGCACCCGCTTGCCCTTGAGCAGGCGGCCGAGGAGGTCGCCGCGCCAGGCCTGGTCGTTGATGTCGCGGATCAGGGCGTACTCGATGGAGATCCGGCGGCCGGACTTCTCGGCGTACTCCCAGGCCGCGTCGAGGACCTCACGGACCTTCCAGCGGGTGTTCACGGGGACGAGGGTGTCGCGCAGCTCGTCGTCCGGGGCGTGCAGTGAGACGGCGAGGCGGCACTTGAAGCCCTCGTCGGCGAACCGCAGCATGGCCGGGACCAGGCCGACGGTGGAGACCGTGATGCCGCGCTGCGACAGGCCCAGCCCGTCGGGCTCGGGGTCGGTGAGCCGGCGGATGGCGCCGACGACGCGGTTGTAGTTCGCGAGCGGCTCGCCCATGCCCATGAAGACGATGTTGGACAGGCGGGCCGGGCCGCCGGGGACCTCGCCGTCACGCAGGGCGCGCATGCCGTCGACGATCTGGTGCACGATCTCGGCGGTGGAGAGGTTGCGGTCGAGGCCGGCCTGGCCGGTGGCGCAGAACGGGCAGTTCATACCGCAGCCGGCCTGCGAGGAGATGCACATGGTGACCCGGTCCGGGTAGCGCATCAGGACGGACTCCACGAGGGTGCCGTCGTGCAGCTTCCACAGGGTCTTGCGGGTCGTGTCGTCGTCGCAGCTGATGTGCCGGATGACGTTCATCAGCTCGGGGAGCAGCTCCTGCTGGAGCTTCTCGCGCGAGGCCGCCGGGATGTCGGTCCACTCCGCCGGGTCGTGGGCGTAGCGGGCGAAGTAGTGCTGGGAGAGCTGCTTGGCCCGGAACGGCTTCTCGCCGATCGCGGCGACCGCCTCGCGGCGCTCGGCCGGGGTGAGGTCGGCCAGGTGCCGGGGCGGCTTCTTGGCCCCTCGCGGAGCGACGAAGGTGAGCTCACCCGGAGCGGGACGGGGGGCCATGCGGTACTCCTCGGTACGACGGGGTGGGGGTCACCCCGCGCGTGCAGGGCCGGTCCGCTGCGGCTCTCGGCCGCCGGACGGAAAGGGCGCGCCGCGTGAAAGCGGCGCGCCCTCCAGGATAACCCGGCCCGGACCCGTCAGCCGGTGCCGACGAAGGCCGCCAGCAGCAGCCAGACGACCGGGGCCGTCGGGAGCAGCGAGTCGAGGCGGTCCATGATGCCGCCGTGGCCCGGGAGCAGCGTCCCCATGTCCTTGATGCCGAGGTCGCGCTTGATCATCGACTCGCCCAGGTCGCCCAGGGTGGCGCTGACGGCGACGGCCAGGCCCAGCAGCAGGCCCTGCCACCAGGAGCCCCCGTCGATCAGGAACTCCATGCACAGCGCACCGGCCCCCATGGCGAAGGCCACGGCGCCGAGGAGTCCCTCGCGGGTCTTCCCGGGGCTGATGCGGGGTGCCAGCTTGGTCTTGCCGAAGCGCCAGCCGACGGCGTACGCCCCGGTGTCGCTGACGACGGTCAGCAGGAGGAAGGTCACCACCCGCTGCGGGCCGTCCTCGGCCGTGAGCAGCATCGCGACGAACGTGGCCAGGAAGGGCACGTAGAACGCCGCGAAGACGCCCGCGGTGACGTCCTTGAGGTAGTCCTCGGGCGGTTCCGTCATCCGCCAGACGAGCACCGCCAGCGCGGTCAGGGCCATTGCGACCCAGGCGCCCTCGGCCCCCCGGACGAAGCCGGCGATGACCATCGCCGCGCCGCCGACCGCGAGCGGGACCAGCGGGGCCTTGATGCCCTTCTTCTCCTGGAGCCGGGAGGTGAGCTCCCACAGACCGACGACGACGGCGACGACGATCACGCCGACGAAGACGGCCTTGACGATGAACAGCGAAGCGAAGATCACCGCGCCGAGGCCGACGCCGACCCCTATGGCGGCCCGCAGATCCCGCCCCGCGCGCTTCTTCTGCGGCGGGGGCGAGGCGTCCTGCGGTGCCTGCGAAGGCGGGGGCGGGGGGCTGGGCATGGGCTCCTGCAACGGCATCTCGGTACGGAGCGGGGGGCCGCCGGCGAAGGCGGCCCCCCGATCGCGTGCTTCCCGGTCGTCGAACGCACGGCCGGCGGCATCGGGCACGATGGGCATGGGCGCAGTCTGCGGGCCCACCAGCGCATCGTATGCGGGACCCGCCGGTACCGGCTCAGCGGCCCAGGGAGAGTCGTTCATCAGACCTCGAGGAGCTCGGCTTCCTTGTGCTTGAGCAGCTCGTCCACCTGCGCGACGTACTTCGCGGTGGTGTCGTCGAGCTCCTTCTCGGCGCGGCGCACCTCGTCCTCGCCGGCCTCCTTGTCCTTGACCAGCTTGTCGAGGGCGTCCTTGGCCTTGCGGCGCACGGAGCGGATGGAGACGCGGGAGTCCTCGGCCTTGTTCTTGGCGACCTTGATGTACTCCTTGCGGCGGTCCTGCGTCAGCTCGGGGAAGGTCACCCGGATGATATTGCCGTCGTTGCTGGGGTTGACGCCCAGGTCGGAGTCGCGGATGGCCTGCTCGATGTTGCGCAGGGCGCTCTTGTCGAACGGGGTCACGACGGCCATGCGCGGCTCGGGCACCGAGAAGGAGGCGAGCTGGTTGATGGGCGTGATGGCACCGTAGTAGTCCGCCACGATCTTGTTGAACATCGCCGGGTGCGCACGGCCCGTGCGAATCGCGGCGAAGTCTTCCTTGGCGACGACGACGGCCTTCTCCATCTTCTCCTCGGCCTCGAGGAGGATTTCTTCGATCACCACGTGCTCCTGCATGTCAGATATGGATGGTTCAGGCGGGCGGGGCGGTGCGGGCCGCCCGGACCGGGCCCCGGGGGGCCCGGTGCGACGGGCTCAGGCCCGGGTGCCCTGGTCGCTCACGAGCGTGCCGATCTTCTCACCCTTGACGGCGCGGGCGATATTGCCCTCGGCGAGCAGTTCGAAGACCAGGATCGGCAGCAGGTTGTCGCGGCACAGCGTGATGGCCGTGGCGTCGGCGACCTTGAGGTCCCGGGACAGCACCTCGTTGTACCCCAGCGCGTCGAACTTCACCGCGTCCGGGTTGGTCTTCGGGTCGGAGTCGTAGACCCCGTCGACGCCGTTCTTGCCCATGAGCAGGGCCTCGGCGTCGATCTCCAGGGCACGCTGGGCGGCCGTGGTGTCGGTGGAGAAGTACGGCATGCCCATACCGGCGCCGAAGATGACGACGCGGCCCTTCTCCAGGTGGCGGACGGCGCGCAGCGGGATGTACGGCTCCGCGACCTGGCCCATGGTGATGGCGGTCTGGACGCGGCTGTCGATGCCCTCCTTCTCCAGGAAGTCCTGGAGGGCGAGGCAGTTCATGACGGTGCCGAGCATGCCCATGTAGTCGGACCGCGCCCGGTCCATGCCGCGCTGCTGCAGCTCGGCGCCGCGGAAGAAGTTGCCGCCGCCGATGACGACCGCGATCTCGGCGCCGTCTCGGACCACGGCCGCGATCTCGCGGGCGATGGCGTGCACGACGTCAGGGTCGACACCCAGCCCGCCGCCGCCGGAGAAGGCTTCGCCGGACAGCTTCAGCATGAAGCGGCGACCCTTCTTGTCGTGGTCGCTCTTGTCGTGGGATGCGGTGTGGGGGTCCACGCCCTGATTCATGGAGATCTCCTCGTGCACATACGAAGAAGGCCATTGCCGGTGGGTCCTCGCGGTTCCCTCTGCGGCAATGGCCTCCTCGTCAGATCTGCGGTCGTCCGGCGCAAGCGTGGACGACTGCCTCAGACCCTATCGGGGTCCGGTGTCCGTCGCGTACGGACGGACTCAGATGCCGACCTTGATGCGGGCGAAGCGCTTCAGGGTGACACCGGCCTCGTCCAGAACCTTCTGGACGGACTTCTTGTTGTCCAGCGCGTACGGCTGGCCGAGCAGCGTGGCGTCCTTGAAGAAGCCGTTGACGCGACCCTCGACGATCTTGGCGATCGCGGCCTCGGGCTTGCCCTCGGCGCGGGTGGTCTCCTCGGCGACGCGGCGCTCGGACTCGACGATCTCGGCCGGGACGTCCTCGGCGGTGAGGTACTTCGGCGCGAAGGCGGCGATGTGCTGGGCGATGCCCTTGGCCAGGTCGGCGTCGGCCTTGTCCAGCTCGACCAGGACACCGATCTGCGGCGGCAGGTCGGGCATGGTGCGGTGCATGTAGGAGGCCACGAAGGCACCCTCGTACGCCGCGAAGCGGTCCAGGACGATCTTCTCGCCGAGGTTGGCGTTGGCCTCGTCCACGAACGCCTGGACGGTCTTGCCGGGCTCGATCTCGGACGCCAGCAGCGCCTCGATGTCGGCGGGCTTGGTGGCGGCCACGTGGGCGGCGAGCTGGTCGGCGACGGCCAGGAACTTCGGGCTCTTGGCCACGAAGTCGGTCTCGCACTTGAGCTCGACGAGCACGCCGGAGGTGGCGTCCTCGGAGATCAGGGAGGTGACGGCACCGTTCTCGGCGGAACGGCCCTCGCGCTTGGCGACACCCTTCAGGCCCTTGACGCGCAGGATCTCGTTGGCCTTGGTGACGTCGCCGTCGGCCTCGACGAGCGCGTTCTTGCAGTCCAGCATGCCGGCGCCGGTGAGCTCGCGGAGCTTCTTGACGTCAGCGGCGGTGTAGTTCGCCATGAGTCTGTGATTCTCTCTCGAAGTCGTAGATCTACGGGTGAACGGCGGAGGAGCGCGCTCGTGGCGCGGCTCCCCCGCCGTCATCGTCCGTGCTGCGAGTGCCCGGCGGATGAACGCCGGGCGCTCTCAGTGGGTCAGGCCTGCTCGGCGGCCGGAGCCTCGGCAGCGGGAGCCTCGGCCGCGGGGGCCTCGGCAGCCGGGGCCTCGGCCACGGGGGCCTCGGCGTCAGCCTTCTTCTCGCCCTCGAGCAGGTCGCGCTCCCACTCGGCGAGCGGCTCGGCGGCGGCCTTCTCGCCCGGCTTCGAGTCACCGGTCGCAGCGCCGGAACGGGCGATGAGGCCCTCGGCGACGGCGTCGGCGATCACGCGGGTGAGCAGGGTGACGGAGCGGATGGCGTCGTCGTTGCCCGGGATCTTGTAGTCGACCTCGTCGGGGTCGCAGTTGGTGTCGAGGATCGCGACGACCGGGATGTGCAGCTTGCGCGCCTCACCGACGGCGATGTGCTCCTTCTTGGTGTCGACGATCCAGACGGCGCTGGGAACCTTCGACATCTCGCGGATACCACCGAGGGTCTTCTCCAGCTTGGCCTTCTCGCGGGAGAGGACCAGGAGCTCCTTCTTGGTGAGACCCGAGGCCGCGACGTCCTCGAAGTCGATCGCCTCGAGCTCCTTCAGACGCTGAAGGCGCTTGTAGACGGTCGAGAAGTTGGTGAGCATGCCACCCAGCCAGCGCTGGTTGACGTACGGCATGCCGACGCGGGTCGCCTGCTCGGCGATGGCCTCCTGCGCCTGCTTCTTCGTACCGACGAACATGATGGAACCGCCGTGCGCGACGGTCTCCTTCACGAACTCGTAGGCGCGGTCGATGTACGACAGCGACTGGAGCAGGTCGATGATGTAGATGCCGTTGCGCTCGGTGAAGATGAAGCGCTTCATCTTCGGGTTCCAGCGACGGGTCTGGTGACCGAAGTGGACGCCGCTCTCCAGCAGCTCCCGCATCGTTACGACGGCCATGGCCATCTCCTTGGTTTCTCGGTTTTGGTTCCTGACGCCCCGCCGCGCCCTGCCCCATGAAGGGACCGAGAGGCGCTGCCACCCGACCGGAACCGGTCGGCGCTGGGGCGTGCGAAGTCGACCCGGTGACCCGGATCGCCACAAGAAGTGTACGGGACCCGGCGGTATGCCGGGTGACGCCCTTGTCCACACCCTTTCGCCCGTCCACAGGCACGGGCGGGCCGCGGGTCCCGCGCGGGACCCTGGGCGCATGACGACGACGCTGCTGCTCACCCTGCTGTTCGCCCTGTCCGGGGCGCTGGTCCCGGCTCCCGCCGGCGTCCCCGCCGAGGGGGCCTTCCGGGCGGTCCGGCCACTGCCGGCGCCGCTGTCCGTCGCCCGGTGGTGGGACCCGCCCCCGACCCCGTACGCGGCGGGGCACCGGGGGGTGGACCTGTCGGCCCCGGCGGGAGCGGAGGTCCGGGCCGTGGGGCCGGGGCGGGTCCACTACGCGGGGCAGGTCGCGGGGCGGGGCGTGCTGTCCCTGACCCTCCCTGGCGGGCTGCGGACCACCTTCGAGCCGGTGCGGCCGCTGGTGGCGGAGGGGGAGGCGGTCACGGCGGGCCAGGTGGTGGCGGTGCTCACGGAGGGCTCCCACTGCCCGGGACCCTGTCTGCACTGGGGCCTCCTGGCGGGCGAGGACTCCTACCGCAACCCGCTGGCCCTGCTCCCCGGGGCCACGCCCCGCCTGCTGCCGTCCGCACCCGGCCCGCAGGCCCCGCCCCGCTAGCCGCTGATACCGCGGAGGGCCATGGCCACCGCGGTGGACGTGATCACGGCGGGCTCCTCGGCGGCGCCGAGCTCGATCCGGCGGGCCGCGGCGTCCACGACCCCCTGGAGCAGCAGGGCGGCCAGCCGCGGTTCCGGCTGCCCGAGGGCCTCCAGCGCCTCGCCGATCATGGCGACGAGGCCGCCGTGCGCGGCGCGGATCTTCTCCCGCGCGCCCGCGTCCAGCTCCCCGGCGGAGATGGCCACCACCGCCCGGTGCCGGCGGTCGCCCACCAGCTCCAGCTGGCTGCGCACGTACGCCTCGATCTTCCCCTCGGGCGTGGGCGCGGCCTCCATGGCCGCCTCGATCTCGGCGGCCCAGACGGGGAAGTCCACGGCGCACAGCTCCTCGACCACGGCCGCGCGCGACTTGAAGTACTCGTACACGGAGGACCGGGCGAGACCGGTGCGCTCCGCGAGGGCGGGGAAGGTCAGGGCCTCGGTCCCGCCTTCCGACAGCAGGGAACGCGCCGCGTCCAACAGGGCGCCGCGCTGCATCGACCGGTGCTCGGCCACGGAGGCCGCTCGAATCCTGGGCACGTCACCACTGTACGGAGGTGCGCAAGCTCCCCGGCGGCTCCGCCCGGCCGCTGCGCCCGGGGGCGGCTCAGCGGCCGACGTCCGCGAGTTTGGCGCGCAGCTGGAGCACGGATTTGGTGTGGATCTGGCTGACCCGGCTCTCGGTGACGCCCAGGACGTTGCCGATCTCGGCGAGGGTCAGGCCCTCGTAGTAGTAGAGGGTCACGACGGTCTTCTCCCGCTCGGGGAGGGTGTTGATGGCCCGGGCGAGCAGCCGGCGCAGCTCCCGGTCCTCGGCCACCTCCACCGGGTCGTCGGCGGCGGTGTCCTCCAGGGTGTCCATCAGGGAGAGGCGGTCGCCGCCCTCCCCGCCGACGTGCAGCAGTTCCTCCAGGGCGACCACGTTGGCCAGGGACAACTGGCTGAAGACGGTGTGGAGTTCCTCGACCCCGATGCCCATCTCCCCCGCGACCTCGCCCTCCGTGGGGGTGCGCCGCAGCTGGGCCTCCAGCGTGGCGTAGGCGCGTTCCACGGCGCGGGCCTTCTGGCGGACCGAGCGCGGGATCCAGTCCAGCGCCCGCAGCTCGTCGATCATCGCGCCGCGGATGCGGGTGATCGCGTACGTCTCGAACTTGATGGACCGCTCGATGTCGAACTTCTCGATCGCGTCGATCAGTCCGAAGACCCCGGAGGAGACGAAGTCGGCCTGTTCCACGTTGGGCGGGAGACCGACGCTGACCCGGCCCGCCACGTATTTGACCAGCGGCGAGTAGTGCAGGATCAGCTGCTCCCGCAGCCGCTCGTCACCCGAGTCCTTGTATGAGCGCCAGAGCAGCTCCAGGGACGAGGGCTCGGTGGACCGCACGCCGCCACGGGCAGCGGGTGGCACCGAAGCGCGGTCGGACCCTGAGGTGTGCTGGGGCATGCTTCGCCTTTGCCGGAGCGGGATTCCTTGGGAGCGTAGCGTGACGGAAGAGTCGCGGTGCGCGAAGAGTACGGGATGGCGCAGGGCCGCAGGAGCGCCCGGACCCGGGCGGGCGGCCCGGGTCCGGCGCCTCGCGCACGGTCCGGGCGGCCGCCTCGGGGAAGACCGCGTCTCTCATCGCCTTCACTCTTTCACCGGAACGCCCCAGGTCAACGACCGCCTCGCCGTGCGGCCACGGATTACGCCTCCCCCTTTGGTCCGGGGCGGGCCAACCGCCAGGCGTCGCCCTGCCGTTCGACGAACCCCAGAGAGTGAAGTTCGTACAGTCTGCCGATGACTTCATCGGTGCCGGTGCCCGCGGCGAGGGAGATCTCGTCCACGTCGGCGGGGCGGCCGGCGGGGAGCGCTTCGAGCACCCGCGCGGCCGCGGGGTCGAGCAGGTCGCGGGCGAGGACGGGCCCGCGCGGGACGGGGGCCAGTTCGCCCATGGCGCCGACCAGTTCGATCACCTCGGCGGCGTCGGTGACCAGGACCGCCTCGCCCCGCAGCAGCTCGTGCACCCCGGCGGAGAGGCCGCTGGTGGCGGGGCCGGGGACGCCCATGGTGAGGCGGCCCAGGGCCTGGGCGCGGCGGGCGGTGACGAGGGAGCCGCTGCGCCGGGCGGCCTCCACGACCACGGTCCCCCGGGTGAGGGCGGCGATGACGCGGTTGCGCAGGACGAACCGGCTGGGCGTGGGATGGCTGCCGGGCGGCAGCTCGCCCAGGACCAGCCCCTGGCGGGTGATCCGGCCGAGCAGCCCGGCGTGTCCGCGCGGGTAGACGGTGTCCACGCCGCAGGCCAGCACCGCGGCCGTGGCTCCGCCGGAGGCGAGGGCCCCGCGGTGGGCGGCGCCGTCGATCCCGTACGCGGCGCCGGAGACCACCACCCAGCCCCGCTCGGCGAGCCCGGCGGCCAGGGTCTGCGCCATGTGGGCCCCGTACGGGGTGCAGGCGCGGGCCCCGACCACGGCGACGGAGCGCAGGGCCCAGGTCCGCAGGTTCGGCCGGCCCCGCAGCCAGAGTCCGACGGGCCGGGCGTCGCCGAGGTCGTCCAGCTGGGTCGGCCACTCCGCCGAGCCCGGGCAGACGAACCGGACGCCCTCGGCGGCGGCCCGTTCCAGATCCCGGGCGGGCTCCGCGAGCACCGCCCGCCTGCGGTACCCGGCGAGCCGCTCGGGGCCCGCCCCGGTCAGCGGGCCGGCCTCCCCGCCGTCCCCGGTCCGTGTCAGGTGGTGTATCAGGGCGACGGGGCCGAGCTCCCGCAGCCAGCGCCCGCCGTGTTCGTCGCCCGGCTCCAGGACCCTCGTGAGCGCGGCGCGGGCCAGGAGGACGGGGTCCGGCGGCCCGGCGGCGGTCACGGCCCACTCCCCAGGGCCAGCGCCGCCCCGCGGGCGATCCCGGTGCGCAGCTCCAGCGCCACGGCCGCGTCCAGCGCCTCCGGGCGGTCGCGGCCGCGCAGGTCGGCCACGGTCCAGGCGACCCGGAGCACCCGGTCCAGCCCCCGGGCGGTCAGCAGCCCGCGCTCCATCTCCCGCTCGGCCTGTGCCAGGGCACCGGGACCGGCCGGCCAGCGGGTGCGCAGCTCGTGTCCCGGCACCTCGGCGTTGAGCCGCCAGGGGGTGCCCCCGTACCGGGCGGCGGCCCGCTCGCGGGCCTCCCGGACCCGGTCGGCGACGACCCGCGTGGCCTCGCCCCGGCCGCCCCGGCCCAGCAGGTCGGAGCGGGTGACCGGCTCCACCTCGACCCTCAGGTCCACCCGGTCGAGCAGCGGGCCCGACAGCCGGGCCTGGTAGCGCCTGATCACGGAGGAGGGGCATTCGCAGCCGGCCCCGTTCAGGGTGTGCCGGCCGCAGGGGCAGGGGTTGGCCGCGAGGACCATCAGGAAGCGGGCGGGCAGCCTTACCACCCCGGCGGCCCGGGCGATGACCACGTGCCCGGCTTCGAGGGGCTGGCGCAGGGCGTCCAGCACCTTGCCGCTGAACTCGGCCGCCTCGTCCAGGAAGAGCACCCCCTTGTGGGCCAGGGAGACCGCCCCGGGCCTGGGAATCCCGGCGCCGCCGCCGACCAGGGACTGCATGGTCGCCGAGTGGTGGGGGGCGCAGTACGGGGGCCGGGAGACGAGCGGTTCGCCGGGCGGCAGGATTCCCGCGACCGAGTGGACGGCCGTCACCTCCAGGGAGTCCTGTCGGGTGAGCGGCGGCAGGATCCAGGGCAGCCGCTCGGCGAGCATCGTCTTGCCGGCGCCCGGCGGCCCGCTGAGGAAGAGGTGGTGGCCCCCGGAGGCGGCCACCACCAGGGCCCGGCGGGCGCTGTGCTGGCCGGCCACGTCGGCGAGGTCGGGGAAGTCCGGGCCCTCCTGCCCGCCCCGGGCCAGGCCCGCCCCCAGTCCGGCGCCGGGCAGGACCAGGCCGGCGAGCATCGGGTCGGGGCGCCCCTCCCCCTCCGGCGGGTCCTCCTCGGGGACCGGTGCGTCGGTCAGCACGGCGATCAGCTGCCGCAGGCTGCGCACGCCCAGCACCGACACCTCCGGGACCAGGGTGGCCTCGGCGGCGCACTGCTGCGGCACCACCACCTGCCGGTACCCCGCCTCGGCGGCGGCGACCACGGCCGGCAGGATCCCCCGCACCGGGCGGACCCGGCCGTCCAGGCCCAGCTCCCCGATCAGCACGAGGTCGGCGATCGCCCCGGGGTCGAGCACCTCGGCGGCGCCCAGGACGGCCGCCGCGACGGCCAGGTCGAAATGGGCCCCGGACTTCGGGACGGAGGCCGGGCTGAGTCCGACCGTGAGCTTCTTCTGCGGCCAGGGCGCGCCGGAGTTCACCACCGCGGCCCGTACCCGGTCCCGGCTCTCGACCAAGGTCTTGTCGGGCAGCCCCACCAGGGTGAAGGCCGCCACGCCCGGTTCGAGGTCGGCCTGGACCTCCACCACGACGCCCTCGACGCCCACCAGGGCCACCGAGCACGTCCGCGCGAACCCCATCAGGCGGCCCCCCTGACATGCTCCACCACGGGCGCGCCGCGCCGGGGCAGCAGGACCCCGACCAGGTCGATCCGCACCCCGCCCGGCGGCGGCCCCCCGTGGTCGGCGAGCCAGCGCCCGGCGAGCCGGCGCAGCCGCTCGGCCTTGCCGGCCCGGACGGCGGCCATGGGGTGTTCGAAGTCCCCCGCGCGGCGGGTCTTGACCTCGCACACGACGAGGGCGTCCCCGTCCCGCGCGACGATGTCGATCTCCCCGCCCCGGCACCGCCAGTTCCGGGCGATCACCGTCATTCCCGACTCGGTGAGCCGCCGTACGGCGAGCTCCTCGCCGTAGCGCCCCAATGCCTGTCGTGCCACGCCCTTCGCGTTCATCCGGCACCACCTCCGGCACCGACGATCGCGCGTCCCGGCCCACCGAGTGGATCTTGGTGGACAACCCGGGCGTTGTGGAGGGAGCGCTCACCCTCACGGGTGAGAGGAGGGCCGTGAAGGGCCCCTCGGCCGGCTCAGCCGCCCGGCAGTTCGAGGTCGCTCTTGTTGAGCTCCTCGATGTTCACGTCCTTGAAGGTCAGCACCCTCACCTGCTTGACGAAGCGGGCGGGCCGGTACATGTCCCAGACCCAGGCGTCGGCCATCGTGACCTCGAAGAACACCTCCCCCTGGACCGAGTGCACCTGCATCTCGTAGTCGTTGGTGAGGTAGAAACGGCGTTCCGTCTCGATCACGTACTTGAACAGCCCGACGACGTCGCGGTACTCCCGATAGAGCTTCAGCTCCATCTCGGTCTCGTACTTCTCGAGGTCCTCGGCGCTCATGGCATGTTCCCCTTCAGCCGTGCGTCCCCCTATTGTGCGCCAGCGCCGTGCACCCCTAAACGATTTCCGGGGGCAGGACCACCGGAGCATCCGGGGGACCGTCGTCGAGCAGCGTCCTCAGCAGCCCGGCGAGCTTGGTCGGGTACACCGTCTCACGGGCCGCGAGAAGTTCCTCGGAGGTCCACCACCTCGCCCCGGTGACGCTGCGCCGCTCCAGCTCGGTGAGCCCGGCCGGGGCGGTCCCGGTCTGGGCGGTCCGGGCCAGGAAGTACCACTCGTCCTGCTCCCAGCGCCTGCCGTCGAAGGGGAAGGAGCAGTAGCGGTGCCACAGCACGGGCCCCAGCTCCACCTCGGTGATCCCGGTCTCCTCCGCGAGTTCGCGCAGCGCGGCCTGCTCGCGGGTCTCGTCGCCCTCCAGCCCGCCGCCCGGGGTGAACCACCACGTCTCGCGGGGGTCGTCCGGCTCGAAGCCGTGCAGCAGCAGGATCCGGTCGTCGGGGTCCAGCAGGATCACCCGGGACACCTTCCGCGGCGGGCGCTCGCCCCGCTCAGCGTCCACCGGAGCGCCCCCGCGACCGTCCCCGCCCCAGCACCCGGGCGACCGGCCCGTAGGCGGCCCCCAGGACGACGAGGGCGGCACCGGCCACCACCGCGGCCACCTGGAGCCGCAGCGGCCCGGGCTGCGAGGTCCCGCCGGGCAGGGCGGCGAACGCCTGCGGCCGGTCCAGCATCCCCGGGTTCGGCCACGCCAGCGCGTCGACCCGGGCCTCGACGGCCGACCGGGGCACGGTCCCCTGGCCGGCGTCCTGGAGGTGGGCCCGCGAGTCCAGGGAGCCCGAGCGCCGGTCGCCCATCAGGAAGAGGTTGCCCTCGGGCACCCTGACCTCGAAGTTCGTCGTCCCCGCGGCCAGCGCGTCGTGCCCGGCCCGGTCCACGTAGGGCTCCTCCAGCGGCTTTCCGTTCACGGTCAGCCTGCCGCCCTGCCCGCAGCAGCCGACGGTGTCGCCGCCGACGGCCACGACCCGCTTGACCATGGGCGAGTCGCTCCACTGGGCGTCCTTGAAGACGACCACGTCCCCGCGGTGCACCTCGGCGCCGCCGATCCGCTGCGCCAGCACCCGGTCACCGGGCTGCACGGTGGGGACCATGGAGTTCGTCGGCACCGTGTAGGGCTGGTACACCAGCGCCCCCCAGACGAAGCCGCCGAGGAAGAGCGCGAAACCGATGGCCACGGCGATGCCCGACAACGTGTTGCCGAGGCCGCCGCGGCCGTCTCTGCCGCTCGCGCGTATTGCCTGTGTTCCGCCCATTGGTGCGCCCCCATACCCGGAGATGGCCACCACCCGGCGATGGCCGGCCTGGGCGGCACCCTACCGGGCGGTAGAGCCCTGGGTCAGCCTCCTGCGGCGCCACAGGACGAGGGGCACGGCGCCCACGAGCCCCAGGGCCGCCGAGTTGACGTCGGCCACGCCGGGGCCGGAGGCCTGCGGCGAGTGCCGGGGCGCCGGGAGCTGCTTGTCGATGCCCTTCTGGTCGAAGGTGTCCGGGACCGGCAGGGTGGCCCAGCGGGTGACCGGCCAGGCGACGACGACGGCCCGCCCGACGACGTCCTTGACGGGTACGAAGCCCTGGGTGGAGTCCTGCATGTGGTAGCGGGAGTCCTGGGAGTTCTGACGGTGGTCGCCCATCACCCAGATCTTGCCCTTGGGCACGGTGACCGGCCCGAACGGCGCGTCGTCGCAGGGGGTGTTGCCGGGGAAGATGTAGGGCTCGTCCAGCGGCTTGCCGTTGACCACGACCGGGCCGCCCCGCTTGCACTCCACGGTGTCCCCGCCGATGGCGATGGTCCGCTTGATCAGGTCCTTCTCCTCGGCGGACGGCATCAGGCCGATCCAGCTGAGGACCTTCTGCACGACATTGGGCTCCGGGGTGGGCTCCCCCTCCAGCCAGTGCGCGGGGTCGTGGAAGACGACGACCTCGCCGCGCTCGGGCTCCGAGCCGAACCAGGGGGTCAGCTTGTCCACCAGCACCCGGTCACCGCGCTGCAGGGTGTTCTGCATCGAGTCGGACGGGATCGAGAACGCCTGGACCAGGAAGGTCTTGATCAGCAGGGCCAGCACCAGGGCGATGCCGATGAGGAGCGGGAGCTCCTTCCAGAAGGAACGGTGCTGCCTCTCCTCCGCAGCCGCCTCGTCGGTGTCGTGCGTGACGGCATCGTCCGGCCGCTCCTCGCCCTCGTCGCGTCCGGATCGAGCGCCTACCGCCACATCCCCCACATCCACTCCTCACTCGGAAACGACCGCCCGCGCCGGATCGGGAGCGGGCCCTCCCCTCCCTTAACGAGCGGGAGTTCCCTAAGGCGCGGGAGACCGGGAACACACTATGCGAACGCGGTGCCCCGGCGGCGACGGCCGGGCCGCTGCCGCCGCCCGGTGCGGACCGGGTCCGGAACGTCGAGGAAGGTCGCGGGCTGCTCCAGCCGGCGCCAGTGCCCGAACGGCCAGGCGATCACCACGGCCTGTCCCACCACGCCCTTCTCGTCGATGGTGCCGTCGAACGCCTCGTCGAGGTGGTAGCGGGAGTCGGCCGAGTTGGCCCGGTGGTCGCCCATCACGAAGAGCCGCCCGGCGGGGACGTGCACCTCGAAGGGGATGTCGGAGGGCGAGTTCCCGGGTGACACGTAAGGCTCATCGAGCGGACGGCCGTTGACGGTCACCCGCCCCCGGTTGTCACAGCAGGCCACGGTGTCGCCGCCGATGCCGATGACGCGCTTGATCAGGTCCTGCTCGTCGGCGGAGGGCAGCAGGCCGATGAAGGTCAGGGTCTGCTTGATCTGCTTCACGCCGGCCGGGTCCGGGGCCGGCCGCGCCGCCTCGCCCTTGAGCCATCCTCCGGGGTCCTTGAAGACGACGACGTCCCCCCGCTCGACCTTGGAGCCGAACCACGGGGTCAGCTTGTCCACCAGCACCCGGTCGCCGATCCGGATCGTCTGCTCCATCGAGCCGGACGGGATGAAGAACGCCTGGACCAGGAAGGTCTTGAGGAGAAGGGCTATGCACAGGGCCACCGCCACCAGCAGCGGCAGCTCGCCGACCCGCCGGGTGCGCCGGCGCCGGCGCAGCTTGCGCGCCATCCGGCGCCGCTGGGCCCGCCCCCCGCCCTCGGCAGGCGCCGGCGGGCGCCCCCGGCTACCCATGCGGGCCCCCGGTGGCGGGCGCCGGCGGCAGGGAGCCCCAGCGGGACGCCGGCCAGCCGATCCAGTCGGCCCGCCCGATCACCTTCTCCACCGGCACCATCCCCCCGCCCGGCTCGCCGAGGTGGTCCCGCGAGTCCCGGGACTGGGAACGGTGGTCGCCCATCACCCACAGGGTCCCCAGCGGGACGACGATCCGGAAGGGCACCTCCGAGGGGGTGTCCCCGGGGTACAGGTACGGCTCCGCCACGGGCACCCCGTTGACCTGGATCCGGCCGCCCGCGTCGCAGCACACCACGTCGTCCCCGCCGACTCCCACGACCCGCTTCACGAAGTCGGTGTCGGAGGGATCGGCCAGCCCCAGCGCCGAGGCGGCCCCGTGCAGGGCGTCGCCGACCGGGTTGCCGCGGGCGGGTTCCCGTACGAAGGACCCGGTGCCGTCGAAGACCACCACGTCCCCGCGCTGCGGCGTCGCGCCGAAACGGTACGCCAGCTTGTTCACCAGGATCCGGTCGCCGACCTCCAGGGTCGGCTCCATGGAACGGCTCGGGATCAGGAAGGGCTGGACCACGAGGTTGGCGACCAGCAGCAGGAAGACCGTGCAGACCACGCCGAGCACCCCGGCCCGCCGCCAGGACCTGGAAACAGCAGAGCGCGACCGCCCCTCCCCCTGTTCGGGAGAGGAGTGGCCGCGCTGTGTGAGCTCTGCTTCGGTGTCCATCGGGGTGGAGCCTATCCGGCCTTCCCGTGGACCCGGAGAGGAGATCAGCGGTCGCGCTTCTCCTTGATCTTCGCGGCCTTGCCGCGGAGCTCACGGAGGAAGTACAGCTTGGCGCGACGCACGTCACCGCGGGTGACGAGCTCGATCTTCTCGAAGATCGGGGAGTGGACCGGGAAGGTACGCTCCACGCCGACGCTGAAGGAGACCTTGCGGACCGTGAAGGTCTCCGAGACGCCGGAGCCCTGGCGGCGGATGACAACACCCTTGAACTGCTGGATACGGGAGCGGTTGCCCTCGATCACGCGGACGTGCACGTTGATCGTGTCACCCGGGCGGAAGGCCGGGACGTCCGTACGCAGGGAGGCGGAGTTGACGCCATCGAGCAGGTGAGACATGAGTTCGTCTGCTTTCTTCGCACGACGCCACAGGTCGCCGGTGCGGGTTTCCGTAGAGAATTCGAGAGCCGTGTCACCCGGCGGACGACGATCCCCCTGTGGCAGGGGCGTCCGCGAGCACACAGCAGCCGCCTATTCTTCCACGACCTCCGGCCTGCGCCAAAATCGGCCGTCTCCGGATGGTTTCCAGCCGAGGATGCTCAGGATCTCGCGGTCCTTCTTGTCGAAGCCGGAGGCCTCGCAGCGCTCGATCAGGTCGGGCCGGTTCTGCGCGGTGCGCCGGAAGGCCTCGTCCCGGCGCCAGCGGGCGATCTTCCCGTGGTGGCCGCTCAGCAGCACCTCGGGGATCTCCCGCCCGCGCCACCGCGGGGGCTTGGTGTAGACGGGGCCTTCCAGCAGGTTGGCCATCTCGCCGGGGGCGAAGGAGTCGTCGCGGTGCGATTCGGCGTTGCCGAGGACCCCGGGCAGCAGCCGGGCCACGGCCTCGGTGACGACCAGGACGGCCGCCTCTCCGCCCGCCAGCACGTAGTCGCCGATGGAGACCTCGTAGACGGGCATGCGCGTGGCGTACTCGTCGATGACGCGGCGGTCGATGCCCTCGTACCGGGCGGGGGTGAAGATGAGCCACGGGCGCTCGGAGAGCTCGACGGCCAGTTCCTGGGTGAACGGCCGGCCGCTGGGGGTGGGGACGACCATGACGGGGCCGTGCGCGCCGGACTCGTAGCCGGCGGCCAGCGCCGCGTCCAGGGCCTCGCCCCACGGCTCGGTCTTCATGACCATGCCCGGGCCGCCGCCGTACGGGGTGTCGTCGACCGTGTTGTGCCGGTCGTACGTCCAGTCCCGCAGGTCGTGCACGTGGACGTCGAGCTGCCCGCGGGCCCGCGCCTTGCCGACGAGGGAGACGTTCAGGGGCTCCAGGTACTCGGGGAAGATCGTGACGACGTCGAGCCGCATCAGGCGTCGTCCCCGGTGCGCGCGGCCTCCGAGCCGGCGGCCTCGGCCTCGGCCTCGGCGTCACGCGCGGAGGCGACCTCGGCGCGGTCGTCGATCAGCCCCGGCGGCGGCGTGATGACGCAGCGCTGCTCCTCCAGGTCGATCTCCGCGACGATCTCCTCGACGAAGGGGATCATCACCTCGGAGCCGTCCGGGCGCTCGACGATGAAGAGGTCCTGCGAGGGCAGGTGGGAGATCTCGGTGATCCGGCCGATCTCGGTGCCGTCCTCCAGCACGACGTCCAGGTCCATCAGCTGGTGGTCGTAGTACTCGTCCTCCTCCTCCGGCAGCTCCGTGGGGTCCACGTCCGCGATGAGGAGGGTGTTGCGCAGCGCCTCGGCCGCGGTGCGGTCCTTGACGCCCGCGAACCGCAGCATGAGGCGGCCGCTGTGCACCCGGCCCGTCTCGATGGTCAGGGGACCCACCGACGCCGGGTCGGTGCGGAGCACGGCGCCGGGGCTGAGCCGCAGCTCGGGCTCGTCCGTGCGCACCTCGACGGTGACCTCACCCTTGATGCCGTGGGCGCGGCCGATCCGCGCGACTACCAGCTCCACTGTGTTTGTGCCTCTCGTGTCCAGACGACGACGGGCCGGGGCGGGCACGTATGCCCTCCCCGGCCCGTGCCGGTGATTCAACTGCTCAGCGGACCTGGTCCACGTCGACGAGGTCGACGCGGATCCCCCGCCCGCCGATGGCGCCCACGACGGTACGCAGTGCACGCGCGGTGCGGCCGTTGCGGCCGATCACCTTCCCGAGGTCTTCGGGGTGCACCCGGACCTCGAGCACCTGCCCGCGGCGCAGGTTGCGCGAGGCGACCTGCACGTCGTCGGGGTTGTCCACAATGCCCTTTACGAGGTGCTCAAGAGCCTCCTCGAGCATGCTCAGGCCTCGGTCGACTCGGCGGCGGCGTCAGCCTCGTCCGCCTTCTTGTCGGCCTTCTTCTTCTGGGTGATGGCCTCGCCCTTGGCCTCGCCGATGCCCTCGAGGGCCTTGGCGAACTCGTCGAAGGAGCGACGCTTGTCTTCCTTCGTCGCCGGCTGCAGCAGCGGCGCGGGGGCCGGGAGGCCCTTGTGCGCCTGCCAGTCACCGGTGAGCTTCAGGATGGCGAGAACGGCGTCGGTGGGCTGGGCGCCCACGGAGAGCCAGTACTGCGCGCGCTCGGCGTTGACCTCGATGCGCGAGGGGTTGTACGTCGGCTGGTAGATGCCGATCTCCTCGATCGCGCGGCCGTCCCGGCGGGTGCGGGCGTCGGCGACGACGATGCGGTAGTGAGGGGAGCGGATCTTACCGAGGCGCTTGAGCTTGATCTTGACTGCCACTGGAGTGGTGTCTCCTGAACTTGACGTGGTTGGGCACTTGAGATGCCACGTGGGGTTGCGGTACTCGGGTGCCCGATGGACGCGTCAGCCGGAGGAGAGAGGGGTCCTGTGCGACTGTCGAGTACAGCTGCCCATTGTGCCACATGCCCGCGACGCCTCCGAGCGGGGAGGATCACCACCACCGCCCGCCGGGGGCGCCGCGTCAGGACGCCGCCGCGGTAGCGACCTCGGGGATGCGGAACGGCTTCATGCAGCCGCCGCACACGATCGGCGCCTGCGCCAGTACGGAGGGCACGACCCGGACGTTGCGCCCGCAGTCGCAGACGGCCTTGACGCGTACGCCGCCGCCCGAGGAGCCGTGCCGGGCGGCCGGACCGCGGAAGCTGCGCTTGGTGTCGGCGGCCGTCGCGGCGGTGTGCGCCTTGAGGGCGCGCTGGAGCCGCTCGATCGTGGGGCGGTAGCGCTTCTTGGCCTCGGCATTGAGGAAGACCAGGGAGAACCCGCTGCTGGCGTGCGGCTCCTCGGAGTGGTCCAGCCCCATCTCCTCGGCGATCGCGAGGAATCTGCGGTTGTGGTAGCGGCCCGCTCGCGAGGTGTCACGCACTCCGCGGGCGGCCGCGATGCCGTGGACTGCCTCGTGCAGCAGTCGCTCGAAGGAGAGCTCGGCGCCGCAGGCGGACGAGGACTCTCCGATCAGGGACTCGGGCGCGGCAAGGTCAGGCAGCTCGGGGTGGTACCGCTGAATGTCGGCCCACGCCTGCGCCAGCTCTGCGGCGAGAACAGGTGGTGTCGTGCTCACGTCGTGACAACGAGCCGGGGTGCCCCGGTGTTCCGATTCCGGGCCATTCCAAATTTTTTGCACGTACCAGTCAGTTCAGTCTCATGCGTCCTGACGAGGACGGGTGCGCCGATCCCAGGAGGAGTCGGTACGTAACGCCGGCCAAAAGAACCAGCCCCCGGCGCGCGGGCGGAGCCGCGCGCCGGGGGCTGGAGCTGGAACTCAGTACGAGCGCGCGACGATCGCGAGGGTACCGGGAGCGTCGTCGGCCTCCGGAACCGACCCGTCCTCGGCCACCAGGCAGCGGACGGTCACGGCCTGCTCGCCGAGCTTGGCCTCGCCCTCCGGGCCCAGGACGCTCCACGGGATCCGCGCCCAGCCGCCGGCGAGGGCGGCCTCGGCGGCCTCCTCGATGGTGGCCACGTCGCTCGTCCGGGAGATCCGGCGCTCGCGGGACTCGCGCAGCAGCTGGGCCTGGTCCTCGTCGAGGACCTTGGGCAGCAGGTCGGCCAGCGCCTCGATCTGCACCGGCTCCTTCCCGCCGGGGATCCGGCGGGCCAGCATCGCGGTGCCGTTCTCCAGGTCGCGGGGGCCGATCTCGATGCGGACCGGTACGCCCTTGAGCTCCCAGTCCACGGCGCGGCGGCCGAAGGGGGTGTCGACGCGGTCGTCCACGTGCACGCGCAGGCCCGAGGCCTTCAGCTGGGCGCCCAGCTCGCGGACCTTGGCCACGGCCTCGTCGCCCTTGATCGCCATGACGACGACCTGGACGTGCGCCAGGCGCGGCGGGACGCGCAGGCCGTTGTCGTCGCCGTGGGACATGATCAGGCCGCCGACCATGCGGGTGGAGACGCCCCACGAGGTCTGCCAGACCAGCTCCTGCTGCCCCTCCTTGGAGAGGTAGGAGGTGTTGAAGGCCTTGGCGAAGTTGGTGCCGAGCTCGTGGCTCGTGCCCATCTGCAGGGCCTTGCCGTCGCCCATCATGCCCTCGAGGGTGAGGGTGTTGATGGCGCCGGCGAAGCGCTCCTTGGGGGTCTTGCGGCCGAGCACGACGTCGATGCCGAGCACGTTGGTCATGAAGTCGCCGTACACGTTGCGGTGGATGTGCGCGGCGTAGTCGCGGGCGTCCTCGTACGTGGCGTGGGCGGTGTGGCCCTCCTGCCAGAGGAACTCGCTCGTACGGAGGAAGACGCGGGGGCGCATCTCCCAGCGGACGACGTTGGCCCACTGGTTGATCAGCAGGGGCAGGTCGCGGTAGCTCTGGACCCACTTGGAGAAGTAGTCGTTGATGATCGTCTCGGAGGTGGGCCGGACGACGACCGGCTCCTCGAGCTCCTTGCCTCCGCCGTGGGTGACGACCGCGAGCTCGGGGGCGAAGCCCTCGACGTGCTCCGCCTCCCTCGTCAGGTACGACTGCGGGATGAACAGCGGGAAGTAGGCGTTCTGGGCGCCGGCTTCCTTGATCCGGGCGTCCATCTCCTGCTGCATCCGCTCCCACAGGCCGTAGCCGTACGGCCGGATGACCATGGTGCCGCGGACCGGACCGTTGTCGGCCAGCTCGGCCTTGTTGATCAGATCCTGGTACCAGCGGGGGAAATCCTCCGCCTGCGGGGTGAGAACGGGTGCCTTTGCCATGGCGCGAATGGTACGGCGCCGGGCCCCGGATGCGTGAATCGGGTGGCGCACTCCTCTGGACGCGGGGGCCGATGGGGAGTTCTCTGGCAACGGGGGCAAGGGGGCGAGACGGAATCAGGAGCGCTCTTTCGATGACACCGACGCCGACGGCGACGCTCGTCGCCCGGGACTGGGCGGAGATCCAGGAACGGATGCTGGTACCGCTGTACGAGGCGGTCTACGACCGGCTGGAGGTCGGGCCGGGCACCCGGCTGCTGGGCCTGGGCTGCGGGGCCGGGCTGCCCCTGCTGCTGGCCGCCGGACGGGGCGCCGCCGCCACGGGCGTGGAGGCCGACCCGGCCCTGCGGGCGCTGGCCCGGGAGCGGCTGCTGGAGGTGGTGGCCGCTCCCCCGGTGCCCGCGGCGCGCCCCTACGACGTGCTGCTGGCCTTCGAGCCCGGCGCGGGCGCCCTGGCGGCGGCCCTGCCCTCGGTGCGGCGGGGCGGCGCGGTGGTGCTGGCGGGCTGGGGTCCGGCCGAGCGGTGCACGGTGCCGGCGGTGCTCGGCGGCGGGCCGGTGGCCCGGGACCTGGACGCGGTGGCCGAGGGGGCCGGGCTGGTGCCGGACGGGTCGGGGCGGGTGTTCTGCCCGTTCGGGTACGCCGACGCGGACAGCGCCGTGCGCGGGCTGCTGTCGACCGGGCTGTACCCCGTCGCGGGGACCGGGGCCGGGCCCTGCGCGGCGGCGGACCCGGCGCTGGCAGAGAAGGAGCTGGCGGAGGCGCTTCACCCGTACGAGCGGGCCGACGGCGCCGTCTGGCTGCCGAACATCCTGCGCTACGTCATCGCCCGGGTGGCGTAGCGCTCAGCCCGTGCCGTGGTCCTTGGCGAGGCGGGGGATGCCGGCCGCCTCGTACGCCGCGCGCTCGTCCAGGGTCTCGGCGGCCAGCAGGGCCTCCGCCAGGGCGTCGAGCTTCGGGCGGTTCTCGGCCAGCAGGCGGCAGGCCTCCTCGTAGCACTCGTCCACGATCCGGCGCATCTCGTGGTCCACGGCGTCCAGGGTGGCGGGGGCGGCGGTCAGGCCGTAGGGGCCCTGGCCGTCGGACGGGATCGCGGTGAGGCGGCCGACGCGCTCGCTCATGCCCCAGCGGCCGACCATGCCGCGGACGATGTTGGTGACCTGTTCGAGGTCGCTCTCGGCGCCCGTGGTGATCACGTTGTAGACCACGTGCTCGGCGGCCATGCCGCCGAGCGCCCCGATGATGCGGCCGCGCAGGTAGGGCTCGGTGTACGCGTAGCGGTCGGCGTCGGGGGTGGAGAGGGTGACGCCCAGCGCGCGGCCGCGCGGCACGATGGTGATCTTGCGGACGGGGTCGGCGCCCGGCTGGAGCATGCCCAGCAGGGCGTGGCCGCTCTCGTGGTAGGCGGTGCGGCGGCGTTCCTCCTGGGGCATCACGAGCGGGCGCTCGGCGCCCAGCTGGACCTTCTCCAGGGCGTCGGAGAGGTCGGCCTGGGTGACCGCGTCCTGGCGGCGCTTGACGGCCAGCAGGGCGGCCTCGTTGGCGAGGTTGGCCAGCTCGGCGCCGGTCATCCCGGGGGTGGTGCGGGCCACCTGGGCCAGGTCCACGTCCGGGCCCAGGGGGATGTCGCGGGTGTGGATGCGCAGGATGGCCTCGCGGCCCGCCCGGTCGGGCGGGGAGACGGCGACGGTGCGGTCGAAGCGGCCGGGGCGCGTCAGGGCGGGGTCGAGGACGTCGGCGCGGTTGGTGGCGGCCAGGACGACCACGCCCTCCGAGCCGGAGAAGCCGTCCATCTCGGTGAGGATCTGGTTGAGGGTCTGCTCGCGCTCGTCGTGGCCGCCCATGCCGGCGGAGCCGGCGCGGGCCCGCCCGATGGTGTCGATCTCGTCGATGAAGATGATCGCCGGGGCGACCTTGCGGGCCTCGGCGAACAGCTCGCGCACCCGGGAGGCGCCGACGCCGACGATCATCTCGATGAACTCGGAGGCGGAGGCCGAGAAGAAGGGCACCCCGGCCTCGCCCGCGACGGCGCGGGCGAGGAGGGTCTTGCCGGTGCCGGGCGGGCCGGCGAGCAGCACGCCGCCGGGCATGCGGGCGCCGAGCCGGTGGTACTGGTGGGGGTTCTTGAGGAAGTCCACGACCTCGCTGAGCTCGCCCTCGACCTCGTCGATCCCGGCCACGTCCTCGAAGGTGGTGCGTTTGGCGCCTTCCAGCTCGACGGGTTTGGGCGGCGCCTTGCGGCCGAACCCGCCGGCCCCGCCCAGGGCGGAGCCCATCCGGCGGGCGATGAGCAGCCACAGGGCCACGATCAGCAGCATGGGGGCGAGGGAGATCAGCAGGTTGGCGAGGAAGCTGCGCTGTTCGACGACCGGGGAGGCGGTGACGGTGACGCCCTTGGAGGTCAGGCCGGTCCACAGCTGGTCGTCGGCGAAGGCGGGGCGCTGGGTGACGAACTTGCGGTAGTCGCCGTGGCCGCCGGGGGCGGGCTGCTTGGTCTTGAGCTCGCCCTGGATGGCGTCGCCCTTGGAGTAGATCTTCTGGACGTTGCCGTCGGTGACCTGCTTGCTGAACTCGGTGTACGAGATCGTCGGCCCGTCGCCCTCGTTGAAGAAGCCCAGCACGACGTTGGTGATCAGGTAGACGATCAGGGCGGCGAGGATCAGCCCGCGCCAGCCGCCGGGCATCTTCTTGCGGGGCGGTGGGCTGGGCGGGGCGCCCTCGGAGCGCCAGGGGGTGTCGGCCCGGTCGCGTGGCGGTACGGGGGTGGGGCTGGGCACGGGGGCGCCTCCTTATGCCGTCCTCCCAGCCGACCATAAGGGACAAACCGCACCCTTGCCCGCGCAGCGCGAAGGCCCCGCCGTGCGTGCACGGCGGGGCCTTCGCGGTACGACCGCTACTTCATGAACTTCTTGAACTCGTCCGGCAGGTCGAAGTCCTGGCCGGGCTGGCCGCCGCCCGCCGGGAGGCCGAACGGGTTGCCGCCGGCGGCGGGGAGCGCGGGCTGGGCGCCCTGCTCGCGCCGGGCCGCTGCCGCGGCCTCCTCTTCCTTGCGCTTCATCGGGTTGCCGCTCTTGCGCTTGCCCTTGGCCTGCTTGACCTGCTTCTTCTGCCGGCCGGGGCCGCCGCCCATCCCGGGGATGCCGGGCATGCCCGGCATGCCGCCGCCCTGGGCCATGCGGGACATCATCTTGCGGGCGTCGAAGAACCGCTCGACGAGGTTCTTCACGGCGCTGACCTCGACGCCGGAACCCTTGGCGATACGGGCGCGGCGCGAGCCGTTGATGATCGTCGGGTCCTGGCGCTCGGCCGGGGTCATCGACTTGATGATCGCGGCGGTGCGGTCCACGTCGCGCTCGTCGATGTTGTTGATCTGGTCCTTGATCTGGCCCATGCCCGGCAGCATGCCGAGGAGCTTGGAGATGGAGCCCATCTTGCGGACCTGCTCCATCTGGGCCAGGAAGTCGTCGAGCGTGAACTCCTTGGGGCCCTTGGCGAGCTTGGCCGCCATCTTCTCGGCCTCGGCCTGCGAGAAGGTCTTCTCGGCCTGCTCGATGAGGGTGAGCATGTCACCCATGTCGAGGATCCGGCCCGCCATGCGGTCCGGGTGGAAGGCGTCGAAGTCGTCGAGCTTCTCGCCGTTCGAGGCGAACATGATCTGCTTGCCGGTGACGTGCGCGATGGAGAGCGCGGCACCGCCGCGGGCGTCGCCGTCGAGCTTGGAGAGCACCACGCCGTCGAAGCCGACGCCGTCACGGAAGGCCTCGGCGGTGTTGACCGCGTCCTGGCCGATCATGGCGTCGACGACGAAGAGGATCTCGTCGGGGCTGACGGCGTCGCGGATGTCCGCGGCCTGCTGCATCAGCTCGGCGTCGATGCCGAGGCGGCCGGCGGTGTCGACGATGACGATGTCGTACTGCTTGGTGCGCGCGTACTCGATCGAGTCCTTGGCCACCTGGACCGGGTCGCCGACGCCGTTGCCGGGCGCGGGCGCGTAGACGGCCACGCCGGCCCGCTCGGCGACGACGCTGAGCTGGTTGACGGCGTTGGGGCGCTGGAGGTCGCAGGCGACGAGGAGCGGGGAGTGGCCCTGCCCCTTGAGCCAGAGGCCGAGCTTTCCGGCGAGGGTGGTCTTACCGGCACCCTGGAGACCGGCCAGCATGATGACGGTCGGCGCGGTCTTGGCGAAGCGCAGGCGGCGGGTCTCGCCGCCGAGGATCGAGACCAGCTCGTCGTTGACGATCTTCAGGACCTGCTGGCCGGGGTTCAGCGCCTTGCTGACCTCCTCGCCGCGGGCCCTTTCCTTGACGTTCGCGATGAAGGAGCGGACGACGGGGAGCGCGACGTCGGCCTCGAGGAGGGCGATACGGATTTCCCGCGCCGCAGCGTCGATGTCCTGCTCGGAGAGGCGGCCTTTGCCCCGGAGGGACTTGAAGGTCGCGCTGAGGCGGTCGGAAAGCGTATCGAACACGGTGGTCGCGATTCCTCGGGTCGGGGGCGTGATGGTCGCCCCCCAGGGTATCCGCCCCCGCCGCTCCCCGGGGGCGGGGTCACAGGGCCGCTGCGCGGAGCGGTCCTCCAGCCGCCCTTTCACCGTTTCCCGGGGCTCCGCCCCAGACCCGCGCCTCACGCTCCCCCGGCTACCGCTGCGCGGCAATTCCAGCCGCGCAGCGGTCTACGTCAGGGCGGCCTCGATCAACGTGGCGACGGCGGACGCCGCCGGCGGCGGCAGGGGTTTGCCGTCCGGGTCGACCACGTAGACGGTGTCCACCGCGTTCGCCCCCAGGGTGGAGACGTGCGCGCTGCGCACCCGGACCCCGGACGACTCCAGGGCCCGGCCGATCCGGTGGAGGAGCCCCACCGCGTCGGGGGCGCGGACCTCCAGGACCGTGGCCAGCGGGGAGACCTCGGGGACCACCGTGACGCGGGGCGGCGGGGGGACGACCCCCCGCCGGCGCGGGTACGCCGCCTCGCGGGCGGCCAGCTTCGCCGGGACGTCGAGGGAGCCGTCCAGCGCCCGTACCAGGTCCGTCCGCAGCCGGGCCGCCTGCGGCAGCGCCCCGTACTCCGCCGCCACCCGCCACCGCAGCACCAGCACCTCCCCCAGGTGGTCCGGCAGTTCCAGGAACCGCAGGTCCGCCGCCCGTACGGTCAGCCGGTGCAGCGCCAGCACCCCGGACACCGCCGGGAGCACGCCGGGCTGGTCCGGGACGGCCACGACCAGCTCGACCCCGACGGCGTCGTCCTCCTCCTCCTGCCGGGCGTGCAGGGTGAGCACGGGTTCCCCGGTGCGCAGGGCCTCCAGTGCCAGGCGCTCCTGCTCGGCGGTGGGGAGGTCGGGCTCGGGGTCGGCGGGCGGGGCCCCGCTCAGCACGGCGGCGACGCGCCGCACCAGGTCGGCCACCAGGGAACCCCGCCAGGTGCTCCAGGCCGCCGGCCCGGTGGCGAGGGCGTCGGCCTCGGTCAGGGCGTGCAGGATCTCCAGGGTGCCGGTGGAGCCGACGGCCCGGGCCACCGCGGTGACGGTCGCCGGGTCGTCGAGGTCGCGACGGGTCGCGGTGTCCACGAGCAGCAGGTGGTGGCGTACGAGGGTGCCCAGCACCGCGGTGTCCGCGGCGTCGAAGCCCACCCGCGCGGCCATGTCGCGGGCGATGGTCTCGCCGACGACGGAGTGGTCTCCGGGCCAGCCCTTGCCGATGTCGTGCAGCAGGGCCGCCATCAGCAGCAGGTCGGGCCGGCCGACCCGGCGGGTCAGCGCGGAGGCCCGTACGGCCGTCTCGATCAGGTGCCGGTCCACGGTCCAGGTGTGCACGGGGTTGTGCTGGGGGCGGCAGCGCACGCGCTCCCAGTCGGGCAGCAGCCGGCTGATCAGCCCCTCGGCCTCCAGCGCCTCCCACACGGCCACCATCGGCTCCCCCGCGCCGAGCAGGGTCAGCAGCTGTTCCCGCGCCTCGGCCGGCCAGGGCACGGGCAGCGGCCGGGCCTGGGCCGCGATCCGGCGTACGGCGTGCAGCGAGACGGGCAGCCCGGCCTGTGCGGCGGCCGCACCCAGCCGCAGGGGCAGCACGGGGTCCCGTTCCGGCCGGGCGGCCAGCGCCAGCACGGCCTCCCCCTCGGCCTCCACGACCCCCTCGGCCAGCGGCGCCCGCTCGGCGGCGGCCGCCGCGCCCCGGGTGCCCAGCAGCCCCCGCAGCCTCGGCCGGGCGGCCCGGGCCCGCAGGACCCGTCCGACCTCCCGCCAGGTGACGTCGCCCGCGTAGGCGACCACCCGGGCGGCCTCGTACACCTCGCGCAGCAGCGCGTCCGCGTCGAGCAGCCCCAGCCGGGCGGCGACCTGGGGCTGTTCCTGGAGGGAGAGCCGGTCGGTGGCCCGGCCGGTGACCAGGTGCAGGGCGTCCCGGGCGTCCATCAGCCGGCGCCGGGCCCCGTCGAGCCCCTCGCGGGGGGCGTCGGCCAGCCAGGAGGCGGCGACGGCCCGCAGGGCGGTGGCGTCGCGGATGCCGCCGCGCGCCTCCTTGAGGTCGGGCTCCAGCAGGAAGCGCAGCTCCCCGGCCCGGTCGGCCCGCTCCCGGCACAGGGCGTGCAGCTGCGGCAGCCGCTTGGGGGCCTGGTTGCGCCAGTCGGCGAGCACGGAGGTGCGCAGTCCGGCGAGCAGGCCGGCGTCGCCGGCGACGAGCCGGGCGTCGAGCAGCCCGAGGTGGGCCTTGAGGTCCTCGGCGGCGACCTTGCGGGCCTCGCCGGGGGTCCGTACGGAGTGGTCGAGGGCGACCCCGGTGTCCCAGACGGGGTACCAGAGGCGGTCGGCGAGGGCTCCCAGCGCCTGGGGGCGGGCCTTGCCGTCGTGGAGCAGCAGCAGGTCGAGGTCGCTGCGCGGGGAGAGTTCGCCGCGTCCGTAGCCGCCGACGGCGACGAGGGCCGCGCCGCGTACCCCGGTCTCCTGCGCGGCGGTCGCGAACAGCTCGTTCAGCCACCGGTCGGTCAGGGCGGACAGGCCGGAACGTCGGGACGGCCCGGACCGCGACTCCTCCTGCAGGAGTCGCAGCCGGGCCGCGGCGTATCCGCCGGGTCCGGGGCCGGTGGGGTCTTCCGTGGTCTCTTCGACGCTCGTCACCGGTGGCTCCCGTGGTCCGCTAGAGGGCGTCGGCGCCGCGCTCGCCGGTGCGGACCCGGACGACCGAGTCCACGGGGACGCTCCACACCTTGCCGTCGCCGATCTTCTCGGTGCGGGCGGCGCTGACGATGACGTTGACGAGCTCCTCGGCCTCGTCGTCGTCGGCGAGGACCTCGATGCGGATCTTGGGTACGAGGTCCACGGTGTACTCGGCGCCGCGGTAGACCTCGGTGTGGCCGCGCTGGCGGCCGTACCCGCTGGCCTCGGAGACGGTCAGGCCCTGGACCCCGAAGGCCTGGAGGGCTTCCTTGATGTCGTCGAGCTTGTAGGGCTTGACGATCGCGGTGATCAGCTTCATGCGTCGACCTTCTTGTTGGCGGCGGCCACCGGGGCGTGGGAGGCGGCGGGGCGGGCGGAGATCCCGCCGCCGGCGCCGCTGAAGTCGTAGGCGGTCTCGGCGTGCTCGGCCTGGTCGATGCCGGAGACCTCGACGTCCTCGGCGACCCGCATCCCGATGGTCCTGTCGATGAGGAAGGCCATGATCGCCGATACGACGAGGGAGTAGGCGAGAACGGAGAAGACTCCGATCGCCTGCTTGCCGAGCTGTTCGAAGCCGCCGCCGTAGAACAGGCCCTTGGCGTCGGACTGGACGCCGCCGGTGGCGAAGAGGCCGACGAGGAGGGAGCCCGCGACGCCGCCGACGAGGTGGACGCCGACCACGTCGAGGGAGTCGTCGTAGCCGAACCTGTACTTGAGGCCGACGGCCATGGCGCAGAGCACGCCGGCGATGGCGCCGACGGCGATCGCGCCGAGCGGGCTGACGGAGCCGCCGGCGGGGGTGATGGCGACGAGACCGGCGACCGCGCCGGAGGCGGCGCCGAGGGTGGTGAAGGAGCCGTGGCGCAGCTTCTCGTAGGCGAGCCAGGCGAGCATGGCGGCGGCGGTGGCGACCTGGGTGTTGACGAACATCACGGCGCCGACGCCGTCGTCGTTGCCGAGCCAGGATCCGGCGTTGAAGCCGAACCAGCCGAACCAGAGCAGGCCGGCGCCGAGCATCACGAGGGGGAGGCTGTGGGGGCGCATCGGGTCCTTCTTGAAGCCGACGCGCTTGCCGATGACGAGGATGACGCCCAGGGCTGCGGCACCGGCGTTGATGTGGACGGCGGTGCCGCCGGCGAAGTCGATGACGCCGAGCTTGAACAGCCAGCCGCCGGCGCCCCAGACCCAGTGGGCGACGGGGAAGTAGACGACGGTGACCCACAGGGCGGTGAAGAGCACCCAGGCGCTGAACTTGACGCGGTCGGCGAGGGCGCCGCTGATCAGGGCGGGGGTGATGACCGCGAACATCAGCTGGAAGACGGCGAAGACGTAGACGGGGATGGTGTAGCCGTCCCACAGCTCGGTGAGGCCGATGCCGCTGAGGCCGACGTAGTCGGAGTTCCAGCCGATGACCGAGCCGGCGTCGGTGCCGAAGGCGAGGCTGAAGCCGTAGAGCACCCACAGGATCGTCACGATCCCCAGGCTGACGAAGCTCATCATCAGCATGTTGAGGCTGCTCTTGACACGGACCATGCCTCCGTAGAAGAAGGCGAGTCCCGGGGTCATCAGCATGACCAGGGCGGAGCAGATGAGCATGAACCCGGTGTTCGCGGCAGACAGGGTCGGGGTGTCTGCAGCGAGGGTCGTGATGGCTGATGCCATCGGCGTCTCCTCGTCGTCGGTACGTTCGCGTGCGGGCGATCGTGGGGTACCTGAGCGGCGGCGGTAAGGTCTGGCCGGTTATTGGCCCTGAGGTTCGCGCAGGCCGGTTTCCGGCGGCGCCGCTCGGTGTTTCGCTCCGATGACGAAGAGGTCGTGCGTGTTACGCCTGAATGAACCGGTAAGGTCCGGGTCCGGTCCGTGTCAGGTGAGGGTCAGGCGGGTCTCGGGTGCCCGTCAGGCGGGGCGCCGGGGGCGCGGGGCGGCTCAGACGGCCTCGGCGGCCTCGGGGAGGCGGGAGGCGAGGAGGTCGGTCAGCCGGACCACCTCGGCGACGTCGCCGTATTCACGGGCGGCGGTGTCGACGGTCTTGCGGAGCCGGGTGTTCACCCGTTCGGAGCGCACTTTTCGCGCCACGTCGAGGGCCTGGTCGACGAGGACGGCCGCCTGCTCGGGTTCGCGCTGGAGCAGGTGGACGGTGGCCATGCCGATGAGGTTGAGGGCGTAGGAGCGCTGGTGCTCCCCGTCCTTGGCGAAGAGCTCGACGGCCCGTTCCATGACGGGTTCGGCGAGGGAGGCGTAGGTGGGGCTGCGCCCGGCGACGTAGGCCAGGTCCCGGTAGGAGTGGGAGTTCTCGCCGTTGAGTTCGGCCTCGGAGAAGAAGCGGATCCAGTCCGGTTCCGGTTCGCCGTCGAAGCCGACGTCGCCGAAGGTGTCCTCGGCCATGCGCACGGCCCGCTTGCAGCGGCTGGGCTGGCCCATGTTGGCGTAGGCGCGGGCCTCCATGGCGTAGAGCATGGCCTGGGTGCGGGGTCCGGCGCAGTCGCGGCTGCCGTACTGGGCGAGGTGGATGAGTTCCAGGGCGTCCTCGGGGCGGCCGAGGTGGATCATCTGGCGGCTCATGCCGGAGAGGATGTACGAGCCCAGCGGCTTGTCCCCGGCCTCCTTCGCGGCGTGCAGCGCGAGGACGAAGTACTTCTGGGCGGTGGGGTGCAGGCCGACGTCGTAGCTCATCCAGCCGGCGAGTTCGGCGAGTTCGGCGGCCACCTTGAAGAGCCGCTTCATGACGGGGGCCGGGTGGTTCTCCTGGAGCAGGTCGGTGACCTCGTGGAGCTGTCCGACGACGGCCTTGCGGCGCAGTCCGCCGCCGCACTGGGCGTCCCACTGGCGGAACATCACGGTGGTGGCTTCGAGGAGGTCGAGTTCCGGGTCGGAGAGCCGGGGCGGCCGGTAGCCGGAGGGGTCCGGTTCGCGCGGCCCGGGGTCGGCGGCCGGGGCCGGGACGAGCCAGCGCTGCATGGGCTCGATGAGGGCGGGGCCGGCGGAGAGGGCGAGGGAGGTGCCGAGGAAGCCGCGGCGGGCCAGCATGAGGTCGCTGCGGGAGAACTCGCTGAGCAGTTCCACGGTCTGCGGGCCCGCCCAGGGCAGGTCGACGCCGGAGACGGAGGGGGTCTGGTGGGCGCTGCGCAGGCCGAGCTGTTCGATGGCGACGACGGCGCCGAAGCGTTCGGAGAAGAGTTCCGAGAGGATGCGCGGCACGGGTTCGCGGGGCTGTTCGCCGTCGAGCCAGCGGCGGACGCGGGAGGTGTCGGTGCTGATGTGGTGGGCACCCATCTGCCGGGCCCGGCGGTTGACCTGGCGGGCGAGCTCGCCCTTGGACCAGCCGCTGCGGACGAACCACGAGGTCAGCTGTTCGTTGCGGGCGGCCGATTCCCCGCTCGTTCCGCTTGCGCCGCTGCCGCTCACTGGAACGCCCCCATCCGCATCGCCTCTTCAGACGAAACCCTGGCCGGGGCGGCCCCTGCCGCCTGGGACCTTCACAGGTCCTCCACACATTGCCTCCGGCATACCCACGAATGGGCCTGCCTCCGGGTTTCGTGCACCGAAAGTAATCCTACGATCACCCCGTCGGCGACATCGCTTCGAGAAACGCCACCATTCGCCACCCCTTCGAATGAACTCGCCACCGGCCGGGCGCGATTCACTTGACAGGAAGGCGAAACGGAACGGTTGGACGGGAGCGCGGCCGGGGCGCGCGCGGCGAGGAGTGCGCCGGGCGGCCCCGGGTGGAAGGCGTGCTTCACCCGGCTCCCGAGAGGTCTCGCCGACGTCGTAACCACCGGCGCGTCCGACCCGTTGGAGGGGGCATGGGCATGGGCTTCACGATCGGCGGCAGCCGCAGCACCAAGGAATTCCGTTCCGGCGTCCGGCGCCGCGGCCGCACCTCGGAGTGCACGACGGTGGCGGAGTACACCGGCCTCTGGGGCTGGGACGCGGTCCCCGGCGCCCGCGCCGCGGCTCCGGCCCGCGACTGCTCCTGCGGTCATGCGAACTGCCTCATGCCGGGGGCGCATCCGCTGGACTTCGCTCCCACCGTGCCGGGCGGCGCCACCCTGGACGAGGTCACCGAGATCTGGGGCGAGTACCCGGGCGCGGCGATCCTGCTCCCCGTCGGCCGCACCTTCGACGTCATCGAGGTCTCCGCCGAGGCCGGCCGGCGCGCCCTGGTCCGCATGGAGCGGATGGGGCTGCCGCTCGGTCCGGTGACCGCGACCCCGGACGGCCGGGCCCAGTTCTTCGTGGCCCCCGGCGCCGCGGCCGAACTGCCCGAGCTGCTGTACCGGATGGGCTGGGACGACGCGGACCTGGACCTGCGCGCCCTCGGCCACGGCTCCTTCCTGACGGCCCCGCCCTGCGACCACGCGGGCCTCGGCCCGGCGGTCTGGCTGCGCGGGCCCGCACTGGACTGTGCGGGCGGGCCCCCGCAGGCCCGGCTCCTGCTGGGCACCCTCGCCTACACCTGTCACCGCTTCCGGCGCTGACGGCCTCCCCCGGCATACGGCAGTGCCCCCGCGTACCGGAGTTCCGGACGCGGGGGCACTCGTCTGCGGGGCAGGTGCGGCCGCTCAGTCGCCGATCAGGGCGTCCACGAACGCCTCCGGCTCGAAGGGGGCCAGGTCGTCGGCGCCCTCGCCGAGGCCGATCAGCTTGACCGGGACGCCCAGCGCGCGCTGGACGGCGACGACGATGCCGCCCTTGGCGGTGCCGTCGAGCTTGGTGAGCACGATGCCGGTGATGTCCACGACCTCGGCGAACACGCGCGCCTGGGTCAGGCCGTTCTGGCCGGTGGTGGCGTCGAGGACCAGCAGGACCTCGTCCAGCGGGCCGTGCTTCTCCACGACGCGCTTGACCTTGCCGAGCTCGTCCATGAGGCCGGTCTTGGTGTGCAGCCGGCCGGCGGTGTCGATGAGCACGACGTCGGCGCCCTCGGCGATGCCCTCCTTGACCGCGTCGTAGGCGATCGAAGCGGGGTCGCCGCCCTCGGGACCGCGCACGGTACGGGCCCCGACGCGCTCCCCCCAGGTCTGGAGCTGGTCGGCGGCGGCGGCGCGGAAGGTGTCGGCGGCGCCGAGGACCACGCTGCGGCCGTCGGCGACGAGCACGCGGGCGAGCTTGCCGGTGGTGGTGGTCTTGCCGGTGCCGTTGACGCCGACGACCATCACGACGGCCGGGGTGTCGGTACCGCTCTCGGTCTTCACGGCGCGGTCGAAGTCGGTGCCGACGAGGGCGACCAGCTCCTCCTTCAGCAGGCCGCGCAGTTCGGCGGGGGTGCGGGTGCCGAGCACCTTGACCCGCTCGCGCAGCCGCTCCACCAGCTCCTGGGTGGGGGTGACACCGACGTCGGCGATGAGGAGGGTCTCCTCGATCTCCTCCCAGGTGTCCTCGTCGAGGTGCTCGCGCGAGAGCAGCGTGAGCAGGCCCTTGCCGAGGGAGTTCTGCGAACGGGCGAGCCGCGCGCGCAGCCGGACCAGGCGGCCGGCCGTGGGCTCGGGCACCTCGATCTCGGGGGCGGCCGGGGCCTCGGGCTCCGCGGCCGGCGCCTCCACCGGAGCAGCCTCGGCCTCCGCCTCCGGGAGCCCGACCTCCTCGATGGTGCGGCGCGGTTCTTCCGCCGTCTCTACGGCGTCCTCCCCCACCTGCGGTTCGGCAGGCGGGGCAGTGATGGTCGGCGTGCTCGACGGTGCCGTGGGGGGCAGCTGCTTCTTCTTGCGGCTGCTGACCACGAGCCCGCTGATCGCGCCGACCGCGACCAGGGCGATGACTACAGCAAGGATCAGGATTTCCATAACCACCCCAGTATCTGCCACGGGCCACCCCCACCCCCGGACCTTGGACGTTCCCACCAGGTGCCGGTCCGCCATTTGTGGTCTTAACGCCACTTCTACGATGATGGGCGGATTGTCCCCACCCGCTTCCACGGAGTACCCATGCCTGCTGAAGAGAAGGCCGCCGACGGCGCAGTCGAGAGCCGGGGCCTGGAGCCCGTCCCGGACGGCGAGCGCGGCGGTCGGGTCCGCGAGCTCATACCCACCTGGGTGGCCGCGAACATCAGCGTGCTGCTGCTCACCATGGGCGCGGGCCTGGTGATCTTCAACGAGCTCAACATCTGGCAGGTGCTGGTCGTCGCGGTCGCCGCGCCGGTGGTCTCGTACGGGCTCGTCGGGCTGATCTCGCTCGCGGGCAAGCGCGGCGGCGCCCCCGGCATGGCGCTCTCGCGGGCCGTCTTCGGCCAGCGCGGGAACCTCTTCCCCGGGGCGCTGATCTGGGTGGCCCGCTGGGGCTGGGAGACGATCAACGCGGTCAGCGGCGCCTACGCCGTCCTGACCGTGCTCGACCTGCTCTTCGGCGTCAAGAGCAACACCGCCCTGATCGTGGTCACCCTGCTGTTCTTCGTGGGCTGCACCTTCGTGGTCTCCGGGCTCGGGATCAAGGCGCTGCGGGTCTGCTCGACCTGGTCGACGTACCTCTTCGGCGCCTTCAGCGTGCTGGTGCTCGGCTATCTGCTCTTCACCACCGACTGGTCCGCCGTCCTCGGCAAGCCGGCCGGTTCCACGGCGATGATGATCGCGGGCATCGGCACCATCGCGGCGGGCGGCATCAGCTGGGTGCCCTCCGGCCCGGACTTCACCCGCTACCTGCCCCGGACCGCCTCCGCCAAGGGCGTGGTCGGCGCGACGATCGGCGGCGCGGGCGTGGTGGTGCTGCCGATGGTGCTGATGGGTGCGGTGATGGCCGTCGGGACCCCGGACCTGGCCGGCGCCCAGGACCCGGTCTCCTTCATCGGTGAGCTGCTGCCGACCTGGATCGCGGTCCCCTACCTGCTGATCGCCCTCCTCGGCATGCTGCTGATCAACTCGATGTCGATGTACTCCGCCGGCTTCACCGCGCAGACGCTCGGCATCAAGGTGCCGCGCGCCTGGGCGGTCAGCGTCAACGCCGTCATCAGCCTGGTCTTCGGCTTCCTGCTGATGGTGGTGGCGACCGGCTTCTTCGGCTCGTTCATCTCCTTCCTGACCCTGCTGGCCGTGGCCTTCTCCGCCTGGATCGGGGTCTTCGGCGTGGACATGCTGCGCCGCACCTCCTACGACGGCGCGGCACTGCTGGACACCACGCGCACCAGCGCCTACTGGTACCGGGGCGGCTTCGCCTGGCAGGCGATGACGGCCTGGGGCACGGCGCTGGTGGTGGGCACGCTGTTCACCAAAGTGGACTGGTTCACCGGGCCGCTCGCGACGACCTGGATCGGCGAGAACGGCCTGGGCTGGGTGGCCGGCATCCTCACCTCCGGCGGGCTGTACGCCGTACTGCCCGGCACGGCCTCCCCCGCCCCGGCGGCGGGAGAGACGGCCGTGGAGCCCGGGCGCGAGCCCGCCGGGGCCCTGTCCAACTGACGCTCCGTCAGCTAGCCTCCCCCTTCGCCCGACCGACCCCGCATCCGGCGAAGGGGAACCCCTCCATGCCCATCACCGTGGCCCGCTTCAACCTCGTCGACCCGAACGGCACCCCCGCGAGCCTCGCCGCCCGCTACCAGGCGGCGGTGGAGATGGCCCGTTACGCCGACGAGCACGGGATCGACACGATCCAGACGGAGGAGCACCACGGCACGGACAACCACTGGCTGCCCTCCCCCTTCGCGTTCGCGGGCGCGGTGCTCGGCGCCACCCGCCGGATCGCGGTCACCGTCTCGGCGATCATCGGCCCGCTGCACGACCCGCTGAGGGTGGCCGAGGACATCGCCGTGCTGGACCTGATCGGCGGCGGCCGGCTGGTGACGGTCGCGGGGATCGGCTACCGGCCCGAGGAGTACGAGCAGCACGGGGTGGAGTGGGGGCGGCGCGGCCGGCTCCAGGACGAGCTCCTGGAGACGCTGCTCAAGGCGTGGACGGGCGAGCCCTTCGAGTTCCGGGGCCGCACGGTGAAGGTCACCCCGGTGCCCTTCACGCAGCCGCACCCGATGCTGCTGGTGGGCGGGAGCTCGAAGGCGGCGGCGCGGCGGGCGGCGCGGCTGGGGCTGCCGTTCTTCCCGAGCGCGCACCTGCCGGAGCTGGAGGCGTACTACGGGGAGCGGCTCGCCGAGTACGGCACCGAGGGCTTCTGCATGATGCCGGCGGAGCGGACGCCGCTGCTGCACGTCGCGGAGGACCCGGACCGGGCCTGGGTGCAGTACGGGCAGCACTTCCTGCACGAGGCGGGCATGTACGCCTCCTGGCAGTCCAAGGACATCCGCTCGGCGGTGCGCTCCGGCGCCCGCACGGTGGAGGAGCTGCGGGCGGAGGGGGTCTACCGGATCCTCTCCCCCGAGGAGGCGGTGGCCTTCGGCCGGGAGGCGGGCGGGGCGGGGAACCTGGTACTGCACCCGCTGTGCGGCGGCATGCCGCCCGAGGAGGGGTGGCGCAGCCTGCGGCTGCTGTGCGAACGGGTGCTGCCCCGGCTCAGGGACTGAGCCGGGGCAGCACCGCGGAGGGGAGGGGTGGTGGCGGGGTGGGGTTACCCCATCTCCTCCAACGCCTTGCCCTTGGTCTCCGGCACCCACTTGAGGATGAAGGGGATCGAGAGCACGGCGAAGACCGTGTAGATGACGTAGGCGCCCGACAGGTTCCAGTCCGAGAGCGTCGGGAACGTGACGGTGATCAGCCAGTTGGCGACCCACTGGGCGGCCGCGGCCACACCGAGCGCGGCGGCGCGGATGCGGTTGGGGAACATCTCGCCGAGCAGCACCCAGACCACCACGCCCCACGAGAGGGCGAAGAAGAGGACGAAGGCGTGCGCGGCGATCAGCGCGACGGTGCCCTGGGCCGAGGGGATGGAGATCTCGCCGGCGACATCGCTCTTGTAGGAGAACGCCCAGGCGCACAGGCCCAGCGAGACCGCCATGCCGGCCGAGCCGATCAGCGCGAGGGGCTTGCGGCCGATGCGGTCGACGAAGATCATCGCGATCACCGTGCCGATGATGTTGATGATCGACGTGGTGAAGGAGTAGAGGAACGAGCTGCTCGGGTCGATGCCGACCGACTGCCACAGCGAGGAGCTGTAGTAGAAGATCACGTTGATGCCGACGAGCTGCTGGAAGACCGAGAGGCCGATGCCGACCCAGACGATGGGCAGCAGGCCGAAGCGGCCGCCGAGCAGGTCCTTGAAGGTGGACTTGTGCTCGGAGCGCATGGCGGTCTCGATCTCGGCGACGCGCACGTCGAGGTTCGTGCGCGCGCCCTCGACCTCGGCGAGCACCTTGCGGGCCTCGTCCGTACGGCCGACGGAGATCAGGAAGCGCGGGGACTCCGGGATGACGAAGGACATCAGCCCGTAGAGCACGGCGGGGACGACCATCACGCCGAGCATCCACTGCCAGGCTTCCAGGCCGCCGAGCTTGCCGCGCTGGTCGCCGTCGGCGAGGTTCAGGATGCCCCAGTTGACCAGCTGCGAGATGGCGATGCCGATGACGATCGCGGCCTGCTGGAAGGAGGCGAGCCGGCCGCGGTAGGCGGGCGGGGAGACCTCGGCGATGTAGGCGGGGCCGATGACGGAGGCCATGCCGATGCCGAAGCCGCCGATCACGCGCCAGACCGCGAGGTCCCAGAGGGCGAAGGGCAGTGCCGAGCCGATGGCGCTCGCGGTGAACAGGACAGCCGCGATCTGCATGCAGCGGATACGGCCGATCCGGTCGGCGATCCGGCCGGCGGTGGCGGCGCCGATGGCACAGCCGATCAGCGCGGCGGCGATCACCTGGGCGAGGGCGCCGGAGCCGATGTCGAATCGGTCGCGGATGGCGACGACGGCACCGTTGATCACGGAGCTGTCGTATCCGAAGAGGAAGCCGCCCATCGCGGCGGCCGCGGTGATGAAGATGACGTGGCCGAGGTGCTCGGGCTGGGACGCGTTTCCGCCGCCGCCCGACGCCGCTGACTGCGCTGTACTGCTGGTCAAGGTGTGCTCCGTGGGGGGGTTCTGTCCGTTCTCCTAGTGGCGCACAGGTCAAGATCGGGCACCACCCGGAGCCGGGAGACAGCCCAGAGCCTATGTGTTCATTTCCTGAAGTCAATAGTCGATGTGAAGGTCACATGAGGTTCAAGCCGCGGATATTGACTTCATTTCTTAAATGATCACCTTCAGCGGAGACGCTGGCTGATCACCTTCGACACCCCGTCGCCCTGCATCGACACGCCGTAGAGGGCGTCCGCGACCTCCATGGTCCGCTTCTGGTGGGTGATGACGATCAGCTGGGAGCTCTCCTGGAGCTCCTCCATGATCCGGATCAGCCGCTGCAAGTTGGTGTCGTCCAGCGCGGCCTCGACCTCGTCCATCACGTAGAACGGGCTGGGGCGCGCCTTGAAGATGGAGACCAGCAGCGCCACGGCCGTCAGGGACCGCTCGCCGCCGGAGAGCAGGGACAGCCGCTTGACCTTCTTGCCGGGCGGCCGGGCCTCGACGTCCACGCCGGTGGCCAGCATGTTCTCCGGGTCGGTGAGCACCAGGCGCCCCTCGCCGCCGGGGAACAGCCGCGAGAACACCCCCTCGAACTCACGGGCGGTGTCCCGGTAGGCCTCGGTGAAGACCTGCTCGACCCGCTGGTCTACTTCCTTCACCACTTGAAGGAGGTCGGCGCGCGTCTTCCTCAGGTCCTCCAGCTGCTCACTGAGGAACCGGTGGCGCTCCTCCAGGGCGGCGAACTCCTCCAGCGCGAGCGGGTTGACCTTGCCGAGCTGCTGGTAGGCGCGCTCGGCCGCCTTGAGCCGCTTCTCCTGCCGGGCCCGGTCGAAGGGGCCGGGGCGGTTGCGGGGGTGGTCGGGGTCCTCCGGAAGCTCCTCGCCCTCGGCGGGCGGGGACGGGGGGACCGGCTGGTCGGGCCCGTACTCCGCCACCAGCGCCGCCGGCTCCACGCCCAGCTCCTCCAGGGCGCGGGTCTCCAGCTGCTCGATGCGCAGCCGCTTCTCGGCGCCGAGCACTTCGCCCCGGTGCACGGAGTCGGTCAGCTTGTCGAGCTCGCCCTTGAGGTCGCGGCCCAGGCCACGGGCCTCCCCGAGCTCCCGCTCACGCACCGCCTTGGCCTCGTCGGCGGCCGTACGCTCCCGCTCCGCCCGGGCGACGGACACCTCCAGGTGCGCCAGCAGCTGCCGGGCCCCGTCGGCGACGGCCCGGGCGACCTCGGCCTCGTGCCGCATCCGCCGGCGGCGCCGCTCGGCTCGCGCCCGCGCCTCCCGTTCGGCGCGGGCCCCCCGGTCGAGGGCGTCCGCCCTGCCCGCGAGGCCCTTGACCCGCTCCTCGTGGGTACGCAGCTGGAGCCGGGCTTCCATCTCGGTCTGCCGTGCGTTGGCCCCGTCGGCGGCGAGCCGGTCCCGGGCGGAGGTGTCGGGTTCCTCCGCGACCGGCATCTCCTCCACGGCCGCGAGCCGCTCCGCGCACTCCTCTACGTCGACCCGTGCGCGCTCCAGGGCCTCCTCGGCGGTGGCCACGGCCAGGGCGCCGCGCTCGGCCTCGCCCAGGGCCGCCTTCGCCTGCCCGGCGAGCCGCCCGAGCTGCTGCGCCGCCCCGGCCCGGGCCTGCTCCCCGGCCCGGCGCAGCTCGGCCAGCTCCTCGACGCGGGCCGCGGCGCCGGCCCGCCGCACCCGGGCGGCCTCCTCCCGCGCGGCCGACTCCCGGCACTCCAGCTCCAGCCGCTCCAGCTCCGCGCCGGCCTCGTCCACGGCGGCCTGCACCTCGATGAGACTGGGCACCCCGGCGGACCCCCCGTGCGCGAGGTGCGCCCCGAGCACGTCCCCCTCGGCGGTCACGGCGACCAGCTCGGGCCGCTCGGCGACGACACCCTCAGCCTCCGCCAAGGTCCCGACGACCACATACCCCCGCAGCACCCACGCGACGGCCCGCACGACCTCGGCATCCCCGCGCACCAGCCCGGCGGCCTCGCGGTACGCCACCTCGACAACCCCGGAGGCCCCGCGAGACCCGGCACCAGCCACCAAGCCCGGCACATCCGGCCCCGCCGGCGTTTGAGCCGGACCCGGGGCAGAGCCCCGCACATCCAGCCCCGCCGGCATCTGAGGCGCCGGGCCCGGGGCAGAGCCCCGCACATCCAGCCCCGCCGGCGTTTGAGGCGCCGGGCCCGGGGCAGAGCCCCGCACATCCAGCCCCGCCGGCGTTTGAGGCGCCGGGCCCGGGGCAGAGCCCCGCACATCCAGCCCCGCCGGCATCTGAGGCGCCGGGCCCGGGGCAGAGCCCCGCACATCCAGCCCCGCCGGCGTTTGAGGCGCGGGGTCTGGGGCGGAGCCCCGCACTTCCAGCCCCGCCGGCGTTTGAGGCGCGGGGTCTGGGGCGGAGCCCCAGTTTCGGGAAGGGGCGGGGTGGGGGAAGTCCTCCGGCCCCTGGGCCTGCCCGGGCAGGCCGGCACCGTCCGTGGCAACGCCGTCCGGTCCCGGCGCCTGCCCTGGAACCACGACCGGGGCCGGACCGGAACCCGAACCCGGAACCTGCTCCGGCACCACGGCCGGGACCGGGCCGGAACCCGAGGCCGGGGCCGGGGTGGAGCCCGGGACCGGGGCCGGGCCGGAACCCGGGGCCGGGGTGGAGCCCGGGGCCGGGGCCGGGGCGATCAGGAACGTGGCCCGGCCCGCGTCGGCTTCCCGCAGGTGCCGGATGGCCCCGGCCGCCGCCCCCGCCGAGGCCACGGCCACCGCATCCGCGGCGGAGCCGAGGGCCGCGGCCACCGCCACCTCGTACCCCGCCTCGACCGACACCCGCTCCGCCGCCGGCCCCAGCACCCCCTCCAGCCGCTCCCGCACCGCGAGCAGCGCCCCGGTGCCGTCCTTGCGCCGTAGCCCCAGTGCGAGCGCGTCCCGCCGTGCCGAGACCGCCGCGTGGGACCGTTCGGCCGAGGTCCGGGCCTCCCGGGCCGCCGCCAGGGCGGCCTCCGCCTCCTCCAGCCCGGCCCGCGCGGCCTCGTACTCCCCCTCGTCCGAGGAGGTCTCCTCCAGCCCGCCGACCTCCTCGGCCAGTGCCTCGTACTCCTCCCGGGCCTCCTCGGCCCGCACCCGTGCCCCGTCCCGGGCCGCCACGAGCCGGTCGATCTCCGACTGCGCCGCCCCCGCCCGGGAGCGGGCCGCGCCCAGGCGCCCGGTCAGCCGGGCCAGTTCCTCGCGCCGGTCGGCGACGGCCCGCGCGGCGTCCCGCAGCCGCCGCTCCTCCTGCGCGAGGGCCCGCTCCAGCTCGGCCCGGTGCGCGGCGGTGTCCTCCAGCGCCCGTTCGGAGGCTTCGAGCGCGGCGGTCAGCTCCGCCTCCTGCTCCCGGATCCGCGCGGCCTCCCGCTCCATGTCCTCCGGGTCACGGCCGCGCCGCTCCTCCTCCACCGGCGCCGACGCGCTCTTGACCCGTGCCAGGGCCAGGGACTCGGTGCCGCGCACCCGCTCGGCCAGCTGCGCGAGCTCGTGCCAGGTCTGCTGGGCCCGCTGGAGCCGGGGCGCGAGGCGCCGTACCGATTCCTCCAGCGCGGCCTCACGGCGCAGCGCCTCCGCGAGGTCCCGTTCGGCCGATTCCTTGCGTTCCTTCAGGGCCGCCTCGTCGGCGATCTCGGCGTCCAGCGCGGCCCGCAGCGCGACCAGGTCGTCGGCGAGCAGCCGCAGCCGGGCGTCGCGCAGGTCCGCCTGGATGACGGCGGCCCGCCGGGCCACCGCCGCCTGCCGTCCCAGGGGCTTGAGCTGCCGGCGCAGCTCGTCGGCGAGGTCCTGCACCCGCGCGAGGTTGGCCTGCATCGCGTCGAGCTTGCGCAGCGCCTTCTCCTTGCGCTTGCGGTGCTTCAGTACGCCGGCGGCCTCCTCGATGAAGGCGCGGCGGCCCATCGGGTCCGCGTGCAGGACGGAGTCGAGCTGGCCCTGGCCGACGATGACGTGCATCTCGCGGCCGATGCCGGAGTCGGAGAGGAGTTCCTGGATGTCGAGGAGCCGGCAGGTGTCCCCGTTGATCTGGTACTCGCTGCTGCCGCCGCGGAACATGATCCGCGTGATGGTGACCTCGGCGTACTCGATCGGCAGGGCGCCGTCGGAGTTGTCGATGGTGAGGGAGACCTCGGCGCGGCCGAGGGGCGGCCGGCCCGTGGTGCCGGCGAAGATGACGTCTTCCATCTTGCCGCCGCGCAGGGACTTGGCCCCCTGCTCCCCCATGACCCAGGACAGCGCGTCCACCACGTTGGACTTGCCCGAACCGTTGGGGCCCACGACACAGGTGATGCCCGGCTCGAAGCGGAGGGTGGTGGCGGAGGCGAAGGATTTGAAGCCGCGCAGGGTCAGGGACTTGAGGTGCACGCCGCCGGACTCTACCTTTCACGTTCGGTTTCACCCATGAAGGTGCAGGGCAGATCAGACGTTAAAGGAATCAGCCCCCCCACCTGGCCCAATGCGCCTCAGGCGCACCGGGCCGGTGGTCGGACCGCCACAGGGGAAGGTCCCACGAGGAAGAGAGCCGCAAGAAAGAAGGGACGCCGGAGCGTCCCTTGCAGATCGTGCGGGGCCCTTGCAGATCGTGCCGGGCTGTAGTCGTACGACGGGTGAGTCGCGGATCAGGTGAGCGCAGGCTCCGCCTGGGATACGTCGAGGTCCATGCTGCCGAGCAGCGAGTCCCCGTGCTGAGCGGCGGCCGCGGTCAGGGCGTCGTTCTCGGACTGGATCCGTCCGAGCTCGGACTCGAGGTCCTGGACGCGCTGCTGAAGCCGTCGCATCTCGGCGAGGAGCCGCGGGTCTGAACCGCCGACGTAACCGAGAAGCGCCTTTGCCATGATGGATGGTCCTCCACACTGAGTGACCGACCGAAGCGGTGTGGGTCGTGAGGGAATCGCACCCGCGGATGTCCGGCAGCGACTGTCAGTCACTGCACTCGCTAACGCCGCCTACTGCCAGCACTGCCAAACAGCTCAGGTGCGCGGGGCTTCCAGCGTCTCACCAAAAAGTTTGACGGTCAACACGATCACGCCCCGTATCGGCGGGCATCCCGGCCCCCGCGGGGGGCGTGGAGATCATCCTCATCTCCGAGCCTTCCACGGTTCGCCGCCGACGGCAACGGGTCGACGGCGAATGCGCAGTTCCGACCAGGTGCGGACGCTCCGGGGATCTGATCAGTTCATGATCAGTCGATAGCTCACCGGATCTCGAAGCCGTCGTAGCCGCCGCGCGGAGTGCCCCATATCTCCGTCACCCCGTCCACCCGCCCGGGCGTGTCGCCGTCGCGGAGCCAGTCGAGCAGCCGGTGGCAATTCTCACGTTGACCTTCGGCCACCACCTGCACCCGGCCGTCGTCGAGGTTGAGCGCGAAGCCGGACAGGCCGCCGATCTCCAGGGCATTGGCCCTGGTGAACCAGCGGAAGCCCACTCCCTGTACACGGCCGCGCACCCACGCGGTCATGCGGACATCTTCATTCATGCAAGAACGCTAACCGGGCAAAGGCCTCTTGATCCCCTCGCCCCCCTTGCGGCATGGGCTACAGTCCCCCACCAATGACTCACCCGTTCGGGTGAGCAAACGTTGATCCTGCAAAGAGGGGCCGCGACCGATGGGACGCCACCGACTCCACGCCGCGCCGCGCCGCGGTGTCAGGCGCGCCGCCGTGCGCAACGGGCTGCTCGGCGTCTCCGTGGCCGTGGCCCTCGGCACGGCGGCCGTCACGACCGGCTTCGTACCGGTGGGCGGCTCCTTCCCGTACGTCGGCACGGGCTCCGCCGACCGGACCGAGGCCCGGGCGAAGCCCACCCCGAGCCCGGAGCGCGGGCTGGAGCAGGGCGGCCTCGCCAACCTGTCCGGCCGCGCCTCCGACGGCCCCGGCGCGGGCACCCCGTCGGCGTCCGCCCCGGCCTCCCCGAGCCCTTCGGCCTCGCCGTCCCCCTCGGCCTCGCCGACACCGACACCGACGCCGACGCCCACCCCGTCGGCCTCCGCCAAGGAGCCGGAGAGGACCACCGCCCCGCAGCCCCCGAAGGCGGCCGCCCCCAAGCCCGCGGCGCCCAAGCCGCCGGCCGCCGGGGTCGCGAACCCGTCCGCGGAGGCGGAGGTCCTCGCCCTGGTCAACCAGGAGCGCGCCCAGGCGGGCTGCGTCCCGGTGCGGGCGAACCCGCCGCTGGCCGCGCTGGCCGCCGCCTTCAGCAAGGACATGGCCGTACGGGGCTTCTTCGACCACACGGACCCCGACGGCAACACCCCCTGGCAGCGGGCGCAGAACGCCGGGATCACCGGAATGGGCGGCGAGAACATCGCGCGCGGCCAGGGTGACGCGAAGACCGTGATGGAGTCCTGGATGAACAGCCCGGGCCACCGCGCGAACATCCTCAACTGCGAATTCCGCACCCTCGGCGTGGGCGTCTACTTCGGCGCCGGCGGCCCCTGGTGGACCCAGGACTTCGGCTTCTAGAACCGGCCGCCGGCCCCGCAGCGGGGTCAGGCCGCGGCCGCCGCCAGCGCCGCACGGCCCGCGATGACCACACGGGTGTGCTCGGCGACCCGGCGGCCGAGGTGCTCGGCGGTCGCGATGTCGGCCTTGTGCACGGCCTCCGGGCCCTCGTCGGCGTTGGTCTGGGCGGCGGCGCCGGAGGAGAAGCCGAGGCGGTTGAGGTCGTACTCGCTGCCGGTGGAGGAGTTCCAGCCCGGCTTCAGGCCGAGGTTCACCCAGCTCATGCCGTGCTGCGAGGCCAGCATCTGGAAGTACTGCAGGGTGTTGAGCTTGTCGCCGGACTTGGAGGCGGAGTTGGTGAAGCCCGCCGCCACCTTGTCCTGCCAGGCGTCGCCGAACCAGCGCTTCGAGGTGGCCTCGGCGAAGACGTGGAAGGCGCCGGACGCGGTGCCCATGTAGGTCGGGGAGCCGAAGACGATCGCGTCGGAGGCGTCGAGGAGTTCCCACTCGGCGTCGGTGATCTCGTCGACCTTGACGACGTGCACGGTCGCCCCGGCCGCGGCGGCGCCGGCCCGCACGGCCTCGGCGACGACGGCGGTGTGGCCGTAACCCGAGTGGTAGGCGATCGAGACGACGGGGGCGGGGATGGTGGCAGACATGGCTCTACTCCTAGAGGGCGGTTCCAGTGCGCCGCGGTACGCCGCGGTGCGACAGGAACAGAGAAGCACTAACTTTTGGAAAGCGCAAGCAGACGGTTAGCGCTACCCGGGGGTACGCTGGGTGCATGGAGACCCCTGCCCGTACCGACGTCTGCACCGAGAGCGTCGCGGCCGACCTGCCGTTCGACGTCTTCGCGCGCGCCTGCCCCTCCCGGGAGACCCTGGAGCACGTCACCGGCCGCTGGGGCAGCCTCACCGTGGGCGCCCTGCGCGACGGCCCCCGCCGCTTCAACGAGCTGCGCCGCCGGGTCGACGGGGTGAGCGAGAAGATGCTCTCCCAGACCCTGCACGCGCTGGAGCGCGACGGCATCGTCACGCGCGAGGCCCAGCCGACCAACCCTCCCCGGGTGGACTACGAGCTGACCCCGCTCGGGCGGGAGATCGCCGACCGGCTGCTCGCCCTGATCCACTTCGTGGAGGGCAGCATGGACGAGGTCCTCGGCTCGCGGCAGTCCTACGACGCCGCGCGCGGCGGCCTCTGACAGCGGGGGCAGAAGTAGCTGGACCGGTTCATCCAGGCCCTGCGCCGCATCGGCGTACCGCAGCGGCGGCAGGGCTCGCCCTCGCGCCCGTAGGCGTCCAGGGACCGGTCGAAGTAGCCCGACTCGCCGTTCACGTTGACGTACAGGCTGTCGAAGCTGGTCCCGCCGACCGCGAGCGCGGCGTTCATGACCTCCCGCACGTGGGTGAGGAGTTCCGCGCTCCGGGGGCGGGTGAGGGTGGCGGTGGGGCGCTCGTAGTGCAGCTTCGCGCGCCACAGGGCCTCGTCGGCGTAGATGTTGCCCACCCCGCTGATGAGCGACTGGTCCAGGAGGGCCCGCTTGAGGGTGGTCCGCCTTGCGCGCAGCGCCAGGTGGTAGGCGCCCTCGTCGAACAGGGGATCCAGGGGATCGCGGGCAATGTGCGCGATGACGTCGGGCAGCCCCTCCTCGCTGCCGGGGGCGACCTCGTGCAAGGAGAGCCCGCCGAAGGTCCGCTGGTCGACGAAGCGCAGCTCGGTCCCGGCGTCGTCGGCGAAGCGGATCCGGATGCGCAGGTGCTTCTCGTCGGGGGCGCCGGCCGGCTGCACCAGCAGCTGCCCGCTCATCCCGAGGTGGCCGAGGACGGACAGGTCCCGGCCCTCCAGCGGCAGCCACAGGTACTTCCCGCGCCGGCGCGCCACCCCGATGGTCCCGCCGGCCAGGCGCGCCGCGAAGTCGGCCCCGCCCGCCGGGTGGCGGCGCACGGCCCTGGGGTGGAGCACCTCCACGGCGGAGACGGTCCGCCCGGCCACCCAGCGTTCCAGGCCGCGCCGCACCACTTCGACTTCGGGCAGCTCGGGCACGGTGATCCTCCGGAGGGGAAAGCGGGCTTCGCGGGACGCGGGGGCACGGGGGCGCGGGCGTCCGGCTCTGCCGCGAGCCTACCGGGCGGCCCGGGGCGGCAGGGGCCCCGCCCGGAAACGGGACCGCCCGCCCCTGCCGGTGGCAGGAGCGGGCGGGAGGTGCCCGAAGGAAGTTCCGGTCAGGCCTTGGCCGCCGGGTCGGCGGGGGCCTGCGCCCCCTCGGCCGCGGCGGACGCCGCTTCGGCGGCCTTCCGCTCGTCCGCGGCGGCACGGATCCCGCGCCACGCGGACTCCGCCGCCTGCTGTTCCGCTTCCTTCTTGCTGCGGCCGGTGCCGGTGCCGTACGAGACACCACCGACGCGGGCGGCAGCGGTGAAGGTCTTCTCGTGGTCCGGACCGGTCTCGGTGACCAGGTACTCGGGAACGCCGAGGCCTTCGGCCGCCGTGAGCTCCTGGAGGCTGGTCTTCCAGTCCAGGCCGGCGCCGAGGTTCGAGGACTTCTCGATGAGCGGGTCGAAGAGCCGGTGGACCAGCTCGGAGGCCGCGTCGAGGCCCTTGTCGAGGTAGACCGCGCCGATCACCGCTTCGAGGGTGTCGGCGAGGATGGAGGCCTTGTCCCGGCCGCCCGTGCCTTCTTCGCCCCGGCCGAGCCGGATGAAGGAGCCCAGGTCGAGGCCGCGGCCGACCTCCGCCAGTGCACGCGAGTTGACCACCGCGGCCCGCAGTTTGGCCAGCTGGCCTTCCGGCAGGTCGGGGTGGGTGGTGTACAGCGTGTCGGTGACCACCAGGCCCAGGACGGAGTCCCCGAGGAACTCCAGCCTCTCGTTGGTGGGCAGACCGCCGTTCTCGTACGCGTACGAACGGTGGGTCAGCGCACGCACCAGAAGGGCGGACTCGAGTTGGTACCCGAGCCGCCCTTCCAGAAGCGTGTGGGACGAGGCCGCGTTGTTACTGTCTGCCTGCTTCTCAGCGTTGGACAGCTCAGACATTGCGCCTCTCACCAGCCGCTCAGACCTCGAGGACCTGGCGCTTGTTGTAGGTGCCGCAGCTCGGGCACGCGATGTGCTGGAGCTTCGGCTCCTGGCAACGCTCGCACGAAACCAGGGTGGGGACCGCAGCCTTCCACTGCGACCGGCGGTGGCGCGTGTTGCTGCGCGACATCTTCCGCTTCGGAACAGCCACGGCTACTTCTCCTGCTTCTCGGCGGCGCTCTGAACTCCGTCAGATGCAGTGCCGCTCATGTTGTCCTTCTCGCCGTCCTGATCGGTCACGACGAGTTCCTGCAATGCCGCCCAACGGATGTCGACGGCGTCGTGGTGGTGCTCCGGGTCGTCGTTCAGGCTGACCCCGCAATCGGGGCACAGTCCGAGACAGTCCTCCCGGCACACCGGCTGCATGGGCAGTGCGAGCACCACCGTGTCCCGCAGCACGGGTTCGAGGTCGAACAAGCCGTCCTCGAGGAAGAGCATGTCCTCGTCGTCCTCGGCGTCGTCGGCCGGCTCCGCCTTGGAGCGGCTCCGGTCGTCGGCGTCAGGGTACGAGAACATCTCCTGGAAGTCCGCCTTGAGCTCGCGCTCGACGGTCTCCAGACACCTTACGCACTCCCCCACGGCCTTTGCACGGACGGTGCCTGTGACAAGCACCCCTTCCATGACCGACTCCAGGCGGAGGTCGATCTTCACCGGGGCGCCTTCCGGTACCCCGATGACGTCGACGAGACCGAAGTCCGCCGGCGCCTCGATCTCACGGGACAGCCGCTGCATGGCACCAGGACGCCGGCCCAGCTCGTGCGTGTCGAACACGAGGGGGTTGCGGTGGTCGAGGCGGGTGTTCAGGGCCGTTCCTGCTTTCACAGATCGCTGAAGATCGAAAATTTCGCCGCTCTAGGGCAGCATGGATCGCGGCGCATAGGCGCGACCGAACAGCCAGGATACCCGGCGCTTCGCTCTGAGCCCAATCCGGCCTAGCGACCCTGTTCGTACTGGCGCAGCTGATCCAGGTTGATCATGCTCGTGTCGAAGAAGCTGGTCTCGTCGAGCGCGGGCTGCTGCGGGTGGTGGGGCTGCTGGGGCTGCTGGTAGGCGGCGTAGGGGTCGGGCTGCTGGTAGCCGCCGTAGGGGTCCGGTTGCTGCTGGTAGCCCGCGTACGGGTCCTGGTACGCGTAGGCGTCCTGCTGGGGCGGCTGGATCTGCTGCGGCGGCTGCGCCGCGTAGGGCGCGTAGGCCGCCGCGGCGTAGTCCTCGTAGACCGGCGCCGCCTGGGCGGGGAGCGCCGGCGGCTCGGGCTCGGCCAGCCCGGCCAGGAACTCCGCGTCGCTCGACGGGCGGACCTGCTGGTCCCCGGCCGCGTCCTGGGCGGCCATGTGCGCGCCGAGGTCGTCGGTGGGCACCCGGCCCAGCAGCTTCTGGCGGCCCCGGCCGACGGCCTCCAGGGTCTTGGCGAGCACCGCCTCGACGGTGGCCAGCTTGGTGTCCACGTACGCGTCCGCCTGCTCCCGCCGGGCCTGCGGGTCGGGGCTGGGCTCGGGGGCGCCGCTGTCGTCGTGGCCCCGTTCGTCCAGGCCGGGTCCGCGGCCCAGCAGCTTCTCGCGGCCGCGGTCCACGGCGCCGATGGTCTTGCTGAGGACCACCTCGAAGTTGGCGAGCTTGCTGTCCACGTAGTCGTCGGCCTCGGCCCGGATCTCGGCGGCCTCCCGGCGGGCGTCGGCCAGGATCCGGTCCGCCTCGTCCTGCGAGCGGCGCGCGATCTCGGTGTCCGAGATCAGGGAGCCGCGCTGGGCGTGCGCGGAGGCGATGATCCGGTCGGCCTCCCGGCGGGCCTCCTCGACCATCTGGTCCCGGCCGCCGATGAGTTCCCGGGCCTGTGCCAGCGAGCCGGGCAGGGCCTGGCGTACCTCTTCGAGCTGTGCGAGCAGCTCCGCGCGGTTGACCACGCAGGAGGCCGACATGGGCATCGACCGGGCGCCGCCGACGGCCGCGACGATCTCGTCCAGCTTCTTCTGTACGTCCATGGGTGGCTCGCGCTCTCTTCGCCTCGGACTGACGGGACGACTGTAGGGCCACCGGGGGGACGCGCGGGACGGGCCGGGGAACTCAGCCCGGCCGCTGCTTGCTCACTTGGCGCGCAGCCGTTCGATCAGCGCCGCGTGGACGTGCTCGGGGAGCAGGTGGGCGACGTCGCCGCCCCAGGCCGCGACCTCCTTGACCAGCGAGGAGGAAAGGAAGCTGTACGTCGGGATGGTGGGGACGAACAGCGTCTCGACGCCCGACAGGCCCATGTTCATCTGGGCCATCTGGAGCTCGTAGTCGAAGTCGCTGACCGCGCGCAGGCCCTTGACGATGGCCGGGATGTCCCGCTCCTTGCAGAAGTCGACGAGCAGCCCGTGGAAGGACTCGACCTCGACGTTGCCGTAGTCGGCGGTCGCCTCGCGGATCATCTCGATCCGTTCCTCGACGGTGAACAGGCCCTGCTTCGACCGGTTGATCATCACGGCGACGTGCACGACGTCGTACAGCCTCGAGGCGCGTCCGATGACGTCGAGGTGCCCGTTGTGAATGGGGTCGAAGGATCCCGGACAGACCGCGCGGCGCAACTGAGCTCCCTCGTTCATGAGTCTTCGCTGGTGGAGGCGGCGCGACCGTACCAAAGGGTGCCTTCGCCGTATTTGCGCGAGCGCAGCGGCTCGAACCCCTCGGGCCACGGGAACGGTCCGCTCCTGGTGCTGCGCTCCACGGTGACGAGGGCTTCGCCGGTGAGCCAGCCGTTGGCGCGGAGTGTGAGGAGGATCTCGCCGAGTTCGCCGTGCTCGACGGCGTACGGGGGGTCCAGGAAGACGATGTCGTACGGGTCCCCCGGCGCGGCGCCCGCGACGATCTGCTCGGCCTTGCCGGCCCGGAACTCGGCGCCGGGCAGGCCCAGTGCCTTGATGTTGTCCCGGATGGCCTTGGCGGCCTTGGCGTCGGCCTCGACCAGGAGGGTGTGGGCGGCGCCCCGGGAGAGGGCTTCCAGGCCCACGGCGCCGGAGCCGCCGTAGAGGTCGAGGACCCGGGAGTCCGCGACGCCGTGCAGTGACTCCCAGGTGGAGAAGAGCCCTTCGCGCATCCGGTCGGAGGTCGGGCGGGTGCCGGTGCCGGGCGGCACGGCCAGCCGCCGCCCGCCGGCGGTGCCGGCGATCACGCGGGTCATCTGGGGTCCTTGTCTGCGGCGGTCGGGGGAGGCCGGGGCCTCCGTTCTGGCCTCCCACGATAGGTCGTGCCGCTCAGCCCTTCTCCAGGTACTGCTCGCGCTCGGCGTCCAGCAGGGCGTCGAGGGCGGTGCGCAGTCCGGGCAGGTGCTCCAGTTCGGGGTCGGCGGCCACGACGCGGGCGGCCTCCTCCCGGGCCTCGGCGATGACCTCCTCGTCCTCGATGACGGCGAGCATGCGCAGCGAGGAGCGGACGCCGGACTGGGCCTGGCCGAGGACGTCGCCCTCGCGGCGCTGTTCCAGGTCGATGCGGGAGAGCTCGAAGCCGTCGAGGGTGGCGGCGACGGCTGCGAGCCGGGCGCGGGCGGGACTGGCCTCGTGCATCTCGCTGACCAGCAGGCACAGGCCGGGGGCGGAGCCGCGGCCGACGCGGCCGCGGAGCTGGTGGAGCTGGGAGACGCCGAAGCGGTCGGCGTCCATGATCACCATGACGGTGGAGTTGGGGACGTTCACACCGACCTCGATGACGGTGGTGGCGACGAGCACCTTGACCTCGCCGGCGGCGAAGCGGCGCATCACGTCGTCCTTGTCGGCGGGGTCCATCCGCCCGTGCAGCACCTCGACGGAGAGCCCGGCGAGGGGGCCGCGGACGAGCTGCTCGGCGATCTCCAGGACGGCCAGCGGCGGGCGCTTTTCGGCCTCGTCCTCGGCGGAGGCCTTCTTCTTGCCCTTCGGGTCGTCCTCGCCATCGCCGATGCGCGGGCAGACGACGTACGCCTGGTGGCCGTTCTCGACCTCCTCGCGGACCCGTTCCCAGGCGCGGGCGAGGAAGTGCGGCTTGTCCTTGGCGGGCACCACGTGGGTGGCGATCGGGGAGCGGCCGGCGGGCAGCTGGTCGAGGACGGAGGTCTCCAGGTCGCCGAAGACGGTCATGGCGACGGTGCGCGGGATGGGGGTGGCGGTCATGACCAGCAGGTGCGGCGGCTGCTTGCCCTTCGAGCGCAGGGCGTCGCGCTGCTCGACGCCGAAGCGGTGCTGTTCGTCGACGACGACCAGGCCGAGGTCGTGGAACTGGACCTTGTCCTCGATCAGGGCGTGGGTGCCGATGACGATCCCGGCCTCGCCGGTGACCAGGTCGAGCAGGGCCTGGCGGCGGGCGGCCGTCCCCATGGAGCCGGTGAGCAGGACCACCTTGGTGCCCAGGTCGGCCCCCCCGAGCATGCCGCCCTCGGCGAGCTCGCCCATCATCTCGGTGACGGAACGGTGGTGCTGCTGGGCGAGGACCTCGGTGGGGGCGAGCATCGCGGCCTGTCCCCCGGAGTCGACGACGGCGAGCATGGCCCGCAGCGCCACCATCGTCTTGCCCGAGCCGACCTCGCCCTGGAGGAGGCGGTGCATGGGGTGGCTGGTGGCCAGGTCGTCGAAGATCTCCCCCGAGACCTTCTGCTGGCCTTCGGTGAGGGTGAAGGGGAGCTTCGCGTCGAAGGCGTCGAGGAGGCCGCCGGGGGCCGGGCGGCGGGCGACGGCCGGGAGCTGGGAGTCGGCGTGCCTGCGGCGGGCGAGGGCGACCTGGAGGACGAAGGCCTCGTCCCACTTCAGGCGGCGGCGGGCGTCCTCGATGTCGGCCTTGGTGGCCGGGCGGTGGATCTTGAGGAGGGCGTCGGTGAGCGGGACCAGTCCGCGGCCGTCGCGCAGGGCGGGCGGGAGCGGGTCCAGGGCCTCCTGCGCCCGGGGCAGGACGGCGTCCACGCACTTGGCGATCTTCCAGGACTCCAGCTTGGCGCAGGCCGGGTAGATCGGGATCAGCTGGTTGGCGAAGGCGGTGGCGGCGTCCCGGTCGGAGGCATCGGCGCCGAGGGGTTCGTACGCCGGGTGCGCGAGCTGGAGCTTGTGGTTGAACCGGGAGACCTTGCCCGCGAACATCGCGCGGCTGCCGGGCAGCAGTTCCTTGTGCGGTTTGTGGACGCCCGCGCCGAAGAAGACCAGCTGGAGGCGGCCGCTGCCGTCGGTGATGGTGACCTCCAGCCGCTTGCCGCGGCCCCCGTTGAAGGTCAGGATCCGGGCGTCGGCGACCTGGGCGACGACCGTGACGTGCTCGTCGAGCTGGTCGGCGAGGTCCGCGAGCGAGGTCAGCTCGCCGCGCTCGGCGTACCGCCGGGGGTAGTGGTGGAGCAGGTCCAGGGCCGTGTGCAGGCCGAGCTGCTCGGCGAGCACCTTGGCGGTGGCGGGGCCGAGGGTCTTCTTGAGGTCTTCGTCGAGCGCGGGCACGTGTTCCATTGCACACCATGCCTGTGACAGGGCCGCTATTCGACTCCGATGAGCAGGGGCGCGGAGTGCCTGCCGCCGCTGTAGGTGACGGTGTCCACGGCGAGGTGCCGCTGCTGGACGTACGCCTCCAGGCGCGCGGCGAGGGTGTCGGGGGCCTCGGGGCCCAGGACGAGGGTGACCAGTTCGCCGCCGGAGCCGAGCATCCGCTCCAGGACCGCCTCGGCCGTCTCGGGCAGGCCCGCGCCGATGACGGCGACGTCGCCGTCGATGAGCCCGAGGACGTCGCCGGCCTGGCAGATGCCGGCGGAGGTGAAGGACTGCCGCTCGGCGACGGCCAGTTCCCCGTACCGGGTGGCTCCGGCGGCGGCGGTCATGGCGACGACGTCCTCGTCGAAGCCGGCCTCCGGGTCGTGCACGGCGAGGGCGGCCAGGGCCTGGACGGCGGAGCGGGTCGGGATCACCGCGACGCGCACGCCGTCGGCGCGGGCCTGCTCCGCGGCGGCGCCGGCGGCCGCGCGGATTTCGGCGCCGCCGGGCAGCAGGACCACCTCGCGGGCGTGGGCCCGGCGGATCGCGTCGAGCAGGTCGGCGACGGCCGGGGGCTCGCCCGCCCTGGCCGGGACGGTGGTCGCGCCGGCCTCCCCGCACAGTGCGGCCAGCCCCTCGCCGTGGACCACGGCCACGACGGCCCGCTGGGCGCGCGGGGCGCTCGCGCGGCGGCGTTCGTCACCGAAGTGGGTGATGCGGATCCGGTACGGCCGGCCGGCTTCCACTCCGGCCTCGACGGCCGCGCCGGGGTCGTCGACGTGCACGTGGACGTTCCACAGCCCGTCGCCGCCGACCACCACGAGGGAGTCGCCGAGCCCGTCGAGGGCGGTGCGCAGCCGGTCGACGGCCTCCTCGGCGGCCTCCAGCAGGTAGACCACCTCGTAGCCGGGCCCGCCCTCCTCCTGGGCGCAGGGCTCCGGGACGCGCTCCACGGGCTCGGCCGGCCCCTGGACCGGCTCGGGCTCGGGCTCCCGGCCGGACAGCGCCTGCCACAGCGCCCCGAGTACGGCGACCAGCCCGCAGCCCCCCGCGTCGACCACCCCGGCCTTGCCGAGGGCGGCCAGCTGCCCGGGGGTCTCGGCAAGGGCCGCGCGGGCCCCGTCGTAGGCGGCGCGGGCCACGTCGGCGGCGGTTCCCGGGGCGGCCTGCGCGGCACGGGCGGCGGCTCCGGCGACGGTGAGCATCGTCCCCTCGACGGGGTGGGCGACGGCCTGGTAGGCCTCCTCGGCGGCCCGGGTGAGGGCCTGGGCCAGCAGCGGGCCGGGGGCGTGGCCCGCGGGGGCGGCGCCGAGGACGTCGGCGATGCCGCGCAGGAGCTGGGCGAGGATCGTCCCGGAGTTGCCGCGGGCGCCTATGAGCGCGCCGTGCGCGTAAGCCCGTACGGCCTCCGGGAGGGAGGCCGTCGCGGTGGCCGTCGCGGTGGCCGGGGCTGTGCCGTCGCTCACGCCGGGAGCGGTGGGGGCGAAGGCCTCGGTCAGGGCCCGGTGGGCGGATTCGGCCGTCAGGTAGAGGTTGGTCCCGGTGTCGGCGTCGGCGACGGGGTAGACGTTGATCGCGTCGATGTCCGTGCGGGCCCGGCCCAGTGCGGCCAGGGCCAGGGAGCTCCAGGTGCGCACCGCTTCGGCGTCGAACTCGTCGGCGGGCTGCGGCTCGGGCTCGTGCGCCACCGGGCGTTCCTCCTTGTGCGGGCCAGGGTTCACCGCAGGGTAACGAAGGGCGGCCGTCCGCCCGGGACCCCGGGGCGGAGCCCGGCCCCGTCATGGTAGTTTTCTCGGACCCAAGCAGTCGTTGTATGCTGCTCAGGTTGCCCGTCGAGAGTCGGGTCATTCGTCCGGCAAGCCACTTCAGATCTCTGATTCCGGTGCGCCGGATTCCACCGTAATTGCATCTGAAGTCTTGGAGTGACCTGTGGCTGCCAACTGCGACGTTTGCGCCAAGGGGCCGAGCTTCGGCAACAACATCTCCCACTCGCACCGCCGCACCTCGCGTCGCTGGAACCCGAACATCCAGCGCGTCCGTGCCGTGGTCAATGGGACGCCGAAGCGCCTCAACGCCTGCACCTCGTGCATCAAGGCCGGCAAGGTCTCGCGCTGACGCCTCCCGTCGTCGTAGCGCAGCCCTTTCCGGTTGCCAAGAAGGCCGGTTCACCTCTGGTGGACCGGCCTTTTGCCTTGTCCGGGGCCCCGGAGGGGCAGCCCTCGACGGTCAAGGGCTGCTCCTGACGGGTTCAGCGCCACTGCCAGGCGTGGTCCACCGGGCCGATCCCGCCGCCGAGCGCGAAGCCCGCGGCGATGGCACCGGTGACGTACTCCTTGGCCGCCGTGACGGCCTCCGGGACGGACAGCCCCTTGGCCAGGCCCGCCGCCACGGCGCCGGCGAGGGTGCAGCCGGTGCCGTGGGTGTGCCGGTTGTCGTGGCGGGGCGCCCGCAGCCACAGCTCCTCGGAGCCGTCGGTGAGCAGGTCCACGGCCTCCCCGCCGTGGGCGGCGAGGTGGCCGCCCTTGATCAGCGCCCAGCGGGGCCCGAAGCCGAGGACCGCGGCGGCGGCCCGCCGCATGCCGTCCTCGTCCTCGACGGCCAGACCGGTCAGCTGCGCCACCTCGTCGAGGTTGGGCGTCGCCACCGTGGCCCGGGGCAGCAGCTCCCCGCGTACGGCGTCCAGCGCGGAGGCCGCGAGCAGCGGGTCCCCGTGCTTGGAGACCCCCACGGGATCCACCACCACCGGGGCGTCGGTGCCGGCAAGCAGTTCCGCGACGGTCTCCACGAGGACGGCGGAGGAGAGCATCCCGGTCTTGACCGCCTGGACCCCGATGTCGTCCACGACGGCCCGGTACTGGGCCGTGACGGCCTCGGCGGGCAGCTCCCAGGCCCCCCGCACCCCGAGGGAGTTCTGGGCGGTCACGGCGGTGACCACGCTCATGCCGTGCACCCCGAGCGCCAGCATCGTCTTGAGGTCGGCCTGGATGCCCGCACCGCCGCCGGAGTCGGATCCGGCGACGGTCAGGCACAGCGGCGGGGCCCCGCCGGCCCGGCTCACGGGGTCTCGCCCTCGGCCGGGTCGCCCCCGAAGTGGTCCCAGCCGCCGGTGCTGGTCCAGGGGGCGCCGTCCACGGTCACCTGGGGCAGCGCCGAGCGGTGCTGGACCTCCCCGATGACCTTCCAGCGGGCCGGGAGCTTCACGTCGGGCGGGAAGGTCGCCACGATGGCGTGGTCCTCTCCCCCGGTCAGCACCCACTGGAGCGGGTCCACGCCGACGGCCTGGCCGATGTCGTGCATCTGGGTCGGGATGTCCACGGCCCCCGAGCGCAGGTCGATCCGTACGTGGCTGGCCTCGGCGATGTGCCCGAGGTCGGCGATCAGGCCGTCGCTGACGTCGGTCATGGCGGTGGCGCCGAGTCCGGCGGCCGCCGGGCCCGCGTGGTACGGCGGCTCGGGGCGCCGGTGCGCCTCGACGAAGGCCCGCGGGGAGCGGAAGCCGCGCGAGAGCACCGCGTAGCCGGCGGCGGACCAGCCGAGCCAGCCCGTGACGGCCACCACGTCGCCGGGCTGGGCGCCGGAGCGCAGCACGGGCTCGTGGTTGCGCAGGTCGCCGAGGGCGGTGATGGAGACGGTGATGGTGTCCCCGCGGACGACGTCGCCGCCGACCACGGCCGCGCCGGCGACCTGGCACTCGTCGCGGATGCCGTCCATGAGCTCGGTGGGCCAGGTGACCGGCAGCTCCGCCGGGACCACCAGGCCGAGCAGGAGGGCGGTCGGCACGGCGCCCATGGCGGCGATGTCGGCCAGGTTCTGCGCGGCGGCCTTGCGGCCGACGTCGTAGGCGGTGGACCAGTCGCGCCGGAAGTGCCTGCCCTCCAGCAGGATGTCCGTGCTGGCCACGACCCGCCGGTCGGGGGCCGACACGACCGCGGCGTCGTCGCCCGGTCCGAGCCGGACCGCCGGGGTGGTGGTGAGCCGTGAGGTGAGCTCCCTGATGAGCCCGAATTCCCCCAGCTCGCCCACAGTGCCCTTCATCGCTGTGCCCCTTCTTGGCAAGTCCGCTTGCGGTCGCGAGCCGTCACAGCTCTGGGTACCGTCAACAGATACGTCAACTTCTGGTCTGCGTACGCCCCGCTGTGCGTGGCGCCTGGTCTGCGGGTCTCCCCGTGGCACCCGGCGACGCGGTACCGTGGCGTCCCTTCTTCCCCCGGCCCTTCCGATTCTGTCGGGCCCACCCGAAGGTTAGGGGAAATGATCCTCGTGGCCGCCCTGGAGGTTCCGTGGTACAGGCGTACATCCTCATCCAGACCGAGGTGGGCAAGGCGTCGGTCGTCGCCGAGTCCATCGGGAACATCCCGGGGGTGATCCAGGCCGAGGACGTGACGGGGCCGTACGACGTCATCGTGCGCGCCCAGGCCGACACCGTCGACGATCTCGGCCGCATGGTGGTCGCCAAGGTGCAGCAGGTGGAGGGGATCACCCGCACCCTGACCTGCCCCGTGGTCCATCTGTAGCCCCCGTCTACTCTTGGCCGGTGATGTCTTCGCACCGTCGGCCCCTGCGTGTACTGGCCCTGCCCGTCCTGTCGGCGGGCCTGGCCCTGGCGGGCTGTGCCCCCGGGACCTCCGAGGCCCGGGTGACTCCGCCGCCCGCGCCGCCCGCCGACGTCGCGGGGCTCTGTGCCGCGCTGCACAAGGACCTCCCGGCGACGGTGTCCGGGCTGGACCGGACCGCCACCGAACCGGAGTCGGACCTGACCGCCGCGTGGGGCGGTTCGGCGATCGTACTGCGGTGCGGCATCCCCAAGCCCGCCAAGATGGCCGATCCGAAGGCGGACGGAGTGGAGGTGAACGGCGTCGGCTGGCTGGTGGAACGGCCGGCCGACGGCGGTCTGAAGTTCACCACCGGGTCGCGCCTGGCCTACACGGAGGTCTGGATCGACAAGGAGCATGCCACGGACGCGGGCATGCTCGTGGGTCTGTCCGCCGCGGTGGCCAAGGCCGTGCCGGCCGGGATCTCCTCCTACTGACCCGCCCCCACCCGCGCACACCGCCGCCCGCCAGGGTTCCTCCTGGCGGGCGGTCGGCTGTACGGGACCCCGGGGCTCCCCCGGACGGAAGCCCGGTGGAGGCGTCTAGCGCAGGCCGGTGGAGCGGCGCAGGGCGGCCTGGATCAGGCGGTCCACCAGCTCCGGGTACTCGATGCCCGACTCCTGCCACATGCGCGGGTACATCGAGATCGGCGTGAACCCGGGCAGGGTGTTGATCTCGTTGATGACGAAGGTGCCGTCCTCGGTGAGGAAGAAGTCGGCGCGGACCAGTCCCTCGCAGGACGCGGCCTCGAAGGCCTCGACCGCGAGCCGCTGCACCTCGGCGGTCTGCTCCGGGGTGAGCGGGGCGGGCACCAGGCCGGCGGCGGAGTCGATGTACTTCGCCTCGAAGTCGTAGAAGTCGTGGCTGGAGACCGGCGGGATCTCCGCGGGCACGCTCGCGCGCGGCCCGTCCTCGAACTCCAGGACGCCGCACTCGATCTCGCGGCCGCGCAGCAGGGCCTCCACGATAACCTTGGGGTCGTGGTGGCGGGCCTCGCGGATGGCGGCGTCGAGCCCGGAGGCGTCGTCGACCTTGGTGATGCCGATGGAGGAGCCGGCGCGGGCGGGCTTCACGAACAGCGGCCAGCCGTGCTCGGCGGCGAAGTCCAGGACCTTGGCCCTGGCGGCGTCCTGGTCGGCCTCCCACTCACGGGGGCGGATGGTCACGTACGGGCCGACGTTCAGCCCGAAGGAGGTGAACACCCGCTTCATGTAGTCCTTGTCCTGGCCGACGGCCGAGGCGAGGACGCCGCAGCCGACGTACGGGATCCCGGAGAGCTCCAGGAGGCCCTGGAGGGTGCCGTCCTCGCCGTAGGGGCCGTGCAGCACGGGGAAGACGACGTCGACCTCACCCAGTGCCTTGGGGACGGATCCCGGCTCGGTGTAGACGACCTCGCGGCTGGCGGGGTCCACGGGCAGCACGACGGTGCCGTCCGGGGACTCCGCCAGCGACGCCACGTCGGGGAGCCGGCGGTCGGCGATGGCCATGCGCTCGGGTGCGTCGGCGGTCAGGGCCCACCGGCCGTCCGTGGTGATGCCGATGGGCAGCACCTCGTACTTGGAGCGGTCGATGGAGCGCAGCACGGCGCCCGCGGTGACGACCGAGATGGCGTGTTCCGAGCTGCGGCCGCCGAAGACGACGGCCACGCGGGGCTTGCGGCCCTGCTGCTCAGGGGTCTGGGGGAGGTTCTCGCTGCTCATATCGCCACGAGGGTACCCGCTCAAGCGTCCGGAAAGGTGTCAGTGTCGTTCCGGTTTGGCGCTGCGGCCCATGAGTTCCTTCAGCGCGACCAGCGTGGGCTTGCCGTGGTGGACGATGTCGACGACCGTGTCGGTGATCGGCATGTCCACTCCGTGGCGGCGGGCCAGATCCGCCACGGACTGGCAGGACTTGACCCCCTCGGCGGTCTGCTTGGTGACCGCGATGGTCTCCTCCAGGGTCATCCCGCGGCCCAGGTTCGTGCCGAACGTGTGGTTGCGGGAGAGCGGCGAGGAGCAGGTGGCGACGAGGTCGCCGAGGCCCGCGAGGCCGGAGAAGGTGAGCGGGTCGGCGCCCATCGCCAGGCCCAGACGGGTGGCTTCGGCCAGGCCCCGGGTGATGAGCGAGCCCTTGGTGTTGTCGCCCAGGCCCATGCCGTCGGCGATGCCGACGGCGAGGCCGATGACGTTCTTGACGGCGCCGCCGAGCTCGCAGCCGATGACGTCGGTGCTGGTGTACGGCCGGAAGTACGGGGTGTGGCAGGCGGCCTGGAGCCGCTGGGCCACGGCCTCGTCCACGCAGGCGACGACGGAGGCGGCGGGCTGGCGGGCGACGATCTCGCGGGCCAGGTTGGGGCCGGTGACCACGGCGACGCGCTCGGCGGGGACCTTGGCCACCTCCTCGATGACCTCGCTCATCCGCTTGGCGGTGCCGAGTTCGATGCCCTTCATCAGGGAGACGAGGACGGTGTCGGGCTCCAGCAGGGGGGCCCAGGCGGCGAGGTTGCCGCGCAGGGTCTGGGAGGGCACGGACAGCACCGTGAAGTCCGCGCCGCGGGCGGCCTCGGCCGGGTCGGTGGTCGCCCGCAGGTTCGCGGGGAGCTCCACGCCGGGGAAGTAGTCCGGGTTGGTGCGGCCGGTGTTGATGGCGTCGGCGACCTCCGGGCGGCGGGCCCACAGGGTGACCTCGCAGCCCGCGTCGGCCAGCACCATGCCGAAGGCGGTACCCCAGGAGCCCGCGGAGAAGACGGCTGCCTTGACGGGACGCGTCACTTGGAACCCTCCCCCGCGGCCTTGCGCCGCTGCTGCGCGCGGGCCTTGCGGTGGTCGTACGGCTGGTCGGGGGCCTTCTCGCCGCGCAGCTCCTCCAGGAGCCGGGTGATGTCGGCCATGATCGCCTCGGTGGCCCCCTTGAGGACCTCCGGCGTCGGTTCCTTGCCGTAGAAGGCCGAGAGGTCCACGGGCGGGCCCGCGAGGACCTGGAGGGTCTTGCGGGGGAACAGGCGGACCTTGTTCTCCTTGGCGTACGGCGGCATCACGAGGTTGGCGCCCCACTGGGCCACCGGAATGACGGGAGCCTGGGTGATCAGCGCCACGCGGGCGACACCGCTCTTGCCGGCCATCGGCCACATCTCCGGGTCGCGGGTGAGGGTGCCCTCGGGGTAGAACGCGACGCATTCGCCGCGCTCGACTGCGGCCACGGCGGCCCGGAACGCGTCCAGGGCGTTGGTGGTCTCGCGGTAGACGGGGATCTGTCCCGATCCGCGGAGGATCGCGCCGACGAAAGGCACTTTGAAGAGCCCGGCCTTGGCGAGCAGCCGGGGCACCCGGCCGGTGTTGTACTGGAAGTGCGCGTAGGACAGCGGGTCCAGATACGAGTTGTGATTGACGGCGGTGATGAATCCGCCGTCGGCCGGAATGTGCTCCATTCCCCGCCAGTCCCGCTTGAAGAGCACTACCAGCGGCGGTTTTGCGATGACCGCCGCCAGGCGGTACCAGAAGCCGATTCTGCGGCGGGACACTCGGAGCACCTTCCTCTAGGACCGGGGCGTGGGGCACCTCCCAGCGGTGGCTGGGGGAGCTCGGCACCTCGTGGGCCGGACAAGTGTCGCCCCGCGTCCGGTCTCTGTCGAGAACACCGTACGCCCCGCCCGGACCGGCGGGCCCCCCTGCTGCCGGTCTGAGGCGACAATGGGCCGACTGATGACCGGGCCGTGACCCGTCCTTGGCCGGGACGGGTGCGGCCGCGCACCGGAGCGAAGGAGTCCGCCACGAACGCCGTCTGGAGCCTGGTGGTCCCGCTGAAACCCCTGGCGCTGGCCAAGAGCCGGCTGGCGGCCGCCGTGGGGGCTTCCCGTCCGGGGCTGGCCCTGGCCTTCGCGCAGGACACGGTGGCGGGGGCGCTGGCCTGTGCTTCGGTCGCGGATGTGGTGGTCGTCACGGACGACGCGGTGGCCGGGGCGGAACTGGCCCGGCTCGGGGCGCGGATCCTGCCGGACGCTCCGGGCGCGGGGCTCAACGCCGCGCTGGACCACGGAGCGCGGGCCGTGCGCGCGGGGCGGCCGGGGGCGCGGCTGGCCGCGATGAACGCGGACCTGCCCGCGCTGCGCCCGCCGGAATTGCTACGTGTGCTCGATATCGCCTCCGCATTTCCCCGGGCATTTCTGGCGGATGCGGCGGGAATCGGGACGACGCTCCTTTCCGCCGGCCCGGACGTGGAATTGGCACCCGCGTTCGGCGGCCCGTCCCGGGCCCGCCATTCCGCTTCGGGGGCGGTGGAAATATCCCTGGCCGACGTCGAGAGCGTGCGCCGGGACGTGGACACGGGACCGGACCTGCGCAGGGCCCTCTCCCTCGGCGTGGGCCGGCACACGGCCCGATACAGTGCGCTTATGCAGGCGACCGCGTACACGTACGACTCCCAGACCCGCAGCGGCAGCGTGCTGCTGGACGACGGCACCCCGGTGCCCTTCGGGGCCGAGGCCTTCGACGCCGGCGGCCTGCTGATGCTGCGTCCCGGGCAGCGGGTGCGCATCGAGACGGACGGCGAGGGCGCCGGCCTGCGGATCACCCTGGTCACCCTGCAGACGTTCTAGCCCCTGTAGGCCCGCGGGGGTCCGCGACCCCTGTGACCAGCGGAGGAACGCACCGCGGGCCGGCTTCCCCCGGGGGGAAGCCGGCCCGGCGTGTGTGACTCGTGCCCCTACTTCTTGCGGGCGGTGGTCTTCTTCGCGGTGGCCTTGCGCGTCGCCGTCTTCTTGGCGGGCGCCTTCGTCGCGGTGGCCTTCTTGGCCGCCGGGGCGGTCTTCTTCGCGGTGGCGGTGGTCTTCTTCGCCGCCGCCGTGGCCTTCTTCGCCGGGGTCGCCTTCTTGGCCGTGGCCGTGGCCTTCTTCGCGACCGTGGTCTTCGCGGCCGTCTTCTTGACGGTCGTGGCGGCCTTCTTCGCCGTCGTCTTCTTGGCGGCGGCCTTGGTGGCCGTGGTCTTCGCGGCGGCCTTCTTGGCCGTGGTGGCCTTCTTGGCGGCGGCCTTCTTGACCGTGGCCGAGGCACCGCCGGTCAGGCTGCCCTTCGGGGCCTTCTTGACGGCCACCTCGTCGCCCTTGGGGAGCTTCTTGGTGCCGCTGACCAGGTCCTTGAAGCCCTGACCCGCACGGAAGCGGGGAACGGACGTCTTCTTGACCCGGACGCGCTCACCCGTCTGCGGGTTGCGGGCGTAGCGGGCCGGGCGGTCGACCTTCTCGAACGAGCCGAAGCCCGTGACCGAGACCCGGTCGCCCGCGACGACCGCGCGGACCATCGCGTCCAGTACCGCGTCGACCGCGTCGGCGGCCTGCTGGCGGCCGCCCAGCTTGTCGGCAATCGCTTCTACGAGCTGCGCCTTGTTCACGTCTTCCCCTTCGGAGACCTCGCCAGAACGAATGTGTTCAAGCTTATTTCGCACGTTAGGCGGATATATACCGCAAATCAAACACGAAACGGGCTAATCACCCTAGTGCCGCAACGATGTGAGCCGTTACGGAGTTCCTTCGCATCAGTCGCCTTCAGGGAATCGACCCTCGTCGAGGTCCTTCATCAACCTGTCCAGGCGCCTTGCCGCGTCGGCGAGATCGTGCTTCGCCGCGGCAGTGACGACCAACAGCTTCCGGGACAGCGCCATCCTTACGCCCTCCGGGACTTGCAGTGCGCGCACCCTTGTGTGTGCTTCTTTCAACCGGTCCGCGACGAGTTCGTAGAGCTCGAGTTGACTGTCGCGTTCCATGCACAGATTGTGCCATCTGGGGCGAGTTGTCGCCTCACGGGGCCTCAACATACGGCTGTGCCCCCCGCCGGAAGGCAGGGGGCACAGTGTTGCCGATGTGATCACCCGAGGGTGAATAAGCGCTGATCAGGCAGGAATCAGACGCGAATCGTGCGCGGCTTGAAGGCGGGTCGGGTGCTTTCGTACGCGTCGATGTCGGCTTCGTTCTGAAGGGTGAGCGAGATGTCGTCCAGTCCTTCCAGCAGCCGCCAGCGCGCGTTGTCGTCGAGTTCGAACTCCGCCTCGACGCCCTCGGCTCGGACCTTGCGGTCGACCAGGTCGACGGTGATCTCGGCGGTCGGGTCGGCCTCGGTGAGCTCCCACAGCCGGTCGACGGTCTCCTGCGGCAGGACGACGGTCAGCAGACCGTTCTTCAGCGAGTTGCCGCGGAAGATGTCGGCGAAGCGGGAGGAGATGACCGCCTTGAACCCGAAGTTCTGCAGGGCCCAGACGGCGTGCTCGCGCGAGGAGCCGGTGCCGAAGTCGGGGCCGGCGACCAGGACCGTCGCACCGGCGCGCTCGGGCCGGTTGGTGACGAACTCCGGGTCTTTGCGCCAGGCCTCGAAGAGCCCGTCCTCGAACCCGTCACGGGTGATCTTCTTCAGCCAGTGGGCCGGGATGATCTGGTCGGTGTCGACATTGCTGCGGCGCAGCGGGACGGCGCGGCCGGTGTGGGTGGTGAAGGCTTCCATGGCTCAGACTCCGGCGGTGGCGTTGGCGTCGGACAGGTCGGCGGGCGAGGCCAGATGGCCCAGCACGGCGGTGGCGGCGGCCACCTGCGGGGAGACCAGGTGGGTGCGCCCGCCCTTGCCCTGCCGGCCCTCGAAGTTGCGGTTGGAGGTGGACGCGGAACGCTCACCCGGGGCCAGTTGGTCGGGGTTCATGCCCAGGCACATGGAGCAGCCCGCGTGCCGCCATTCGGCGCCGGCGTCCTTGAAGACCTTGTCCAGGCCCTCCTCGACGGCCTGGAGGGCGACCCGGACCGAGCCCGGGACGACCAGCATCCGTACGCCGTCGGCGACTTTGCGGCCCCCGATGATGTCGGCGACGGCGCGCAGGTCCTCGATGCGGCCGTTGGTGCAGGAACCTACGAAGACGGTGTCGACCTTGATGTCGCGCAGCGGCTGTCCGGCCGTCAACCCCATGTACTCCAGGGCCTTTTCGGCGGCCAGGCGCTCCGAAGCGTCCTCGTACGAAGCCGGGTCGGGGACGTTGGCGGACAGCGGCGCGCCCTGGCCGGGGTTGGTGCCCCAGGTGACGAACGGGGAGAGCGCGGAGCCGTCGATGACGACCTCGGCGTCGAAGACGGCGTCCTCGTCGGTGCGCAGGGTCTTCCAGTAGGCGACCGCCACGTCCCAGTCCTCGCCCTTCGGGGCGTGGTCGCGGCCCTGGAGGTAGTCGAAGGTGGTCTGGTCGGGGGCGATCATGCCCGCGCGGGCGCCGGCCTCGATCGACATGTTGCAGATGGTCATGCGGGCTTCCATCGAGAGCTTCTCGACGGCCTCGCCGCGGTACTCCAGGATGTAGCCCTGGCCGCCGCCGGTGCCGATCTTGGCGATGATCGCCAGGATCAGGTCCTTGGCGGTGACGCCCTCGGCCAGCTCGCCGGTGACGGTGATGGCCATCGTCTTCGGGCGGGCCAGCGGCAGCGTCTGGGTGGCCAGCACGTGCTCGACCTGGCTGGTGCCGATGCCGAAGGCCAGCGCGCCGAAGGCGCCGTGCGTGGAGGTGTGGGAGTCGCCGCAGACCACGGTGGTACCGGGCTGCGTCAGGCCCAGCTGCGGCCCCACGACGTGCACGACGCCCTGCTCGACGTCGCCCAGCGAGTGCAGGCGCACACCGAACTCGGCGCAGTTCTTGCGCAGCGTCTCCAGCTGGGCCCGGGAGACCGGGTCCGCGATCGGCTTGTCGATGTCGAGGGTGGGGGTGTTGTGGTCCTCGGTCGCGATGGTGAGGTCCAGGCGCCGGACCTTGCGGCCGGCCTGGCGCAGCCCCTCGAAGGCCTGCGGGCTGGTCACCTCGTGCAGCAGGTGGAGATCAATGAAGAGGAGATCGGGCTCGCCCTCGGCGCGCCGGACGACATGGTCGTCCCAGACCTTCTCCGCGAGTGTCCTACCCATCGCTCTTTCCCTCCGGCTCACCGTCCCGGACCCAGTGGTTCGTGGACCCGTACATACAGACTCGCTGGTTCTTGGAAAATTTGAACTTGCGTTTCACAGTGTGAGACGTGAATATCGTTTCATGGACAACTCTAGCGGCGTCGGCGTTCTCGACAAGGCAGCTCTGGTATTGAGCGCACTGGAGTCCGGTCCGGCCACCCTCGCCGGGCTGGTCGCGGCGACAGGGCTCGCACGACCCACGGCACACCGCCTTGCCGTGGCACTGGAACACCACCGGATGGTGGCGAGGGACATGCAGGGCCGGTTCATCCTCGGCCCGCGGCTGGCAGAGCTTGCCGCCGCGGCCGGCGAGGACCGCCTGCTGGCCACGGCGGGACCGGTGCTCACGCACCTCCGTGACGTGACGGGCGAGAGCGCGCAGCTCTACCGGCGTCAGGGCGACATGCGCATCTGCGTGGCGGCCGCCGAGCGGCTGTCGGGCCTGCGGGACACGGTCCCGGTGGGCTCCACGCTCCCGATGAAGGCGGGGTCGGCGGCGCAGATCCTGATGGCCTGGGAGGAGCCCGAGCGGCTTCACCGGGGCCTGCAGGGCGCGCGCTTCACGGCGACGGCCCTGTCCGGCGTACGGCGCCGCGGCTGGGCGCAGTCGATCGGCGAGCGGGAGCCCGGCGTGGCGTCCGTCTCGGCGCCGGTGCGCGGCCCCTCGAACCGGGTGGTGGCCTCCGTGTCGGTCTCCGGCCCGATCGAGCGCCTGACCCGCCACCCGGGGCGCATGCACGCCCAGGCCGTCATCGACGCGGCCGCCCGCCTGACGGAGGCCCTGCGCCGCTCCGGCTGACCTCCCCGGTCGCAGACCTCTTCCACCACGACCCCCGGGCCCGGGGGCGCGTACGACGCCGCACACGTCCGAACTCGCGCCCCCGGGCCCGCACTTGTCCACGGCCGGACAGGGCCCGGAAACAGCGAAAAGGCCCTCCGCGATGATCGCGGAGGGCCTTTCCTGATGTACCCCCGACCGGATTCGAACCGGCGCTACCGCCTTGAGAGGGCGGCGTGCTAGGCCGCTACACAACGGGGGCTAGCTTTACTGCGGTACTGCGCTGGGCTACCAGGACTCGAACCTAGAATAAGGGAACCAGAAACCCTCGTGTTGCCAATTACACTATAGCCCAATGGTCTAGACCAGCCAGACCTTGGTACCCCCGACCGGATTCGAACCGGCGCTACCGCCTTGAGAGGGCGGCGTGCTAGGCCGCTACACAACGGGGGCCCTAGCGATCCTGCATCAAGACCTCCGGGAGCGACCCTGGAGATCCTGCGGGAAGGATCTGTACCCCCGACCGGATTCGAACCGGCGCTACCGCCTTGAGAGGGCGGCGTGCTAGGCCGCTACACAACGGGGGCAAAGCACTGCGTTACTGCTGCACTGCGCTGGGCTACCAGGACTCGAACCTAGAATAAGGGAACCAGAAACCCTCGTGTTGCCAATTACACTATAGCCCACCGAACTTCAAGACCCTGGGGGCCTTTCGTTTGGTTAGCGCCTCCGGTTCCCGGCCTCTCGGCCCGTCTCCCCGGCGCAGAAAGAACATTACCGGATGCCTGACCGTGCTCCAAAACGGGTATCACCGGCCAGCAGCCCGGGGAGCTGTTCGAGCCCCTCGATCCGGTGTACGCCGCCGGGGCCGGGCCCCCGGCCCCCGTCCCGGTCGAGCCAGAAGGCGGTCAGTCCCGCGTCGCGCGCGCCCCGCGCGTCGATCTCCGGCTGGTCCCCCACGTACGCCACCTCGGCCGGGGGCAGCCCGAGGGCGTCGCAGGCGGCGAGGAAGGCGGCGGTGTCGGGCTTGCTGACCCCCAGCTCGGCGGCGCACACCAGCACCTCGAAGCGTTCGCGCAGACCGAGGTGGCGCAGCTTGTGGTCCTGGTTGGCCTCGGAGGAGTTGGAGAGCACCCCGTGCCGGTAGCTCCCGGCGAGGGCGTCCAGGGCGGGCAGGACGTCGGGGAAGAGGGCCCAGGCGGCCTGGTAGTGCCCGAGGTAGCGCTCGAACCAGGCGTCGGCCTCGTCGGCGGTCAGGGCGGGCTCCTCCAGGAACTCCCGTACCCGCTCCTGGCGCTGGCCGAGGAAGGTGACCTCGCCGGCGGCGAAGCGGGCCCAGTGCAGTTCGGTGGCCTTCCGCCACAGGGCCAGGGCCTCGGCCGGGGTCCCGTAGCGCTCGCCGAGCCCTTCGTCGCGCAGGTGCCGCGCCAGACCGGCCGCATCGGCCCCCGTGTAGTCGAAGAGCGTGTCGTCTATGTCCCAGAGCACGGCGCGGATCGGCATACCGGCGAGCCTACGCCCGGGCGGGCGCGCGCGGGGGCGGTACGCGGAACCCGGCCGGGCGGTGAGCCGCGCCACACCGCCGTCGGAGGGGTGTGAGCACTCTCACCGCCCGGGAACGCCGGAGGGGCGGCAGCCGGATCGGCTGCCGCCCCTCCGGGAGGGCGCGGGTCAGGCGGCGAGCTTCGCCAGGGCCGCGTCGATGCGCGCGATCGAGCGCTCCTTGCCCAGGATCTCCAGGGACTCGAAGAGCGGCAGGCCGACGGTGCGGCCGGTGACCGCCACGCGGACCGGCGCCTGGGCCTTGCCGAGCTTGAGGCCGTGGGCCTCGCCGGCGGTCAGGACGGCCTGCTTGAGGGACTCCGGGTCCGACCAGTCGGCGGCGAGCAGGTTCTCCCGGGCCGTGGTCAGCAGGGCCGCGGGCTCGCCCTTCATGGCCTTGTCCCAGGACGCCTGGTCCTCGACGGGCTCCTTGCGGAAGAGGAAGTCCACGTTCGCGGTGATGTCCGAGAGGACCGTCACACGGGTCTGGGCGTGCGGGGCGATCCGCTCCCAGGCGTCGGCGTCGAAGTCCTCGGGCGCCCAGTTGGCGTGCGGGGCCTCCAGCCACGGGGCGCAGGCGTCCGCGAAGGCCTTCGGGGTCAGCCGGCGGATGTGGTCGGCGTTGATCGCCTCGGCCTTCTTCAGGTCGAAGCGGGCCGGGTTGGCGTTGACGCCGTCGATGTCGAACTTCGCCACCATCTCCTCGATCGAGAAGACGTCCTGGTCCTTGGAGAAGGACCAGCCGAGGAGCGAGAGGTAGTTCAGCAGGCCCTCGGGGAGGAAGCCGCGCTCGCGGTAGAGGTTGAGCGAGGACTCGGGGTCGCGCTTGGAGAGCTTCTTGTTGCCCTCGCCCATCACGTACGGCAGGTGGCCGAACTGCGGGGTGCCCTTGGCGACGCCCAGCTCGATCAGCGCCTTGTAGAGGGCGATCTGGCGGGGGGTGGAGGAGAGCAGGTCCTCGCCGCGCAGGACGTGCGTGATCTCCATCAGCGCGTCGTCGACCGGGTTGACCAGCGTGTACAGCGGGGCGCCGTTCGCGCGGACGATGCCGAAGTCCGGCACGTTCTCCGGGGTGAAGGAGAGCTCGCCGCGGACCAGGTCCGTGAAGGTGATGGTCTCGTCGGGCATCCGGAAGCGGACGATCGAGGTGCGGCCCTCGGCCTCGTACGCGGCGACCTGCTCGGCGGTCAGCTCGCGGCAGTGGCCGTCGTAGCCGGAGGGCCTGCCGGCGGCGCGGGCGGCGTCGCGGCGGGTGTCGAGCTCCTCGGTGGTGCAGTAGCAGGAGTAGGCGTAGCCGCCGTCCTGGAGCTTCTGCGCGACGTCCTTGTAGATGTCCATGCGCTCGGACTGCCGGTACGGGGCGTGCGGGCCGCCGACCTCGGGGCCCTCGTCCCAGGTGAAGCCGAGCCAGCGCAGGGAGTCGAGCAGCTGGACGTAGGACTCCTCGGAGTCGCGGGCCGCGTCCGTGTCCTCGATGCGGAAGACGAACGTACCGCCGTGGTGGCGGGCGAACGCCCAGTTGAAGAGGGCGGTGCGGACCAGGCCCACGTGGGGGTTGCCGGTCGGGGAGGGACAGAAACGTACGCGGACGTTCGCGTTAGCCACGCTTGATCACCTTGTTGGTGAGAGTGCCGATGCCTTCGATGGTGACGGCGACCTCGTCGCCGACGTTGAGGGGGCCGACTCCGGCCGGGGTCCCCGTGAGGATGACGTCGCCCGGGAGCAGGGTCATGGCCTCGCTGATGTGCACGACCAGGTCCTCGACGGAGCGGACCATGTCGCTGGTACGGCCGAGCTGGCGCTGTTCGCCGTTGACGGTGCACTGGACCGCCAGGTCGGAGGGGTCCAGGTCGGTCTCGATCCAGGGGCCGAGGGGGCAGGCGCTGTCGAAGCCCTTGGCGCGGGCCCACTGCTTCTCGCGCTGCTGGACGTCGCGGGCGGTGACGTCGTTGGCGCAGGTGTAGCCGAGGATCACGTCCTTGACGCGCTCCTTCGGGACCTCCCGGCACATGCGGCCGATGACCACGGCGAGCTCCGCCTCGTGGTGGACCTCCTGGGAGAAGGAGGGGTAGACGATCGGGTCGCCGGAGCCGACCACCGAGGTGGAGGGCTTGAAGAAGGTGATGGGTGCCTCGGGGAGCTCGTTGCCGAGCTCCGCCGCGTGCTCCGCGTAGTTGCGGCCCACGGCCACGACCTTGTTCGGGAGCACGGGCGGCAGCAGCCGGACCTTGCTCAGCGGGACCTTCGTGCCGGAGAGCTCGAAGTCCGCGAACGGGATGCCCTTGATGATGTCGAGGACGAGCTCGCCTTCGGCGCCGGGGGCAGTGCTGCCCTCGACCGCGCCGAACGCGACGTTGCCGTCGATCGAGAACCTGGCGATGCGCACCTGCTGCGTCTGCCCCTCTTGTGTTTCCGCTGGCTGGAGTCTGCGGACTCCAGGCTAACGCGGTGGGGGCCGGCGCTTCGCGCTCCTTTGTTACTGCGCGGCGGCGACCGGGGCGTCCATGAGGACGGTGCGGCGCGGGTTCGCGGTCTGGGCGGGCAGCTCGACGCGGTGCTCCGGGGTGGCCGGGGCCGCCTGCAGGTCCTCGGCGTCCTTGAGGTGCGCGAGGGTGGTGCGGCGGGGGTTGGCTATGTTGCGGATCATCGACGTCGTCTTCATCGGAGTTTCGGGCCCTCGGCTCGCTGGTGGGGTGTGGGTCGACTGCTGCGCCGGATGTGGCGCCAACCCTTTAACAGGCAAGGCTAAACATCCGAATCCCCGAGTGAACCGGTTGGTAATAGCCACAGCCGTGTGAGTTTGCTCACCAGCGAGCGGGCAATATGGACATAACTGACAGTCAACCGACGTTCACGAAACGGACATTGCGCCACTGAATGCGCCATTCCGCTCCTGATCATCTCGACTGGGACACCTTGCCGGACGCGAGCTTTGATTGGCGTAAGTCCGATTGATCCGCATTGGACTTCCACGTCCCGTAGCCCGGCTGTCACAAGCCGTGACCGGCTCGCCGGGGCGACACGCGCACCTTGTTGGAGATCCCCCACTGTGCTGGAATTCGCGAGACCGCCGCGGGTATCAGCCGGCGCGCAGGTGGCGCAAGAGAGCGCCGAGCGCGGTGGCATCGACAGGGAGACGCGCCGGTCACCGACGACCACCATGGGGCCGTCAGTGCCCCACGACTCGACACCGTTCCGCCGCTCATCCGGCGGGGCGCCTGGTCCAGAGGTTGCGACGCTAGTGCAGGGACGATTCAAGAGGGATGGCAAGGGGTCTCCCCAGGCCCTTCAGGGCCGAGGGGAAGCTGCGGCGGAGCAGGAACCGCCCGGCGGGACCGACCGTGGCGCCTCGCCCCAGCACGCCCCGGGCCGCGGCCCGGCACTCGAAGGGGCGGGGCCCGGCTCCTCCCCCTCGGGCAAGGCCAAGGGCCGCGGGAAGTCCGGAAAGGCCCCCAAGGCCCCGAAGGCCGCGCGCTCCAAGGGCAAGGCCAAGGCCGAGACCGTCGAGCAGGACGAGGCGATACCCAAGGCCCCCAGCTCGGGCTCCCGCCTCGCGATGCAGAACTGGCGCATCAGCACGCGACTGGTGTCGCTGCTGACCCTGCCCGTCGTCGCGGCCACCACCCTCGGTGGCTTCCGCATCAACGACTCGCTCAACGACATCGCCCAGCTGGAGCACATGCAGCTGCTGACGACGATGACCCGGCAGGCCACCAACCTGGCCGCCATGCTCCAGGAGGAGCGGGACAAGTCGGCCGGTCCGATGTCGATCACCAAGGACGGCAAGGCCAACAGCCTCGTCCAGGGTGTGCGCGACCAGACCGACGCCGCCGCCAAGGCCTTCGCCGCCGCGACCGACAAGGTCGACAGCGCGGAGGACAAGGACGAGACCCTCAAGTCGATCCGCAACAACATCCTGCAGATCGGCCGCCAGCTCACCGGCATCGAGGACATCCGCAAAAAGGCGTACATGAACGGCGCCCAGCAGACGGTCACCGAGTACAACGCGCTGATCGTCTCGCTGCTCTCGCTGTCGCAGGACATGGCCCAGGCCACCTCCAACCCGGAGATGATCAAGCGCACCCGCGCCCTGGCCGCCTTCTCCTCCGCCAAGGAGTACGCCTCCATCCAGCGCGCCGTCATCGCCGCCTCCCTCCTGGAGAGCAGCGACAAGCCCGGCAAGCTGGACGAGAACGACCGCCTCTACGGCCTCTCCGCGCTCCGCGGCGAGAGCCAGGCGAAGAAGACCTTCGAACTCGTCTACCAGGGCAAGCCCGAGGAACTCCTCGCGGCGCTCGGCGACGGCAACACCGAGATCGGCAGCGCCGACCACTACGCCCGCCGCGTACTGAGCACCCAGGGACAGTTCCTCAAGGAGAAGAACCGGTCCTGGATGGACTGGTACGACGCGGACGACACCAAGCTCCAGGCCATGAAGGTCATCGAGCTGACCCTGCTCGAGGACATGGAGCAGAAGGCCCGCGAGCTCAAGAACGAGTCGCAGCAGGACGCCATCATCAACGGTGCCCTGATCCTCCTCGTCCTCGGTGTCTCCCTCGTCGGCGCCTTCGTCATGGCCCGGTCCATGATCCGCTCGCTGCGCCGCCTCCAGGACACCGCGACGCGCGTCGCCCAGGACCGTCTGCCCGAGCTCGTCAAGCAGCTCTCGGAGTCGGACCCGCAGGAGGTCGACACCTCCGTGGAGTCGGTCGGCCTGCACACCCGCGACGAGATCGGCCAGGTGGCCGCGGCCTTCGACGACGTGCACCGCGAGGCCGTCCGCCTCGCCGCCGAGCAGGCCCTCCTCCGGGGCAACGTCAACGCGATGTTCACCAACCTCTCGCGCCGCTCCCAGGGCCTCATCCAGCGTCAGCTGTCGCTCATCTCCGAACTGGAGTCGCGCGAGGCCGACCCGGACCAGCTCTCCTCGCTCTTCAAGCTCGACCACCTCGCCACCCGAATGCGGCGTAACGGTGAGAACCTCCTCGTCCTCGCGGGTGAGGAGCCGGGCCGCCGGTGGACCCGCCCCGTCCCGCTCGTCGACGTGCTCCGCGCCGCCGCGTCCGAGGTGGAGCAGTACGAGCGCATCGAGCTGGCGGCGGTGCCCGGCACCGATGTCGCCGGCCGCGTCGTCAACGACCTCGTGCACCTCCTCGCCGAGCTGCTGGAGAACGCCACCTCGTTCTCCTCCCCGCAGACCAAGGTCAAGGTCACCGGTCACGCGCTGCCCGACGGCCGCGTGCTCGTCGAGATCCACGACACCGGTATCGGCCTGTCCCCCGAGGACCTCGCCGCGATCAACGAGCGGCTCGCGTCGCCGCCGACCGTGGACGTCTCCGTCTCCCGCCGCATGGGCCTGTTCGTGGTCGGCCGCCTGTCCCTGCGACACGGCATCCGCATCCAGCTGCGCCCGTCCGACTCGGGCGGTACGACCGCGCTCGTCATGCTCCCGGTGGACGTCGCCCAGGGCGGCAAGAAGCCGGGTCCGGCGGCGGGCCAGGGCGGCCAGGCCGGTGCCCCGGGCGGCCAGGGTGCCCCCGGCGCCCAGGGTCAGGTCCCCGGCACCGGTGCGCGTCCCCCCGTGGGTGCGGGCCAGCAGCGCGGCCAGGTCGGCGGCGGGCAGCGTCCCGCGCTGCCCGGCCAGGGCGGCCCCGCCGGCGCTCCGCAGCAGCGGCCGCAGGGCCAGGGTCCCCGTCCGCAGGGCGGCCCCGCCGCTCCGACGGGGCAGGGCCAGGGCGGCTTCGGCGGTGGTGCTCCGCAGCCCGGCCGCGGCCAGGGCGGCCCCGCCGGTGCTCCGGCCGGCCGGGACAACAACCTCTTCAGCGGTCCGCAGGCCCGTCCCGCGGGCGTGCCCCAGGCCTCCGGCCCGGGTGTCTTCCCGCCCCAGGGCAGCGGCTTCGAGCGTCCGCAGCCGCCCCAGGGCGGTCCGGGCTCCGGCCCGCAGCCCGGGCAGGCCCCGCAGCAGCAGGGCGGCCCCGGTGCCCCCGTCAAGCGCCGGCGTCCGCAGCTTCCGCCGCAGGGCGGCGCCGCGGGGCGGCCGGAGCTCCCGAGCCCGGGCGGTCCGGCCGCCGGGATGCCCCAGGGCACCAGCTGGGGTGCCGGGCAGGCCGGGCAGGAGGCCCCGCGCGGCCACGACGAGCTGTCGGGCCCCGGTTCGACGGCGGAGTTCGCCCGCCCCGCCCTGGACCAGATGCCGGGCAACGCCCCGTACCCGCCGGCCGGCAACTCCACGACCGGCCAGTTCGAGCGCCCCGACGTACGCCGTCCCCAGGACCCGTCCACGACGGGCCAGTTCGAGCGCCCCGGCCTGCGCGGTCCCCAGGACCCGTCCGCCACCGGGCAGTTCGAGCGCCCGCAGCCGGGCGGCTCCCTCGACCCCTCCTCCACGGGCCAGTTCGCCCGCCCGGGCGGCCCCGGTGTCGGCGGGTACGCGGACCAGCAGGGCCAGGGCCGGCAGCCCGGCGGCTACGCTCCCGCGCCGATGCCGGCGCCGCGTCCCGAGGCCCCGCAGCTCCCGCAGGCGTACCAGCCGGAGGCGCTGCCCCCGGCCCCGGCCCAGTCCGGTGGTGACCTGCGCAGTCCGATCTTCGATACGCTGGAGTCGAACTGGTCCGGCCAGAACGGCGGTCCGTCCGCCGGTCAGGCGCCGGCCGTCCCGCAGCAGCCCCAGCAGCAGCCGCTGCCGCAGCGGGGACAGGAGCTCGCGGCCGAGCCCGCCACGGCGGTCACCGGCAGCACGCCGACGGTCAGCTGGCGGACCTCCCCCAACGACGAGCTGATGCGCCAGGCCGAACGCGTGCGCCAGCCCGCGGCCGGCGGGATCACCACTTCGGGGCTCCCCCGTCGGGTGCCGCGGGCCAACCTCGTCGCCGGTACCGCACAGCAGCAGGCCGAGGCCCCGGCCGGGCCGCAGGTGTCGCGCGCCCCGGACGACGTGCGCGGCCGTCTCACCAACCTCCGACGCGGTATCCAGCAGGGACGGCAGGCCGGCGGCTCCGGCCCCGCGACCGGCAGTTACCACATCGACCCCACCTACCAGCAGGAGCGATAGTTGAGCTCGATGAGCCAGGCGGCACAGAACCTGAACTGGTTGATCACCAACTTCGTGGACCACACCCCCGGGGTGTCCCACACCGTGGTGGTCTCCGCCGACGGACTCCTTCTGGCGATGTCCGAAGGTTTCCCCCGTGACCGCGCCGACCAGCTGGCGGCCGTGGCCTCCGGTCTGACCTCGCTGACCGCCGGGGCCTCCCGCATCTTCGAGGGCGGCGCCGTCAACCAGACCGTGGTGGAGATGGACCGGGGATTCCTCTTCCTCATGTCCGTCTCCGACGGTTCCTCGCTGGCCGTCCTGGCGCACCCCGAGTGCGACATCGGCCTCGTCGGCTACGAGATGGCCCTCCTCGTGGACCGCGCCGGCAACGTCCTCACCCCGGACCTGCGCGCGGAGCTCCAGGGAAGCCTGCTCACCTGACACCCTCCTCCCGGCCGGACGGTACTTCCGGCCGGGGGGACCGGGAGCGCCATCCCGGAACCCCAGTACCCCCGAAGGCCGTCATCACGTCCCCCCACCGGCCGCCCCGTCAGACGGCACGCTGACCACTGCTGTCCAGCCCGGAGGATCAATGACCCCGCCCCCCGCCTACCCCGATGCGTACGAAGACTCGTACTCGGAAGGCGACCAGCCGCTGGTACGTCCGTACGCGATGACCGGCGGCCGGACCCGGCCCCGCTACCAGCTCGCCATCGAGGCGCTGGTCAGCACGACGGCCGACCCGATGCACCTGTCCGGCCTGCTGCCGGAGCACCAGCGCATCTGCACCCTGTGCCGCGAGGTGAAGTCGGTCGCCGAGGTCTCCGCGCTGCTGTCGATGCCGCTCGGTGTGGCCCGCATCCTCGTCGCCGACCTGGCGGAGGCCGGCATGGTGGCGATCCACCAGCCGGGCAATGGAGAGGCCGGCGGAACGCCGGACGTAACGCTGCTCGAAAGGGTGCTCAGTGGACTTCGCAAGCTCTAACGGCGGTGCCGCTCGCTCCACCACCTCCGCGAAGATCGTGGTGGCGGGCGGCTTCGGCGTGGGCAAGACCACGTTCGTCGGCGCGGTCTCCGAGATCAACCCCCTGCGCACCGAAGCCGTCATGACCAGCGCCTCGGCCGGCATCGACGACCTCACCCACACCGGTGACAAGACGACCACCACGGTCGCCATGGACTTCGGCCGCATCACCCTGGACCAGGACCTGATCCTGTACCTCTTCGGTACCCCCGGACAGGACCGCTTCTGGTTCATGTGGGACGACCTCGTCCGCGGCGCCATCGGCGCCGTCGTCCTCGTCGACACCCGACGCCTCGCCGACTGCTTCCCCGCCGTCGACTACTTCGAAAACAGCGGCCTGCCCTTCGTCATCGCCCTCAACGGCTTCGACGGACACCAGCCCTACACCCCCGAAGAAGTCCGCGAAGCCCTCCAGATCGGCCCCGACGCCCCCATCATCACCACCGACGCCCGCCACCGCGGCGACGCCAAGAGCGCACTCATCACCCTCGTCGAACACGCCCTCATGGCACGGCTCAAGTAGCAGCCGTTACGAGGCGAATTCGCGGAGGCGGGCTGTGTCATAGAACACGGCCCGCCTCTGGTGTTCATAACGTTTCGACAGAGAATTGCCCTCGGCCGGACACGGCGTGCGTTCGCCCGGTGCCACTGTGCGCACAACTGGCCCCGTTTTTGCCGCAGCTCGCTCTTTATGTCCGGTTTATGTGGGACGTAAGGCTCGTGGAATGGCCGATTCCAACTGTTTGGAACACTGCGCTTCATCGTGCTGGAATTCAACGAACTAGCTAGTAGCACCGCCGAGAGGTTGTTGGTCGAGTGAGGCGAAGCAACTCGAGTCCCGCGGTTGAACCCGCTCGGGGCAACTTCACCCCGCCGCCGCGCGCGGCCATGTCGCCCGTCGACGTGCCCGTGGAACCACCGGCGGGCGGCGGCAGCACGAGCAAGCTCTCGCCCCGCAACTGGCGTGTGCCGACGCGTCTGAACGCCATCCTGCTCGTGCCCGTCCTCGTCGGACTGGTCATGGGCGGCTTCCAGGTGAAGGGCTCGATCGACACCTGGAACGAGGCGAAGGACGCGGAGAAGACGGTCCGCATCGTCCAGGCGGCCGCCGAATACGGCCAGGCCCTCCTCAACGAGCGTGACCTCAGCGCCGAGCCGCTGCTCAAGAACGACCGCGGCAACGAGGCCGTGACGAAGGCCTACGCGGCCACCGACGCGGCCAAGGCCAAGTTCGCCGCCGCCGTCAAGGACATGCCGAAGAAGCAGGGCCTGGAGCGCCGCCTCGAACTCTTCCGCCGGGAGGAGCCGAAGCTGGAGCAGGTCCGCAAGACGGCCTACGCCGTCCCGGAGACCACCAAGAAGAACCTCCCCTCCGCGGCCGGCCCCGTGCCGACCGAAGAGGGCTACGTGCTGGTCCAGCACTACCTGATGCAGTTCTCCAACGAACTGGGCCTGGGCACCGGGAACGTCACCAGTTACGGCCGCATGGTCTACGCGGTCGAGCTGGCCAAGGCGGCCAACTCGCTGCAGCGCTCCATCGGCACGCACCTGCTGGTCCGCCCGAACGAGGACGAGAACGTCCGCAAGGCCCAGCTCGTCGCCTTCTCCTCCTACGCCTACCTCGAGGAAATCGCGGCCGGCGAGTACGTCGCCGCCGGTACCGAAGAGGACACCAAGCGGCTCCAGGAGGTCATGGGCAAGAAGTCCCAGGAGGGCGCCGCCAAGCTCGCCCAGGCCAAGCAGGCCGCCGAGCAGGCCGGTACGCCCTTCAAGGCCCCGCCCGTGGTCAACGGCTCCGCCCTCACCGGCATGACCGAGGCGATAGCCGGCGGCGACAAGCCCGCCAAGCTCGCCCTGATCGGCGTGACCCCGCAGGCCTGGCAGGCCGCCGCCACCGCCAAGTTCGACGGCTACGCCGAGGTCGAGCAGGAGCTGCTCGACAAGGCCGTCAAGGACACCGTCGCCGTCTCCGACAAGGCCCAGCGCGACGCCATCCTGACCGGCGCCATCGTGGTCGTGGCCCTCCTCGCGGCCTTCATCCTGGCCGCGCTGATGGCCCGCCAGATGAGCCGCGCGATGCTGCGCCTGCGCACCTCCGCCTTCGACGTCGCCGAGCAGCGCCTGCCGATGCTCGTCGACCAGCTCTCGCGCACCGACCCGGGCAAGGTCGACACCCGTGTCGAGCCGATCCCGATCAACTCCCAGGACGAGATCGGCGAGGTCGCCCGCGCCTTCGACCAGGTCCACCGGGAAGCGGTCCGGCTCGCCGCCGAGCAGGCCCTCCTGCGGGGCAACGTCAACGCGATCTTCACGAACCTCTCCATGCGCAACCAGTCGCTGATCGAGGGCCAGCTGACCCTCATCACCGACCTGGAGAACAACGAGGCCGACCCGGACCAGCTGGAGAACCTCTTCCGCCTGGACCACCTGGCCACCCGTATGCGCCGCAACGGCGAGAACCTCCTCATCCTCGCGGGTGAGAACCCGGGCCGCCGCTGGGACCAGCCGGTACCCCTCGTCGACGTCCTGCGCGCCGCCTCCTCCGAGGTGGAGCAGTACGAGCGCATCGAGCTGTCGGGCGTCTCCGAGGCCGAGATCCACGGCCAGGCCGTGACCGACCTCGTGCACCTGCTCGCCGAGCTGCTGGAGAACGCCACCACGTTCTCCTCCCCCCAGACCAAGGTCCGGGTCAACGCCACGCGTCTGCCCGACGGCCGCGTGATGATCGAGATCCACGACAAGGGCATCGGTCTCACCGCCGAGGACTTCGCGGACATCAACCACAAGCTGGCCAACCCGCCGACCGTGGACGCCGCGATCTCGCAGCGCATGGGTCTGTTCGTGGTCGGCCGGCTGGCGGACCGCCACAGCATCCGCGTCCAGCTGCGCCCCTCGGGCGAGCAGGCCGGCACCACCTCGCTGGTCATGCTCCCCGACGCCATCACCCACGGTGGCGGTGGCGAGGGCATCCCGGACGACGACTTCACCGTCTCCTCGATCATCCCCGAGCAGCAGGCCCAGCAGGCCGCCCCGCTGCGCACAGCCGCCGAACTCGGCTTCGACGACTCCCGCTACGAGGCCCAGAACGGCCAGGGCGGCGAGCAGAAGCCGGTCGACCCGGTGGTGCGGTCCCTGGGCCGCGAGGAGCGCCGGGCCGCCCTGGAGGCGCAGCTCAACTTCGGGCAGGAGCAGGAGCCCCAGCAGGAGCAGCAGCAGTACTCCGAGGGCTATCCGGAACCCCAGCCCGAGCACGCGTACCAGCCGTACCAGGAGTACGAGCAGCCCTCCGCGCAGGGCTACGAGACCCCGTACGAGGAGCAGGCCCAGCAGCAGTCGTACGAGGCGTTCCCGGAGCAGGGCTACGCTTATCCGGAAGTCGGCTACCAGGACGGCCAGCAGCCCGCGCAGGCGTACGACGGCGGTTACGCTGAGCAGTCACCGCAGGCCGCATGGCCCGAGCAGAACACCTACTCGGAGTCCTACCAGCAGGACTACGGGACCGAATCGGAACCCCCGGCCGCTCCCGAACCGGCCGTGGACCGCGTAGGCTTCGACCGTCCGGGCGCCGCTGCCGACACCGGTCACGCAATGACCGGAGCGGGCCTGCCGCGACGTGGCAGCCAGCAGCAGTGGGGTTCGGGCCAGAAGGAAGCGGAGCCCACCGGTTCCCTCTTCGAGCAGCGGCCGCAGCGACAGCAGCAGCCGGCTGCGCCGAAGGAGGCCCCGGAGGACGTGCCGGCCGGCGGGGGCTGGCGTTCGGCGAACGACGAACGCTGGCAGCAGGCGGGCAAGCTCCGTGAGCCGAAGGCGGGCGGGGTCACCTCGTCCGGTCTCCCTCGGCGGGTGCCCAAGGCCAACCTGGTCGAGGGCGCTGCGGAGACGACCCCGCAGGGCGGCCCCCAGGTCTCCCGCGCCCCGGAGGACGTACGCGGCAGGTTGAGCAACCTGCGCCGCGGTGTCCAGCAGGGACGCAGCGCGGGTTCCGAGCAGTCAAGTAACAGCTATGACCAGGAGCGTTAGTGTGAGCGCGATGAGCCAGGCGGCGCAGAACCTGAACTGGTTGATCACCAACTTCGTGGACAACACCCCCGGGGTGTCCCACACGGTGGTGGTCTCCGCCGACGGCCTGCTGCTGGCGATGTCCGACGGATTCCCGCGCGACCGCGCCGATCAGCTGGCGGCCGTGGCCTCCGGTCTGACCTCGCTGACCGCCGGAGCCTCCCGCATCTTCGAGGGCGGCGCCGTCAACCAGACCGTGGTGGAGATGGACCGTGGGTTCCTCTTCCTCATGTCGGTCTCCGACGGGTCCTCGCTCGCGGTGCTCGCGCACCCCGAGTGCGACATCGGCCTCGTCGGCTACGAGATGGCCCTCCTCGTGGACCGCGCCGGCAACGTCCTCACCCCGGACCTGCGCGCGGAGCTGCAAGGAAGCCTTCTCAACTAGTAATCAGGCAGTGCGTTTCGCGTCATCGCACCGTAGGGTGCGGTGGCGCGGTTCCACAGGGAGTACTGCGTTCTTGGAGTCGGAGGAGGAAACGTGACAACACCCGGAGGACATCCTTATGGCGGCCAGCAGCCGCAGGGTGGGCACGACCAGAACCGCTTCAACTTCCCCTCCGCTCCCAGCCGGCCCATGCCGGAGCAGAACCCCTACGCGCAGCAGCCGTACGGCCAGCCCCAGCAGCCGCAGGCGCCCCACCGGCTTCCCCAGCAGCCCCCTCGGGCCGCGCAGCCGCAGGCTCCCAAGGCGCACAACCCGCTGGTGCGTCCGTACGCGATGACCGGCGGCCGGACCCGGCCGCGCTACCAGCTCGCCATCGAGGCGCTGGTCAGTACCACGGCGGATCCCGCGCGCCTGCAAGGGCAGTTGCCCGAGCACCAGCGCATCTGCCGCCTGTGCCAGGAGATCAAATCCGTCGCGGAGATCTCGGCACTTCTCTCCATTCCTCTTGGTGTCGCCCGCATCCTCGTCGCCGACCTGGCGGAGGCGGGCCTTGTCGCCATTCATCAGCCCGGCGGCGACGAGTCTGCCGGCGGCCAGCCAGATGTGACACTGCTCGAAAGGGTGCTCAGTGGACTTCGCAAGCTCTAACGGCGGAGCGGCTCGCTCCACCACCTCCGCGAAGATCGTGGTGGCGGGCGGCTTCGGCGTGGGCAAGACCACGTTCGTCGGCGCGGTCTCCGAGATCAACCCCCTGCGCACCGAAGCCGTCATGACCAGCGCCTCGGCCGGCATCGACGACCTCACCCACACCGGTGACAAGACGACCACCACGGTCGCCATGGACTTCGGCCGCATCACCCTGGACCAGGACCTGATCCTGTACCTCTTCGGTACCCCCGGACAGGACCGCTTCTGGTTCATGTGGGACGACCTCGTCCGCGGCGCCATCGGCGCCGTCGTCCTCGTCGACACCCGACGCCTCGCCGACTGCTTCCCCGCCGTCGACTACTTCGAAAACAGCGGCCTGCCCTTCGTCATCGCCCTCAACGGCTTCGACGGACACCAGCCCTACACCCCCGAAGAAGTCCGCGAAGCCCTCCAGATCGGCCCCGACGCCCCCATCATCACCACCGACGCCCGCCACCGCGGCGACGCCAAGAGCGCCCTCATCACCCTCGTCGAACACGCCCTCATGGCACGGCTTCGGTAGACCTCGCCCGCCGCACCGGTAACGCCGGGAGTCCGCACGGACTCCCGGCGTCGTCGTTGTGCCCCCGTCGCCTGCTCAGGAAGGCACGGGCCGGCCGGGGACCTCATGACGGGCTGGTGCTGCAGTCCCCCGGCCCCGCCCTGCGGCGCTGCCGGAGCGTCTTCCACGGCGACCTGTCGTACGGCTACTCCCCCAACGGGCGCTGAGTCCGCGGGAAACGACGGACGGCCGCCCGCCGCACCTCGGAAGCGAGGGCGGCGGGCGGCCGTCGTGCGAAGGGCGCGAGGGGGTACTAGCCCCGCCAGCTGTGCGGGGCCTGGAAGCCCCGGCTGCGCTCCAGCCGGCGCCAGCCGGCGGTGGAACGGCGGGTGGTGGCGGCCTCTTCGGGGGTGGCGGCGGCACGGGCGAGCAGGATCGCGGTGATCGCGGCCAGCTCCTCGGGCGCGGCGTTGCCCTTCTCGACCTTCAGCAGGGTGTCGGTGGCGATGCTCATCGTCGGCAGTTCTCCTCAGCTCGTTTACTGCGGCGGGTTGCCGTGCTTGCGAGACGGCAGATCGGCGTGCTTGGTGCGGAGCATCGCCAGGGCGCTGACGAGCACCCCGCGGGTCTCGGCGGGGTCGATGACGTCGTCCACGAGGCCGCGCTCGGCCGCGTAGTACGGGTGCATCAGCTCGGCCTTGTACTCCTTGACCATCCGGGCCCGCATGGCCTCGGGGTCCTCGGCGTCCGCGATCTGCTTGCGGAAGATCACGTTGGCCGCGCCCTCCGCGCCCATGACGGCGATCTCGTTGGTGGGCCAGGCGTAGGTGAGGTCGGCGCCGATGGACTGGGAGTCCATGACGATGTACGCGCCGCCGTAGGCCTTGCGCAGGATCAGGGAGATCCGCGGGACGGTGGCGTTGCAGTACGCGTACAGCAGCTTGGCGCCGTGGCGGATGATGCCGCCGTGCTCCTGGTCGACGCCCGGCAGGAAGCCGGGGACGTCCAGCAGGGTGACGATCGGGATGTTGAAGGCGTCGCACATCTGGACGAAGCGCGCGGCCTTCTCGGAGGCGTGGATGTCCAGGACGCCGGCGAGGTGGCCGGGCTGGTTGGCGATGATGCCGACGACCTGGCCGTCGAGGCGGGCCAGGGCGCAGATGATGTTGCGGGCCCAGCGCTCGTGGATCTCCAGGACGTCGCCGTCGTCGACGAGCTCCTCGATGACCTTGAGCATGTCGTACGGGCGGTTGCCGTCGGCGGGGACCAGGTCCAGCAGGACCTCCGAGCGCCGGTCGACCGGGTCGGTGTTCTCGTGGACCGGCGGGTTCTCGCGGTTGTTCGAGGGGAGCATCGTGATGAGGTAGCGGACCTCGGCGATGCAGGTCTCCTCGTCGTCGTACGCGAAGTGCGCGACGCCCGAGGTCTCGGCGTGCACGTCGGCGCCGCCGAGGCCGTTCTGGCTGATCTCCTCACCGGTGACGGCGCGGACGACGTCGGGGCCGGTGATGAACATCTGCGAGGTGTCCCGGACCATGAACACGAAGTCGGTGAGGGCCGGGGAGTAGGCCGCGCCGCCGGCGCAGGGGCCGAGCATGACCGAGATCTGCGGGATGACGCCCGAGGCCTTGGTGTTGCGCTGGAAGATGCCGCCGTAGCCGGCGAGGGCGGAGACGCCCTCCTGGATACGGGCGCCGGCGCCGTCGTTGAGGGAGACCAGCGGGGCACCGGCCGCGATGGCCATGTCCATGATCTTGTGGATCTTCGTGGCGTGGGCCTCGCCCAGGGCGCCGCCGAAGATGCGGAAGTCGTGCGCGTAGACGAAGACCGTGCGGCCCTCGACCGTGCCCCAGCCGGTGATGACGCCGTCGGTGTAGGGCTTCTTCGCCTCCAGCCCGAAACCGGTCGCCCGGTGCCGGCGGAGCTGCTCGACCTCCCGGAAGGAACCTTCGTCGAGCAGGAGCGCGATGCGCTCGCGGGCGGTCAGCTTGCCCTTGGCGTGCTGCGCCTCGGTCGCGCGGTCGCTGGGGCCGCGCCGGGCCTCCTCGCGGAGGGAGTGCAGCTCGGCCACGCGCCCGCGGGCGTCCGTCGGCTCGCTCGGGGTCTGGTCCACAACGGTCATGTACTGACCTTACGAAGCCGGGCCCGTAAAACCCTCCGTTGGTTCCGCACAGTCTCGGGCCCTTCCGGCTGTGCGGGCCGGACAGAACCGCCGATGCATGCATGGACTCCCCCAGCCGGGACCGTCGGCCTTTGTGGAGATTCCATAAATCCACACCCGAACGGGTGATGTAGTTGAAATTTGAACGGAATGGCTCTAGCGTGGCTCTTGTTGAACCTTGAACCAAACTGCACCCACTTCCCAGGAGGACGTCATGGCTCTCTTCTCCCGCCGCAACCGCACCGCCGCCCCCGCCGCCCAGAGCGCGGTCGCCACGCTCGACGCCGACCCCGCGCTCGCCGCGCTCACCGGTGACTACGTCATCGACGCCGGCCACAGCAGCATCGGCTTCACCGTGCGCCACGCGATGGTGACCAACGTCCGCGGCAGCTTCGCCGAGCACGAGGGCGCGCTGCACCTCGACGGCCGCGACCCCTCGCGCTCCACGGCCTCGATCGACGTCAAGATCGCCTCGGTGAGCACCGGCATCGCCGACCGCGACGCCCACCTGCGCAGCGGCGACTTCTTCGACGCCGAGGCCTTCCCGCTGATGACCTTCCGCTCCACCTCGGCGGCCCACGTCGGCGGCGACACCTACCGCATCAGCGGCGACCTGACCATCAAGGACGTCACGCGTCCGCTCTCCATCGACCTGGAGTTCGCCGGCTCCGCGACCGACGTGTACGGCAACGAGCGCGTCGGCTTCGAGGGCTCGGCGGAGATCCTGCGCTCCGACTGGGGTCTGACCTGGAACGCCGCGCTGGAGGCCGGCGGTGTGATGGTCAGCGACAAGGTGAAGCTGACCTTCGACATCTCGGCGATCAAGCAGGCCTGACCGGCGCCCCCGGGGGCGGCTACCAGCCGCCCCCGCCGTCGAAGCCGCCGCCCCCGTCGAAGCCGCCACCGCCGCCGAAGTCCCCGCCGCCGAAGTCGGACGGGTTGAAGTCGGCCCCGGAGACGTCTCCGCCCTCGAAGCCTCCCCCGTCCATCCCGCCGAAGTCGGAGGCGTAGGCCGGAGTGGACATCATCGACCCGAGCAGCGTGCCCACCAGCAGGCCGGGCAGCATGCCGCCGCCGAAGTAGCCGCCCGCCCAGGGCCCGTACGCCGGGCCGGCGTCGTAGTAGGGGCGCGGGCCGTACTCGGTGGCCACGGTGCGCACCGCCGGGTCCAGGCCGTCCCTCAGCCGGACGGCGTCTGCCGCGCAGACCGGCACCGTACGCGCCGCCCCGCCGGGCGGGGCCCACTGCGCGTCCTCGGTGCTGGGCCCGTGGCGCGGGTCGAAGAAGCAGGGCGCCCGCCGCTCGGGCACGGGCTCGCCCCGCCGTCGCGCGTCGAGGCACGCGAGGGCGTACCGGCCGTCCTCCAGGGCCTGGGTCACCCCCTGGACCTCTTCGGGCCGCTGTACCGAGGCCATGATCTGCTTGGCCCGCTCGTAGGAGTCGAGCCCGCGCTCGTAGTCCTTGCGCATGGCGTCGTCGGCGCCGGGCTCACCGGGGTGGAAGTCGAGCCGTTCGAGTTCCTCGCCGAAGGCGGTGATGTCCTCGTCCACGACCACGCCCAGCCGTTCGACGGCCTCCCGCCGGGCCGCTTCCTTCCTCTTGCGGTTCCGCTTGACCAGCAGGTATCCGCCCCCGCCGCCGAGCACGGCCACCGCGCCGAGGGCGATCAGGGTCCCGGCGGAGGATCCGCTCCCGCCGGCGGCCCCACCCCAGGAGGCCGGGGCGTGGCCCTTCATCTGCGGGAGGGCCTGGTCGACGAAGGCGTTCAGCTCGGTCGCGGCGTCCACCGGTCCGCCCGCCTTCACCGCGTCGGTGAGGTTGCGGACGGCGTTGCCCGGCATCACGGCCCGGTCGGCCCCGGCGTTGAAGCCGTCGCCGAGCCGGACGGCGTACAGGCCGGTGACGCCCGTCTCGGTGCGGACCGTGCGCAGCACGCTGTCGGCGGGGAAGGCGGAGGTGGCGGGCAGCACGGCGACGAACAGCGGCTTCCCGGCCGCCTTGATCTTCGCGGCCAGGGCGTCCGCCTGCGCCTGCGACAGCTGTGCGGAGGCCCCGGGGTCGACGTACACCGGCCCCTTCTTGAGCCCTTCCGCCACGGCGGCGGTCCCGCCGTCGGCGGCGACGGCCTGCGCGGCGCCGCCGAGCGCGCCGACGGACAGGGCCAGCAGCAGACCGGACAGCACCGATCCCACACGTACGGATATCAGCCTGGTCCTCATACCGACGACGCTACCCGAACCGCCCCTTTCCCGTGTGAGCCGGACATAAGCATCCGGCTCCCGGAACTACTCCGCAGGTTCGACGCCCGCGTGGAGGAGGCCGTAGGTGTAGGCGTCCTCCAGGGCCTGCCAGGAGGCCGCGATGACGTTCGGGGCGACGCCCACCGTGTTCCACTCGCGGGTGCCGTCCGTGGTGGAGATCAGGACCCGGGTCGTGGACTCCGTGCCGTGCTTGCCCTCCAGGATGCGGACCTTGTAGTCGATCAGCTCGAACTTGGCCAGCTGGGGGTAGAACCGCTCCAGGGCGACGCGCAGGGCGCGGTCCAGGGCGTTGACCGGGCCGTTGCCCTCGGCCGTGGCCACGATGCGCTCGCCCTTGGCCCACAGCTTGACCGTGGCCTCGTTGGCGTGGGTGCCGTCCGGGCGGTCCTCGACGATCGCGCGCCAGGACTCCACGCGGAAGTACTTGCGAGCCCGGCCCTCGGCCTCGGCGCGCAGCAGCAGCTCGAAGGAGGCGTCGGCGGCCTCGTACGTGTAGCCCGCGAGCTCCCGCTCCTTGACGCGCTCGACCACGCGGGAGATCAGCGCCCGGTCCCCGCCGAGGTCGACGCCGAGCTCCTTGCCCTTGAGCTCGATGGAGGCGCGGCCGGCCATGTCGGAGACCAGCATGCGCATGGTGTTGCCGACGCGCTCGGGGTCGATGTGCTGGTACAGGTCCGGGTCGACCTTGATCGCCGAGGCGTGCAGGCCCGCCTTGTGCGCGAAGGCGGAGACGCCGACGTAGGGCTGGTGGGTGGAGGGGGTGAGGTTGACGACCTCGGCGATGGCGTGGGAGATGCGGGTCATCTCGGCGAGCGCGCCCTCGGGCAGGACCTTGCGGCCGTACTTGATCTCCAGGGCGGCGACGACGGGGAAGAGGTTGGCGTTGCCGACGCGCTCGCCGTAGCCGTTCGCGGTGCACTGGACGTGCGTGGCGCCCGCGTCGACGGCGGCGAGGGTGTTGGCGACGGCGCAGCCGGTGTCGTCCTGGGCGTGGATGCCGAGGCGGGCGCCGGTGTCGGCGAGGACCGTGGCGACGACCGCGGTGATCTGCGCGGGCAGCATGCCGCCGTTGGTGTCGCAGAGGACGACCACGTCGGCGCCGGCCTCGTGCGCGGTGCGCACGACGGCCTTGGCGTACTCGGCGTTCGCGCGGTAGCCGTCGAAGAAGTGCTCGCAGTCGACGAAGACGCGGCGGCCCTGGGAGACCAGGTGGGAGACGGTGTCGCGGACCATCTCCAGGTTCTCGTCCAAGGTGGTGCGCAGGGCGAGCTCGACGTGCCGGTCGTGGGACTTGGCGACCAGGGTGACCACCGGGGCCCCGGACTCCAGGAGGGCGCGGACCTGCGGGTCCTCGGCGGCGGAGCCGCCGGCGCGACGGGTGGCGCCGAAGGCGACGAGCTGGGCGTTCTTGAAGTCGATCTCGGCCCGCGCCCGGGCGAAGAACTCGGTGTCGCGGGGGTTGGCTCCGGGCCAGCCGCCTTCGATGAAGCCGACTCCGAACTCGTCCAGGTGCCGGGCGATGGCCAGCTTGTCCGCGACCGTGAGGTTGATGCCCTCACGCTGGGCACCGTCGCGCAGGGTGGTGTCGAAGACGTGGAAGGCGTCGTCGAGTGCCGCTGCCGGCGCAGTCGCCTCTGTCGTCGTCATGCTGATCTGACTCCTGTCGGATGAGTGGTTCCGGAGACCGGGGATCCACTGCCCCCATCATCGCGCGCCGCCCGTTTCCGGCATGATTTGGGCCGGTAAACGAAAAGACCCCTCGCGGGTGCGAGAGGTCTGCGCGCGGGTCTGGGGCACGGTGGCCGCTGCCGCGGAGGTTTTCCACGGTTCAGCGGTCACAGAGGACCGGCGCGCTGCTGTCCATAATCATGAGCTGAGCAGACACGCTCGCAGTGTGACACACGCGCCGGCGTCCCTGGACGCCGGTCTCAGCATGCGGGCAGCCGCCGTCCGGCAGACGGCGCGCACCCCCGCGACCCCTAGCTGGAGAGGGCCTCGGCAAGGAACTCGCGTACGTGTTCCAGGATGTCCTCGCGCCCTATGCCGGGCAGGCCGACGGCCACCTGGATGCTGAACCCGTCGAGCAGCGCCCGCAGCCGGGCCGCGAAACGGTCGGGGTCCACCGCGCGGAACTCCCCGCGCGAGATGCCCTCGGCGAGCAGGGCGACCAGGTCGCGGTGCCAGGCGCCCTCGATGGCGGCCTGCCGGTCGCGTTCGGCCGGGCCCGCGTTCTGGGAGCGGTTCCAGACCTCCAGCCACAGGGTCCAGTGCGGGTCCCGGGCGCCGTCGGGTACGTAGAGGTCCACGTACGCGCGCAGCCGCTCGCCCGCCGGCTCGCGCCGCGAGAGCAGGGACCGGCGCCGGGCGCCGAGTTCCGCCTCGCTCCACTCCAGGGTCTGCAGCAGGAGCTCGTCCTTGCTGCGGAAGTAGTAGAGGAGGTGACCGCTGCTCATGCCGACCTGCCGGCCGAGGCCGGCCATGGTCAGCCCGTCGAGCCCGCGCTCGGCGATCGTGGCCATGGCGGCGACGAGTACGTCCTCGCGCGGGGGCGCGTTCTTGCGCGCCGCCCGTACCGGTACTCCGCCCGCCACCATGGGTCACTCCTTCATCGGTCCGCCTCGGGTGTCAGACCTTCGGCTGCTGCTGGGTGATGCAGTGGATGCCGCCACCCCCGGCGAAAATCGTACGTGCGTCAACGAGGGTCACGGTCCGCTCGGGGAACAGTCCGCGGAAGATCTCGGCCGCCTCCTCGTCGCGCGGGTCGTCGAAGGCGCACAGCACCACGCCGCCGTTGCAGAGGTAGTGGTTGATGTACGAGTAGTCCACCCACTCGCCGTCCTCCTCCAGCACGGTCGGCGCCGGGATCTCGACGACCTCCAGCCGGCGGCCCCGGGCGTCGGTGGCGGCGCGCAGGATGGCGGCGATGGTCTTGCAGCGTTCGTGGTCCGGGTGGGCCGGGTCGGGCTGGGTGTGGACCATGACCACGCCGGGGCGGGCGAAGGCGGCGACGATGTCGACGTGGCCCTGGGTGCCGTAGGTGCCGTAGTCGCCGGCCAGGCCGTAGGGCAGCCAGATGGCCTTGGTGGTGCCGAGGTGGGCGTGGATCTCGCGCTCGACCTCCTCGCGGGTCCAGTCGGGGTTGCGGCCCTTGCCCAGCTGCACGGTGTCGGTGAGGAGCACGGTGCCCTCGCCGTCGACGTGGATGGCGCCGCCCTCGTTGACCAGCGGGGTGCTGAAGGTGCGGGTGCCGACGATGTCGGAGATGTGCCGGGCGATCTTGGAGTCGTGGTCCCAGCGGGCCCATTCCTGGGCGCCCCAGCCGTTGAAGGTCCAGTCGACGGCGGCCAGCTCGCCGGCGTCGTTGGTGACGAAGGTCGGGCCGATGTCGCGCATCCAGGCGTCGTCGAGGTCGCGCTCGACCAGCTCGACGTCCTCGCCGACGATGGCGCGGGCGCTGTCGGCGTCGCCCGGGGAGACGACGAGGGTCACCGGCTCGTAGGTGCGGACGGCGCGGGCGACGGCGCCCCAGGCCTGGCGGGCCTCGGCGAGCTCCTGCTCGTTGGTGAAGGTGGGGTTGGGGCTGGGCCAGGCCATCCAGGTGCGCTCGTGGGGGGTCCACTCGGCGGGCATCCGGAAACCGTTGGCGGCGGGCTTGGCGGGGCTCGCGGAGTTCGCGGGCTGTGCAGTCATGGCGGGGGTCCTAACGAGCAGCTTTACAGGAAGTACAGGCGGTTGAGGGAGACCGATTCGGCCGCTTCGGAGCGCAGCGGTTCTCCGTCGAGGGAGACGAGTCCGCTGCGCGCGTCCACGTCGACCGCGCCCACCCGGGAGTTGAGGAGCATGTCCTTGGGGCCGATGCCGCGGGTGCCGCGGACGGCGACGCGGCGGCGGCGGGTCGGCATCTCGTCGGAGCCGAGGGCGGCGGCGGCCGCCGAGACGAAGGCCACGGAGATGTCCGCGGCGGTGGCCCCGTAGGAGCCGAACTGCGGGCCGAGGACGAGGGGTTCGCAGGTGTCGGTGGCGGCGTTGGGGTCGCCGGTGACGCCGTAGGCCGGGAAGCCGGACTTCAGGACGAGCTGGGGCTTGGCGCCGAAGAACTGCGGACGCCACAGCACGATGTCGGCGAGCTTGCCGGTCTCGATGGAACCGATCTCGTGGGCCAGGCCGTGCGCGATGGCCGGGTTGATCGTCAGCTTGGCCATGTAGCGCAGCACGCGGGCGTTGTCGTCGCCCTCGCCGTCGCCCTCCAGCGGGCCGAGCTCGCCCTTCATCTTGGCGGCCATCGCGAAGGTGCGGCGGATGGTCTCGCCGGCACGGCCCATGCCCTGCGCGTCGGAGGAGGTGATGCCGATGGCGCCCAGGTCGTGCAGGACGTCCTCGGCACCCATCGTCCCGGCGCGGATGCGGTCACGGGCCATGGCCGCGTCGCCCGGGAGGTCCGGCTTGAGGTCGTGGACGGAGACGATCATGCCGTAGTGCTCGGCGACCGCGTCCCGGCCGAAGGGCAGGGTGGGATTGGTGGAGGAGCCGATCACGTTCGGCACGCCCGCCATCTTCAGCACGTTGGGGACGTGCCCGCCGCCGCAGCCCTCGATGTGGAACGCGTGGATGGTGCGGCCCTCCAGGACCCGCAGGGTGTCCTCGACCGACAGGCACTCGTTGAGGCCGTCACTGTGCAGGGCCACCTGCACGTCGTGTTCCTCCGCCACGCGCAGCGCGGTGTCCAGGGCCCGGGTGTGGGCGCCCATGTCCTCATGGACCTTGAACCCGCTCGCGCCGCCCTCGGCCAGGGCCTCCACCAGGGGCGCCGCGTCCGAGGAGGAGCCCCGGGCCAGGAAACCGATGTTCACCGGCCAGGCGTCGAAGGCGTTGAAGGCGTGCCTCAGCGCCCACGGCGAGTTCACCCCGACGCCCCAGACGGGCCCGAACTCCTGGCCGATGACGGTGGTGACGCCCGCGGCGAGCGAGGCCTCCATGATCCGCGGGGAGAGCAGGTGGACATGGGTGTCCACGGCCCCGGCGGTGGCGATCAGGCCCTCGCCGGAGACGATGCTGGTGCCGGTGCCGACCACCACGTCCACCCCGTCGAGGGTGTCCGGGTTGCCCGCCCGCCCGATCGCGTGGATGCGGCCCTCACGGATACCGATGGAAACCTTCTTGATGCCGAGGACGGCATCGATGACCAGGACATTGCTGATCACCACATCACAGGTCTCACGGACGGCCGCGCCCTTGAGGTGCAGGCCGTCACGGGCCGTCTTCCCGAACCCCGCCAGGAACTCGTCCCCCGGCTTCTGCGCGTCGTACTCCACCCGGACGGTCAGCCCGGAGTCGCCGAGCCGGACCCGGTCCCCGGCGCGGGGGCCGAAGACGGAGGCGTACTCGTGCGGGTCGATGTGCCGGCTGCCGGGGGCGCAGTGCGCGCTGTGATCGGTGTGGGGGGTCTGGCGGCTCACGCCTGGTCTCCTTCCGGGGCGTCTGCGGTGGGGGCGGCCGCGCCCAGGTAGCCGCAGGCCACGGCCCGGGCCAGGGCCTCGGCCTTGGCGCCGGGGGCGTCGAGCGGACCGTCGACCAGTCCGGCGAAACCGATGGCGATCCGGTCCCCGCCGATCGGGACCAGGCCCACCTCGCCCTCGCCGTGCGGGTCGAAGCGCACGGAGGAGCCGGCGGGGACGCACAGCCGCATGCCGTAGGCCGCGGCGCGGTCGAAGTCGAGGCGGGGGTTCGCCTCGAAGAAGTGGAAGTGGGAGGTGACGCTCACCGGCACGGAGGCGGTGTTGCGCACCCGCAGGCGGACGACCGGCTCCGGCTGGGGGGCGCCGGGGCCCGGTACGACCGCGCCCGGGGCGTCGTCGCCGAGCGAGGCCGCGCCCTGGATCGGGGACGAGACCACCGCGAGGCGGGACCCGTCGTCGAAGACGGCCTCCACGTGCACCTCGGTGACCACGTCGGCCACGCCGGGCAGCACGTCGCCGGGGCCGAGGACGCTCCGGGCCTCCTCGATGGCCTCGGCCAGGCGCTTGCCGTCGCGCGCCGCCTCGCAGACCGTGTCGGCGATCAGCGCCGTGGCCTCGGGGACGTTGAGCCGCAGGCCCCGGGCCCGACGGGCCCTGGCCAGTTCCGCGGCGCTGCGCAGCAGCAGCCGGTCGCGCTCCGTAGGGGTCAGCCGCACGCCGATCCACCACCTTTTGAGTCGATGGGTTAGAGCATCACTCTAACTCTTCATTTCCTCGCTGGGAATCATTGACCTGGGAGCAGGGCTTGGGTCACATTGAGTGTCGCTCAAACAACTAGGCCCCCACCCCCCGCCGTGCCAAGGGAGTCCCCCCATGCCCATCGAACAGCGCGGAGTCGACACCATCCCGGAAGAGGAGCGGACGAGCGGTCCCCGTGACCTGATGTCGATCCTGCTCGGCTCCAACCTCTGCCTCGGTGTGATCGTCTTCGGCTGGCTGCCCCCGTCCTTCGGACTGGGCCTGGTCCCGTCGGTCACCGCCATCGTGACCGGGACCCTGGCCGGCATCGCCTTCACCGCGCCGCTCGCGCTGGTCTCCCTGCGCACCGCGACGAACCTGTCCACCTCCAGCGGGGCGCAGTTCGGCGTACGGGGGCGGCTCGTGGGCTCGATCGTGGGCCTGCTGCTGGCGCTCGGCTACACGGCGCTGACCCTGTGGATCGGCGGTGACGTGATGGTCGGCACCCTGGCCCGGCTCACCGGCCTGCCGGACAGCGGCCTCACCCACTCCCTGATGTACGGGGTGCTCGCGGCGTTCACCGTGGTCGGGGCCGTCTTCGGCTACCGGCTGCTGCTGCGCATGAGCAAGGCGCTCTCGATCGTCATGGTGCTCCTGCTGGCGGTCGGCATATACGCCTACGCCCCCGGCTTCACGACCGCGGCCCCGCCGGACACCTCCTACCTGCTGGGCTCGTTCTGGCCCACCTGGATCCTCGCCGTCGTCGCCGCCGGGCTCAGCGGCCCCGTCGCCTTCATCACCCTGCTCGGCGACTACACACGCTACGTCTCGCCCCGCCGGCACAGCTCCCGGAAGGTCTACTGGGCCACCTGTACGGGTCTGTTCTTCGGCCTGCTGGTCCCGCAGCTCTTCGGCACCTACACCGCGCTGGCCGCCCGGGCCGGTGCCGACTACGCGGGACCGCTCGTGGCCGCCGCGCCCTTCTGGTACCTGGTGCCGCTGCTGTTCGCCGCCGCGGCCGGTTCGGTGGGCAACGCCGGGCTGATGCTCTACTCGATGGGCCTCGACCTGGACGCCATCGTGCCCAAGGCCACCCGTACCAAGGCCACCGTGATCGCCGCGGCCGTCGCGACCGCCTTCGTCTTCTTCGGCTCCTTCGAGTGGAACGTCCAGTCGGCGATGACCTCGTTCGTCCTGCTGCTGACCGCGATCGGCACCCCGTGGGCCGTGATCACCCTGATCGGTTACGTGCGCTGCCGCGGGGAGTACGACGCCGACGCGCTCCAGGTGTTCAACCGTCGGGCCCGTGGCGGCGTCTACTGGTACAGCGGGGGCTGGAACCTCCGCGCCACCGCCGCCTGGGCGGCCGGCGCGGTGGTGGGACTGGCCGCCGTGTCGACCCCGGTGTACGAGGGCCCGCTGCTGGCCCTCACCGGCGGGGTGGACTGTAGTTTCATCCTGTCGGGGCTGGTCGGCGGCGCGGTCTACATCGCACTGACCGTCCGGCCGCAGGCGGCCGCGGCCGCCGAGCCGGCGGAGAAGGCAGCGGTGGCGGTCGAAGCGTAGAGGGACCGCCACGACGAACGGCACGGGGAGGCGTCGTGGAAGAGGTCGCGTATGTGGCGGCGAAGATCGTCAGGGGGATCGCGGGCCTGGCCTACATGGTCGGCGACGGCCTGCTGGCGATGACCGGACCGGACGGACCGGTCCAGGGCCGCACGAAGAAGAAGGACGGCGAGCAGGAGCAGGAGCACTGACCCGCTCCTCCCCCTCCCGCCCGTAACGGCCGAAGGCCCCCGCGCTCGATGCGCGGGGGCCTTCGGCCGTTCGGGGGGGGTGCGCCCTAGCCGAGCGGGTGCATCCAGCCGTGGGTGTCGGCGCGGTGGCCGGTCTGGAGGTCGAGCAGCGCCTTGCGGAGCTTCATGGTGACCTCGCCGGGCTCGCCGTCGCCCTGGGTCCAGTTGGCGCGCTCGGACTTGACGGAGCCGACCGGGGTGATGACGGCCGCCGTACCGCAGGCGAACACCTCGGTGAGGGTGCCGTTCTCGTTGTCGCGCTTCCAGTCCTCGGTGGAGATGCGGCCCTCCTCGGCGGTGTAGCCGAGGTCGCGGGCGATGGTGAGGAGCGAGTCGCGGGTGATGCCGGGGAGGAGCGAGCCGGTCAGCTCCGGGGTGACGATGCGGTCGCCGTACACGAAGTACAGGTTCATGCCGCCCATCTCCTCGATCCAGCGGTGCTCGACGGCGTCCAGCCAGACGACCTGGTCGCAGCCGTGCGAGGCGGCCTGGGCCTGGGCGACGAGGGAGGCCGCGTAGTTGCCGCCGGTCTTGGCGGCGCCGGTGCCGCCCTTGACGGCGCGGACGTACTCCTCGGACAGCCAGACGGAGACGGGCTTGACGCCACCGGGGAAGTAGGCGCCGGCGGGCGAGGCGATGACCATGAACAGGAACTCGTTGGCCGGGCGGACGCCCAGGCCGACCTCGGACGCGAACATGAAGGGCCGCAGGTACAGGGAGGCCTCGCCGGAGTTCGGCACCCAGGCGCTGTCCTGCTTGATCAGCGCGTCGCAGGCCTCGATGAACAGCTCGGTCGGCAGCTCCGGCATGGCCATGCGGCGGGCGGAGGCCTGGAAGCGCTCGGCGTTGGCCTGGGGGCGGAAGGTGGCGACGGTGCCGTCGGGCTGACGGTAGGCCTTGAGCCCCTCGAAGATCGTCTGCGCGTAGTGCAGCGTCATGTTGGCCGGGTCGATCGACAGCGGCGCGTACGGAACCAGCTCGGCGTCGTGCCAGCCACGACCCTCGGTCCACTTGATCGTCACCATGTGATCGGTGAAGTGGCGGCCGAAGCCGGGGCTGGCCAGGATCGCCTCTCGCTCCGCGTCGGACAGCGGGTTGGAGGAGGGCTTGAGCTCGATCGTGGGCGTCGTCATGAGTGCTTGTCCTTCACCGTTGTGTATGGCGGACCGCGCTCATGCGTACCAGGACGTCCGAGCTTCCCCGTTTACCGCGGCCTCGCGTTCGATTATCGCGCGCGCGGGGTCTTCGGTGAAACGGGGTGATGCGGCCCACGGGAGATGGTGGCACCCGGGGCCGTGCAGGAGAAGCCGCCGGGTGATGGTGCGTACCCGGCGGCTTCCTGGGTGGAGCTGCCGGGTCAGCCGGCTACTCGCGCGGCGAGGGCGTCGCCGATCGCGTCGGTGGAGCGGAAGGTCCCGTCACGCTCGGCGAGGTCGGCCGAGACGGCCTCCTCGATGCGCACGGCCTGCTCCTCGTAGCCGAGGTGGCGCAGCAGGAGGGCGACGGACAGGATCGTCGCGGTCGGGTCGGCCTTGCCGGTGCCCGCGATGTCCGGGGCCGAGCCGTGGACGGGCTCGAACATCGACGGGAAGGCGCCGGTCGGGTTGATGTTCCCGGAGGCGGCCAGGCCGATCCCGCCGGTGACGGCGGCGGCCAGGTCGGTGAGGATGTCACCGAAGAGGTTGTCCGTGACGATGACGTCGAAGCGCTCGGGCTGGGTGACGAAGAAGATCGTCGCGGCGTCGACGTGCAGGTAGTCGGTGGTGACCTCGGGGTACTCCTGGCCGACCTTGTCGAAGATGTTCTTCCACATGTGGCCCGCGTACACGAGGACGTTGTTCTTGTGCACCAGCGTCAGCTTCTTGCGCGGACGGGAGTTGGCCCGCTCGTACGCGTCCCGGACCACGCGCTCCACGCCGTACGCGGTGTTGACGCTGACCTCGGTGGCGACCTCGGCCGGGGTGCCGGTGCGCAGGCTGCCGCCGTTGCCGGTGTACGGGCCCTCGGTGCCCTCGCGGACGACGACGAAGTCGATGTCCGGGCGGCCGGCCAGCGGGGTGGCCGTGTTCGGGAAGAGCTTCGAGGGGCGCAGGTTGATGAAGTGGTCGAAGGCGAAGCGGAGCTTCAGCAGCAGACCGCGCTCCAGGACGCCGGAGGGGACCGACGGGTCGCCGATGGCACCCAGGAGGATCGCGTCGTGGTGCTTGAGCGCTTCGAGCTCGGCGTCCGGGAGGGTCTCACCGGTGCGGTGCCACCGCTGCGCGCCGAGGTCGTATTCCTTGGTCTCCAGCTTCACATCCTGGGGCAGGACCGCGGTAAGGACCTTGAGGCCCTGAGCCACGACTTCCTGGCCGATGCCATCACCGGGGATCACTGCGAGATTGATGCTGGTCGACATGTCGGAACCGTACTCCGTGTCCCAGCCCTCAGACATATCGCGTCCATCATGTGGACCAATCAGAACGCGACATGTCGTCGTCGCCCGGCCGGGAGGTGCCGGGGGGCTGGGTCAGGGAGGCGCCGGTCAGTGGCCGGTGGAGCCGCCGTTGTCACGGCGGTCGAGGGCACGCTGCAGGGCGGCCGCGGCGTTCTTGCGCTCGTCGTCGGCCGGGGAGGAGTGGCGGACGCGGCGGGAGGCGGCGGTGCTGGGGGTCATGGTGATCGACTCCTTGAGATCACGGCGTGGCGGGGCCACGGATGAGGGGTTCCTTCAAGGCGCCGGAAGAGGCGGGGAGCCGTGCGCCGCAGGGGTTGCCTGCCAGGGGCGCGCGCTCACGACCGCCATTCGCTGATATGCGAGGCGTTCGGCTCCTACAAAGCTAGGGCAGTCGCGGCTGTATGTCTCCGCAATTACTCGGACTTCCTAGTATCTGAGATGCGAAACCCCTCGGAAGGCCCCTCAGAGCACTCCGCTTTCAGTCCGATTCAGCCCTGAGTTCCCTGATCAGAGCCCTGACGGCGAGGGTGGACGCCGATTCCGGTGTGGTGACGTATCCCACCTTCCTCACCGGCCCCTGGGGCCCCAGGGGGGCGATGTCGACCGCGTCCGTGGCCTCCCGCAGCGACAGCTCGGGCATGATCGCCATCCCCAGGCCCCGGCCGACCATCGTCAGCACCATGGCGTCGTCCTCGGCCTTGACCGTGGCCGCCGGGATCCAGTCCTGCGCCGCCCACCACCGCCGGGTGTAGGAGCCGCAGTTCTCGTCCCAGTCCAGCAGCGGCAGTGCCTTCGGGTCCGGATGCCCGGCGGGGTGCACCAGCGCGTACGCCTCCCGGGTGAGCACCCCGGTCAGCAGCCCGGGCGGGACGTCGCCGGGCGCACCCAGCGTGGCGATGCCGAGGTCCGCCCGGCCGGCGGCCACCTCGCCGGCCGTCCCGGCGCCGAGCTCGCGCACCACCCGCACCTCGGGCCGGATCCCCGGGTGCAGGGCGGCAAGGCGCTCCAGCGCGGGCGGCAGCAGGTGCAGGGCCGCGCTGCGGAAGGCCGCGATGCGCAGGGCCCCCTCCAGGGCCCCGTCCGCCGCGCCCCCGCCGGAGGCGGCCCGCCCGGCGGCGCGGGCCTCCGCGCCCAGCACCTCGTACAGCCGAAGGATGCGCCGGCCCAGGGCCACGGCCCGCTCCCCCGCGGGGGTGGGGCGGGCGCCGGCGCGCCCGCGCTCGAAGAGCACCGCCCCGACCTTGCCCTCGCTGCCGCGCACCGAATGCGAGACGGCCGACTGGCTGATGCCGAGCCGGCCCGCCGCGGCGGAGAAACCGCCCGTCTCGGCGACGGCGACCAGCACCCGGAGTTCCTGCGGGGCGAGCTCGGTCACGGGGTTCCCACCTCGGTGTATGAGCCGCGTTCATGGGTGTGCGGCTTCCATGAGGGCAACCCCCTGCCCGGCCCGGGGATTCCTTCCTACCGTCGTCGTCATGAACGCCGACACCGCTTACGCCGTGCACCAGATCGCCCGCCCGACCGGTTTCCCGGTCGCCTCCGACTTCGCCCACGTGTCCTCCCCCGTCCCCCAACCCGCCCCCGGCACCGCGCTGGTGGAGAACCTGCTGCTGTCGGTGGACCCGTACCACCGGGGGCTGATGGACGGGGGCGAGGGCGGCTTCGAGCTGAACGCCCCGCTGGAGGGCCGGTCGGTGGGGCGGGTGCTCGCCTCCCGCGACCCGGGCCTGGAGGAGGGCGACCTGGTCTTCCACCGCGCCGGCTGGCGCACCCACTCCCTGGTCACCCTGGGCGCGGACGGCACCCGCAAACTCCGCGGCCACGAGGGCGTCCCGCTGGAGGCCTACCTGTCGATCCTGGGCGGCACCGGCCTGACCGCCTACGCCGCCCTCACCCGGACGGCGGCCCTGCGGGAGGGCGAGGACCTCTTCGTCTCCGCCGCGGCCGGCGGCGTCGGCACCGCCACCGGGCACATCGCCCGGCTGCTCGGCGCCCGCCGGATCATCGGCAGCGCGGGCTCGGCGGCGAAGGTCGCCCACCTCACCGGGGCCCTCGGCTTCGACGCCGCCTTCGACTACCACGACGGCCCGGTCGGCGAGCAGCTGGCACAGGCCGCCCCGGACGGGATCGACGTCTACGTGGACAACGTGGGCGGGGAGCACCTGGAGGGCGCGATCGACTCGCTGCGCGAGTACGGGCGGATCGCCTGGGTCGGCGCGATCTCGATGTACAACGGCGACCGCTCACCGGCCGCGCCCCGCAACCTCTTCGAGGTGGTGCACAAGTCCCTGCGCCTGGAAGGCGTATTGGTTCGAAACCACACCAATCTGCAGGATGAGCTGGAGGACTTCCTGGTCCCGCACCTGCGCAGCGGCCGGATCGGCACCGACACCACCGTTGTCCAGGGCTTCGACCACACGGTGGAGGCGTTCCTGGGCATGCTGCGCGGGGAGAACCTGGGCAAGATGCTGGTGCGCACGGCCGGTTGATTCCGGCCACCCGGATGTTCACCGTTTTCTTACCGCACGGCTGTAGACCTTTGCGGCGGCCGCCGCCACGCTTGCCGACGATGTGCCAGCGGGGCACCCGAGTTGGAGGCGAGCAGCCAGTGACACCCATCAGCCGCAGGGGTTTCGTGGGGATCGGCGCCGGGCTCGTGGCAGGGGCGGCCCTGCCCGCCGCCCTGCCCACGACGGCGGCCGCGGCCGCCGCGACGGGCACCATCACCGATGTGAAGCACGTGGTGATCCTGATGCAGGAGAACCGCAGCTTCGACCACTACTTCGGCACCCTCAAGGGCGTCCGGGGCTTCGGCGACCGCGCCTGCGGCAACATCCCCGGCGGCTGGGGCACGTTCAACCAGCCGAACTGGGGCGGCCGCCAGTACCCGTGGAAGCTCTCCGCCACCCCGTCGGCGGGCGGCGCCGACAGCGAGACCCTCGCCCAGTGCACCGGCGACCTCCCGCACAGCTGGACCTCGCAGCACGCCGCCTGGAACGGCGGCCGGATGGACAACTGGGTCCTCGGCGTCGGCAAGACCCACACCCTCGGCCACCTCGAACGGGCGGACATCCCCTTCCACTACGGGCTCGCCGACAACTACACCGTCTGCGACGCCTACTTCTGCTCCACCCTCAGCGCCACCGGCCCCAACCGCACCTTCCTGTGGAGCGGCAAGGTGGACGCGGGCAGCAAGGACGGCGGCGAGGAGTCCGGACTGACCTGGGAGACCTACGCGGAAGCCCTCCAGCGGGCCGGGATGAGCTGGAAGGTCTACCAGAACGCCCAGGACAACTACGGGGACAACGGCCTGGCCTACTTCAAGAAGTTCACCGACGCCAAGCCCGGCGACCCCCTGTGGGACCGGGGCATGGCCTCCGTCCCCAGGGTCACCGGCTCCACCCCCGACGACATCGCCGCCGCGATCCGCGCGGACGTGGTCGCCGGGACCCTGCCCCAGGTGTCCTGGGTGGTGGCCGGCGAGGCCTTCTCGGAGCACCCGTACGCCCCGCCCGGCGACGGCGCGCACTTCGTGGACCTGGTCTACCGGGCGCTCGCCGCCAACCCCGAGGTCTTCGACTCCACGGTCCTCTTCCTCAACTACGACGAGAACGACGGCTTCTTCGACCACGTCGCCCCGCCGGTCGCCCCGCCGGGCACCCCGGACGAGTACATCGACGGCGTCCCGATCGGCCTGGGCTTCCGGGTCCCGATGCTGGTGATGTCCCCCTGGACCCGGGGCGGCTGGGTCAGCTCGGAGGTCTTCGACCACACCTCGGTGCTCCGCTTCATGGAGACGTGGACCACGGCCCTGGGCACGCCCGCCCTCTGCCCCAACATCAGCGTCTGGCGCCGCAAGGTGACCGGCGACCTGACGGGCGTCTTCGACTTCGCCCACCCGGTGTACGGGGTCCCCGCCGGCCTCCCCCCGACGGCGAAGGTCATAGGCCAGTCCACCTGCGGCCCCCTCCCCAACCCGGTCCCCCAGGACAACGCCCTGCCGGTCCAGGAAGCCGGAACGCGCCCGGCCCGTGCCCTCCCATACCAGGTCAACGGCAACCTGGACCGCTTCGAGTTCGGGCCGATGGGCAAGATCCTGGCCTGGTTCTCGATGACCAACCAGGGCCCGCAGGCCCGGCAGGCGGCGCACTTCTCGATCCACCCGCACCAGTACCGGGACACGGCCGCCTGGCAGTACACGGTCGACCCAGGCGCCACCGCGACCGACTACTTCTCCATCGGCCTGGGCGCCGGCTCGGGCAAGTACGACATCTCGATGTACGGCCCGAACCGCTTCCTGCGCCGCTTCATCGGCGACGCCACGAGGCCCGGCAAGGACCTGGAGGTCGCCGCCCGCTACGCCGTGGAGTCGGGCACCGGCAAGGTGGCGATCTGGTTCAAGATGACCAACGCCTCCGGCTCCCCGGTCACCTTCACGGTCCGCTCGAACGCCTACCGCTCCGACGGCCCCTGGACGTACACGGTCCCGGCGAACTCCTCGCGCGAGGACTACTTCAACGCCGTGGCCTACAACAAGGGCTGGTACGACTTCACGATCCTGGCCGACTCCGACGGCACCTGGTCCCGCCGCTACACCGGCCACATCGAGACGGGCGCGGCGAGCATCACGGGCAGCTGACCCCGCCCGGAGGCGGGCCGGCCCGGCGGGCGCATCCGGCCGACCCGCGGTGTGCCCCGCACACGGCCGTGGCGGTCCGTACCGGGCCGCCCCGGCCACCGGGTCGGCAAGCGCTCCGGGAAAGGCCGGAAACACGCGGGAGCGCCGCGGCGCGGGGTACCCCGCCACCCGGCTCGGAAGCCCCGTGCCCAAGGCCCTCGGCCGGCGCCCACAGCGCCGTGGGCCCGCCGGGCGCGGTACGTGGTCCACCTCGGACCGGACACCGCTGCCCAGGTCGGCGGCGGTCCACACCCCCGGGCCGGCCGGGTGGTCCAGCCGCCGTCCGCGGGCCTGCCGAGCCGATCCCCCGGACGGGCACCCCCGGCCCTCAGCGCTCCCGGGCCGTGCGGGGCTCGGCCGTGGAAGCGGCCTTCCCGGACATGAATCGACCGACGTTCGCCACACTCATAACCCCCCTGTCGCCACACAACGGGCGTTGGCTCATGGCGTCGCACTGGTCTCTGGAGTGCCCCCGCTGGAAGATCTGCCCATGTCGCCTGAGACCCACCAGTGGACCCCCACCCATGGCCTGCCCTACCGGCCCGTCGCCTACCGTCCGGCGCGCATGCCGAGCCAGGAATCCCTGGCGCGCGCGGCGGAGCTGCGGGCCCGGATGGACGAACGGCGCACCGTGCGCCACTTCTCCCCCGACCCCGTCCCCGAGCAGGCCGTCCGCGACGCCATCGCCTGCGCCGCCACCGCCCCGTCGGGTGCCCACCAGCAGCCGTGGACCTTCGTCCTGGTCAAGGACCCCGCGATCCGCCGGCAGATCCGGGCCGCCGCCGAACAGGAGGAGCAGATCTCCTACGACGGCCGCCTCGGCGACGAATGGCTGGCGGCCCTGCGCCCCATCGGCACCGACGCCGTGAAGACCCACCTGACGGACGCCCCGGCCCTGATCGTGGTCTTCCAGCAGCGCTACTGGCTCGGCCCGGACGGGGACAAGCGCAAGCACTACTACGTGGACGAGTCGGTCGGCATCGCGGTCGGCATGCTCCTGACGGCCCTCCACCTCTCCGGCCTGTCCGCCCTGATCCACACCCCGAGCCCGATGCGCTTCCTGAGCCACGTCCTGGGCCGCCCGGAGAACGAGAAGGCCTTCGCGGTGATCCCCGTCGGCTACCCCGCGGACGACTGCGAGGTCCCGGACCTGATCCGCAAGTCCCTGGACCAGGTCCTCTTCGAGGTCTAGTCACACACGCCGCCGTCACCATGCCGCGCCCCCGCAACTGGGACCGCCCCCGCTCCGGGCTTGGGGGTACCGGAGCGGGGGCGGGGTTCAGCGGGGGGCCTGGGTCAGCCCATGTGGGGGTAGCCGTACTCGGTCGGCGGGACCAGGGTCTCCTTGATGGAGCGGGTCGAGGTCCAGCGGAGCAGGTTGGACGCCGCGCCCGCCTTGTCGTTGGTACCCGAGGCGCGGCCGCCGCCGAAGGGCTGCTGGCCGACGACGGCGCCGGTCGACTTGTCGTTGATGTAGAAGTTGCCCGCCGCGAAGCGGAGCTTCTCCATCGTGTCGGCCGCCGCGTAGCGGTCCTGGGCGATGACGGAGCCGGTCAGGGCGTACGCCGAGACGTTCTCCATCTGGGCCAGCATCGCGTCGTAGTCGGCGTCGTCGTAGACGTGCACGGCGAGGATCGGGCCGAAGTACTCGGTCGTGAAGACCTCGTTCTCCGGGTCGGTGCACTCGATGACGGTCGGGCGGACGAAGTAGCCCTCCGAGTCGTCGTACGTGCCGCCCGCGACGATCGTGCAGGTCGGGTCGGCCTTCGCGCGGTCGATCGCGGCCTTGTTCTTGGCGAAGGAGCGCTCGTCGATGACCGCGCCGATGAAGTTCGACAGGTCGCGGACGTCACCCATGGTGATGCCGTCGACCTCGGCCGCGAACTGCTCCTTGAAGCCGTCGTTCCAGATCGAGGCCGGGACGTAGGCGCGCGAGGAGGCCGAGCACTTCTGGCCCTGGAACTCGAAGGAGCCGCGGGTCAGGGCGGTCTTCAGGATCGCGCGGTCCGCGGACGGGTGCGCGACGACGAAGTCCTTGCCGCCCGTCTCGCCGACCAGGCGCGGGTACGAGCGGTACTTCTCGATGTTGTTGCCGACCGTCTTCCACAGGTACTGGAAGGTCTTGGTCGAGCCGGTGAAGTGGATGCCGGCCAGCTCGGGGTGGTTCAGGGCCACCTCGGAGACGGCGATGCCGTCACCGGTCACCAGGTTGATGACGCCCTTGGGCAGGCCGGCCGCCTCCAGGAGCTCCATGAGGAGGACCGCGGAGTGGGTCTGCGTGGGGGACGGCTTCCACACGACCACGTTGCCCATCAGGGCCGGGGCGGTCGGCAGGTTGCCTGCGATGGCCGTGAAGTTGAACGGGGTGATCGCGTAGACGAAGCCCTCGAGCGGACGGTGGTCGCTGCGGTTCCACACGCCGGCGGAGTTCGCGGTCGGCTGCTCGGCCAGGATCTGGCGGGCGAAGTGGACGTTGAAGCGCCAGAAGTCGACGAGCTCGCACGGGGTGTCGATCTCGGCCTGCTGCACGGTCTTCGACTGGCCCAGCATGGTGGAGGCGGCCAGCTTCTCGCGCCAGGGGCCGGCCAGCAGCTCGGCGGCGCGCAGGATGATCGCGGCGCGGTCGTCGAAGGACATCGCGCGCCAGGCCGGGGCGGCGGCCAGGGCGGCGTCGACGGCCTCCTGGGCGTCGGCCTCGGTGGCGTTGGCGTAGGTACCGATGACCGACTTGTGGTCGTGCGGCTGGACGACGTCGAAGCGCTCGCCGCCACCCATCCGCTTGACGCCGTTGATCGTCATCGGAAGGTCGATCGGGTTCTCGGACAGCTGCTTGAGCTGGATCTCGAGGCGCGCACGCTCCGGGCTGCCCGGGGCGTACGAGTGGACCGGCTCGTTGACCGGCGCGGGGACCTGGGTCACAGCATCCATGGGGCGATAACTCCTTGACCTGGTTCTTGGCTAGTTCTTGGTGATCATCGAGCGGAGGAAGAACAGCAGGTTGGCCGGCTTCTCCGCGAGGCGGCGCATGAAGTAGCCGTACCAGTCCGTGCCATAGGCCGTGTAGACCCGCATTCGATGACCCTCGGAGGCGAGCCGGAGGTGCTCCTCGCTGCGGATGCCGTAGAGCATCTGGAACTCGTATTCGTCCAGTTTGCGCCCTGCCTGCCGGGCGAGCTCCTGCGCTATGGAGATCAGGCGCGGGTCGTGGGACCCGATCATGGGGTAGCCCTCGCCCTCCATGAGGATCCGCATGATCCGGACGTACGCCTTGTCGATCTCGGCCTTGTCCTGGTACGCGACCTCGGCGGGCTCCTTGTACGCGCCCTTCACGATGCGGACGCGGCTGCCGGCGGCGGCCAGGCGGCGGGCGTCGGCCTCGGTGCGGAAGAGGTAGGCCTGGATGACGCAGCCGGTCTGCGGGAAGTCCCGGCGCAGCTCCTCGTGGATGGCGAACATCGAGTCGAGGGTGGTGTGGTCCTCGGCGTCCAGGGTCACGGTGGTGCCGATGGCGGCGGCGGCCTCGACGACCGGGCGGACGTTGGCCAGGGCGAGCTCGTGGCCGCCCTCCAGCGCCTGGCCGAACATCGACAGCTTGACCGACATCTCGACGGCCTCGCCCAGCCCCAGCTCCTTGAGGCGCTCGATGAGCTCCAGGTAGGCGTCCCGGGCGGCGTACGACTGCTCCACGGCGGTGATGTCCTCGCCGACCACGTCGAGGGTCACCTCGAGGCCCTTGCGGGTGAGCTCCTCGACGATCGGGATGACCTGGTCGACCGTCTCACCGGGGATGAACCGGTTGACCACCGGCTTGGTCACCGGGGCAGCAGAGACGATTCGGCGCATCTTGTCGCTGCGCGAAGCGGCGAGGATCGCGGGACCCAGCACGGGGCACCTCCAACGGGTGGCAGAAGCGGTCATACGGGCGCCGCGGGGGTGTGCTGCGGCCGTAGGGAATACGCAAGTAAAACCACCGTGAAATTTATGGATCTCCCCGATCCTCGGCCATCGACAGCTGTCACGCATCCGTGTCCCCGATCTCATACATCTGTCTGAAGGGGCGGCGCGGGGGTGGGAGAATGTGCCCGTGAAGGGCGATTACCAGGACCTGGTGGACGAGATCTCGGCGCTGCTCGGCGCCCCGGCGACGCTGGAGAACCGGGACTTCCGTCTGATCGCCTTCGGTGCCCACGACAGCGAGGACGACCTCGCGATGGACCCCGTGCGCACCCGTTCGATCCTGACCCGGCAGTCCACGGCGGCGGTGCGGTCCTGGTTCGAGGGCTTCGGCATCGCCCGCGCCACCGGCCCCGTCCGGATCCCGGCGGCGCCGGACGCGGGGGTCTTCCGGGGGCGGATCTGCCTGCCCGTGCGGTACCGGGGCATCGTCCAGGGCTACGTGTGGCTGCTCGACCGGGATCCGGGCCCCTCACCGGAGGCCCTGGAGGCGGCCATGGAGGTGGCCCAGCGGATCGGGGTGCTGCTCGCCGAGGAGGCCAAGGCGGGCGCCGACCTCTCCCGGGAGTTCCTCGCGGTGCTGACCGCCGGGCGGGGCTGGCAGCAGGACATGGCCGTGGCCGCGCTGCGGCTGGCCCTGGGTGCGGGGGCCGAGGGACTGCACGCGGCGGTGTGCGCGGCCCCGTGGTCCGGGGAGGCGCCCTCGTCGGTCCCGGGGGCGGCGGCGGTGTGCGTCGTACCGGCCGAGGCGGCGGGGGCGGCCGGGCCGGCGGGCCGGGACCGGCTGGCGGTGCTCCTGCGGCTGCGCTCCCCGGACGCCATGGGCCCGGCCCTGACGGCCCTGGGCCGCCTCCTGCCGCGGGCGGCGGCGGTGCAGGCCGGGGCGGCGGGGACCGCACGGACCGCCGCGGCCGGCGCGAGGGCCGCGGCCGCGGAGCCCGCCGGGGCGGGTGGGGCCGGGCGGGTGGACGGGGTGAGCGCGGGGGTGTCCGAGCCCGTGCAGGGGCTCGGGGAGCTGCCCGCGGCCTGGGGGCAGGCCGTCGCCGCCGCACGGGCGGCCGCCGCCGAGCCACGGCTGGGGCCGGTGGCCCAGTGGGCGGGGATCGGGCCGTACCGGATGCTGGGCGCACTGGCCGCCGGACCCGTGGACGACCCGGCGACACGGGCCCTGCTGAGCCCGGCCCACCGGGAACTGGCCCGCACCGCCGAGGTGTTCCTCGACTGCGCCGGACAGGCCGGCCGGGCGGCGGCGGCGCTGGGCGTCCACCGCCAGACCCTGTACTACCGGCTGGGCCGGGTGGAGCAGCTGACCGGGCTCGACCTGGACGCCGGCGAGGACCGGCTGCTGCTCCACATGGCCCTCAAGACCGCCCGGCTGAACGGGTGAACGGCTGAACGGCTGAACGGACAGAGGGGCCACTGGGCGGCCGGGCGGGCGGGCGAACGGCTAGCCCGCCGCCCGCTGCGCGTCCGCGATCCCCTCGCCGAGCCTGCGCAGCCCCTCCGTGAACTCCTCGCCCGACGGGGCGCTGGCCGGGTCGAACAGCCACTGGATCATCAGGCCGTTGAGCAGGGCCTGGTAGACCGCCCCGAGGGTGCGCTCGTCGCGATCGGTGAGCCGCTCCTCGGGGATCCCGGTCATCATCGACACCAGGCCCCGGCGCCCCTGCAGCTGCGAGGCGGCCAGCATGGACTTGAGCTCGGGCTTCTGGTCCCGGCTCAGCGCGACCTCCAGGCTGGCCGCCCAGACCGGCCCGGCCGCGCCGTGTTCGGCGACGACCCCGTCCCACAGGGCGCGCAGCCGCTCCAGGGAGCCCTCCGCCCCTTCGAGCCCGGCCTGCCGGCCCTCGCCCCACTCTTCGATCAGGGCGATGAACGCCTTGGTGAGCAGGGCGTCCTTGGAGCCGTAGTGGTAGCCGATGGACGCCAGGTTGGTCCCGGAGGCGCTGACGATGTCCCGCGCGGTGGTCCGCACGAACCCCTTCTCGGCGAGGCACTTCTTGGCGCCCTCGAGCAGATCTTCACGGTGTCCCATGCCGTCACGGTATCAAGACATCCGTTTAATACAAGCGTCTACAGAAAGTGCGCGCGAAAAAGGGCCCGGGTGTGCACTCCGGGCCCTTCCCGCACCAAGCGTCCGGCCGTCAGCCGAGGTTGACCGTACGGGCCGACGCGGCGCCGATCTCCGCGGAGATGGCCGCGAGGACGTCCACCGGGACCTCCGCGTCGACGGTGAGGACGACCAGCGCCTCGCCGCCCTCCTCCGCACGGGCCACCTGCATGCCCGCGATGTTCAGCCCGGCCTCGCCGAGCAGCAGGCCGACCTTGCCGACCACGCCCGGGCGGTCGGTGTAGCGGAGCACGATCATGTGGTCGGCCAGGGCCAGGTCCACGTCGTACTCGCCCACGCCCACGATCTTCTGGAGGTGCTTCGGGCCCGCGAGCGTGCCGGAGACCGACACCTCCTGGCCGTCCGCCAGCGTGCCGCGGACGGTCACCACGTTGCGGTGGTCCGGGGACTCCGAGCTGGTGGTCAGGCGCACCTCGACACCGCGCTCCTGCGCGAACAGCGGGGCGTTGACGTAGGAGACCGTCTCGTCGACCACGTCCTCGAACACACCCTTGAGGGCGGAGAGTTCGAGCACCTTGACGTCGTGCTGGGTGATCTCGCCGCAGACCTCGACGTCGAGGCGGACCGCGACCTCGCCCGCGAGGGCGGTGAAGATGCGGCCGAGCTTCTCGGCGAGCGGCAGACCGGGGCGCACGTCCTCGGCGATGACACCGCCCTGGACGTTGACGGCGTCCGGTACGAGCTCGCCGGCGAGGGCCAGGCGCACCGACTTGGCGACCGAGATGCCGGCCTTCTCCTGGGCCTCGTCCGTGGACGCGCCGAGGTGCGGGGTGCAGACGACCTGGTCGAGCTCGAAGAGCGGGGAGTCCGTGCAGGGCTCCTTCGCGTACACGTCGAGGCCGGCGCCGGCGACGCGGCCCTCCTTGAGGGCCGCGTACAGCGCGGCCTCGTCCACGATCCCGCCGCGGGCGGCGTTGACGATGCGGACGGACGGCTTGACCTTGTGCAGGGCCTCGTCCCCGATGAGACCGATGGTCTCGGGGGTCTTGGGCAGGTGCACGGTGATGAAGTCGGCGACCTCGAGGAGCTCGTCCAGCGTCAGCATCTTGACGCCCATCTGGGCGGCGCGGGCGGGCTGCACGTAGGGGTCGTACGCGACGACCTTCATGCCGAACGCCGACATGCGCTGGGCCACCAGGACGCCGATGCGGCCGAGGCCGACGACGCCGAGGGTCTTCTCGCTGAGCTCGACGCCCGTGTACTTGTTGCGCTTCCACTCGCCGTTCTTCAGCGCGGTGTTGGCCTGCGCGATGTTGCGGGCGGTGGCGACGAGCAGGCCGCAGGCGAGCTCGGCGGCGGTGACGATGTTGGAGGTTGGGGCGTTCACGACCATCACGCCGGCCTTGGTGGCGGCGGAGACGTCCACGTTGTCGAGGCCCACACCGGCGCGGGCGACGACCTTCAGCTTCTTGGCGGCGGCGATGGCCTCGGCGTCCACCTTGGTGGCGGAGCGGACCAGAATGGCGTCGACGTCGACGATCGCGGGCAGCAGCTCAGCGCGGTCGGCGCCGTTGACGTGCCGGATCTCGAAGTCCGGACCGAGCGCGTCCACCGTGGCGGGCGACAGCTCTTCGGCGATGAGTACGACAGGTTTCGAGCTCACGTGGGTCCTCACAAGTCCAGTGCGGACGGCCGTCCCGACGGCCGCATGCGGTGGAGGGGGTAGCCGCGTGGAAGACGCACGACACTGTGGGCCTGACGCGTTGTGTTGAGCAGTGTAGTGGCGGTTCCGGCGCGGAACTCCGCCTGTACGGAAGGATCACCCGTCCGTGATTGGCCGAGGTGGACAAGCTGCACGGTCCGAGGTCTCCATTCCGTCGATTTTTCCGGCCGGGCCACGACGGAGGGGCCGTCCGGGGCGGAAGCGCGGCGGGGCCGGGACTGAAGTGTCCCGGCCCCGCCGTGCGCGAGATCAGCTCTCGTCGCTGTCGACCCAGCTCATCAGCTTGCGCAGCTTCTTGCCGGTGGTCTCGAGCAGGTGCTCGGAGTCCGCCTTCTTGTACTCGTTGTACTTCGGCAGGCCGGCCTTGTACTCCGCCATCCACTCCTCGGCGAACTTGCCGCTCTGGATCTCGGCGAGGACCTTCTTCATCTCGGCCTTGGTGGCCTCGGTGATGACGCGGGGGCCGGTGATGTAGTCGCCCCACTCGGCGGTCTCGGAGACCGACCAGCGCATCTTCTCCAGGCCGCCCTCGTACATGAGGTCCACGATGAGCTTCAGCTCGTGCAGGCACTCGAAGTACGCGATCTCCGGCTGGTAACCGGCCTCGGTCAGGGTCTCGAAACCGGCCTTGACCAGGGCGGAGGCGCCACCGCAGAGGACGGCCTGCTCACCGAACAGGTCGGTCTCGGTCTCCTCGGTGAAGGTGGTCTTGATGACGCCGGCGCGGGTGCCGCCGATGCCGGCCGCGTACGACAGGGCCAGGGCGAAGGCGTTGCCCGAGAAGTCCTGCTCGACGGCGGCGATGCACGGAACGCCGCGGCCCTCCTCGTACTGGCGGCGGACCAGGTGGCCCGGGCCCTTCGGGGCGACCAGGGCGACGTCCACGTTGGCCGGGGGCTTGATGAAGCCGTAGCGGACGTTGAAGCCGTGACCGAAGAAGAGCGCGTCGCCCTCCTGCAGGTGCTGCTTGATGGACTCCTCGTAGATCTCGGCCTGGAGCGGGTCCGGGGTCAGGATCATGATGACGTTCGCCCACTCGGCGGCCTCGGCCACGGGGAGGACCTTCAGGCCCTGCTCCTCGGCCTTGGCCTTGGACTTCGAGCCTTCCTTGAGGCCGACGACGACGTCGACGCCGGAGTCACGGAGCGACAGCGCGTGGGCGTGGCCCTGGCTGCCGTAACCGATGACCGCGACCTTGCGGCCCTGGATGATGGACAGGTCGGCGTCGTTCTCGTAGAACAGCTCGGCCACTGGGATATCTCCTTGGTGCGCTGATGTTGCACCCACCGTACGGCGGGGAACGGAATAAGAGTTTGTCGGTCTCGCCATGCGAACCGGGCGTGTCCCGCCCGGTCCAGGCGTGGCGTCAGGCGCGTGCCGCGCCCGTCAGGCGCTGCGCTCGAGGGAGCGCAGGCTGCGGTCCGTGATGGACCGGCCGCCGCGCCCTATGGCGATGGTGCCGGACTGCACCAGTTCCTTGATGCCGAAGGGCTCCAGCATCTTGAGCATGGCGCTGAGCTTGTCGCTGCCGCCGGTGGCCTCGATGGTGACGGCCTCCGGGGAGACGTCCACGGTCTTGGCGCGGAACAGCTGGACGATCTCGACGATCTGCGAGCGCGTCTCGTTGTCGGCGCGGACCTTCACCAGAACGAGTTCGCGTTCGATGGCGTTCGACGGCTCCAGCTCGACGATCTTGAGCACGTTGACCAGCTTGTTGAGCTGCTTGGTCACCTGCTCCAGCGGGAGGTCCTCCACGTTCACGACGATGGTGATGCGGGAGATGTCGGGGTGCTCGGTGACACCGACCGCGAGCGAGTCGATGTTGAACCCGCGGCGGGAGAACAGCGCGGCGATCCGGGCGAGGATGCCGGGGGTGTTCTCGACCAGGACCGAGAGCGTGTGCTTGGACATGTGAGTCGTTCTCTCTCTCAGGCTCTCTCGGCTCAGTCGTCTTCGTTGTCGCCGAAGTCGGGGCGGACGCCCCGGGCTGCCATGACCTCGTCGTTGGAGGTGCCGGCGGCGACCATCGGCCAGACCATGGCGTCCTCGTGGACGATGAAGTCGACCACGACCGTGCGGTCGTTGATCGCGTTCGCCTCGGCGATGACCTTGTCCAGGTCGGCCGGGTCCTCGCAGCGCAGCGCGACGCAGCCCATGGCTTCGGACAGCTTGACGAAGTCCGGGACGCGGGTGCCCTGGCGGGGGGCGACGGACTCGCCGAGCTGGGAGCCCACCGTGTCGTGGCCGGTCTCGTCACCGTGCAGGACGGTGTTGGAGTAGCGCTGGTTGTAGAAGAGCGTCTGCCACTGGCGCACCATGCCGAGGGCGCCGTTGTTGATGATGGCGACCTTGATCGGGATGTTGTTCAGCGCGCAGGTGGCCAGTTCCTGATTGGTCATCTGGAAGCAGCCGTCGCCGTCGATCGCCCAGACCGTGCGGTCCGGCATGCCGACCTTGGCGCCCATCGCGGCGGGGACCGCGTAGCCCATGGTTCCGGCGCCGCCGGAGTTCAGCCAGGTGCGGGGCTCCTCGTACTTCACGAAGTGGGAGGCCCACATCTGGTGCTGGCCGACGCCGGCCGTGAAGATCGTGCCCTGCGGGGCGAGCTCGCCGATGCGCTCGATGACCTGCTGCGGGGAGAGCGAGCCGTCCTCGGGCAGGTCGTAGCCCAGGGGGTAGGTCTCGCGCCAGCGGTTGAGGTCCTTCCACCAGGCGGTGTAGTCGCCGGTGTGGCCGTCGTTGTGCTCGGCCTGGACCGCCTGGATGAGGTCGGCGATGACCTCGCGGGCGTCGCCCACGATCGGGACGTCGACCTCGCGGTTCTTGCCGATCTCGGCCGGGTCGATGTCCGCGTGGATGACCTTGGCGAAGGGGGCGAAGCTGTCCAGCTTGCCGGTGACGCGGTCGTCGAAGCGGGTGCCGAGGGCGATCAGCAGGTCCGACTTCTGGAGCGCGGTGACGCCCGTGACGGAGCCGTGCATGCCCGGCATGCCCACGTGCAGCGGGTGGCTGTCGGGGAAGGAGCCCAGGGCCATCAGGGTGGTGCAGACCGGGACGCCGGTCAGCTCGGCGAGGACCTTCAGCTCCGCCGTGGCACCGGACTTCATGACGCCGCCGCCGACGTACAGGACCGGGCGCTTGGCCTGGACGATGAGCTTGGCGGCCTCACGGATCTGCTTGGCGTGCGGCTTGGTGACCGGCCGGTAGCCGGGCAGGTCCAGGGCCGGCGGCCAGGAGAAGGTGGTCTTGGCCTGGAGGGCGTCCTTGGCGATGTCGACCAGGACCGGGCCGGGGCGGCCGGTGGAGGCGATGTGGAAGGCCTCGGCGATGGTCTTGGCGATGTCCTCGGCCTTGGTGACCAGGAAGTTGTGCTTGGTGATCGGCATCGTGATGCCGACGATGTCCGCCTCCTGGAAGGCGTCGGTGCCGATCGCCTTGGAGGAGACCTGGCCGGTGATCGCGACGAGCGGGACGGAGTCCATGTGGGCGTCCGCGATCGGAGTGACCAGGTTGGTGGCGCCCGGGCCGGAGGTGGCCATGCAGACGCCGACCTTGCCGGTGGCCTGCGCGTAGCCGGTGGCGGCGTGGCCGGCCCCCTGCTCGTGGCGGACCAGGATGTGACGGACCTTCTTGCTGTCCATCATCGGGTCGTAGGCCGGGAGGATGCAGCCGCCCGGGATGCCGAAGACGGTGTCGCACCCCACCTCTTCGAGAGAGCGGATGAGGGACTGCGCGCCCGTGACGTGCTCAACTGCGGTGGGCTGGTGCCCACCCGTACGGGGCCGCGGCTGCGGATGGTGGGCCCCGGAGGCCTGCTCGGTCATCGGCATTCTCTTCTCGAAGCTGAGGGTTTTACGAGGAGCGGGGGTGCCCCGGTTCTCGTCCGGGTGCGTGTGCCAGTGCAACAAAAAACCCCTCGTGCCAGGTGGCAAGCGAGGGGAGCGCGTCGGCGGTGTGGAGCGGGGACATGCAGGTCCCGGCTTCAGCCGACGCGCTTTCCAAGTACGAGAATTCGGGTGCGCATGGCATTGACCCTCCCTCCGGCGGGAGGTCGATGTCAAGCGGGTGGGACGGGCGTCTCATTATTTGAGCCTCTACGGATGACCATCGAGCCACCGGACGACCCTCCGGCCAAGGCGGGCTGGGCCGTACCGCCCGGTACTGGGAACGTACCTCTCACGAGCGCGCGGCGCAGCCTGTATTCGTCGAGGGGGCCGGAAAACGCCATTCCCTGTCCGTGGGTGCAGCCCATGGCGCGCAGGGCCGCCACCTGCTCGGGGAGGTCCACCCCGTCGGCCACGGACTGCATGCCCAGATCGTTTGCGATACGCAACAATCCTGCGGTGATCTTGTGCAGGCGGGCGGACTCGACGACGCCCTCGACGAGGCCCCGGTCCAGCTTGAGCAGGTCCACCGGGAGCCTGCGGAGGGCGCTGATGGCCGCGTAGCCGCTGCCGAAGCCGTCGAGGGCGATCCGTACGCCCAGCCGGTGCAGGGCCGTCAGGCGGCGTTCCAGCTCGTCGAAGGGGACTCTGGGGTCGGAGGCGGCCAGTTCGAGTACGAGGCCCCCGGAGGGCAGCCCGTGCCGGCCGAGCAGGGCCTCCACGGAGCCGCCGGGCACCGAGCGGTCGAGGAGCCGCTGCGCGGTCATCCGTACGACCACTGGCACGTCGTGTCCCGCGAGATGGCGCTCGGCGGCCTCGGCCACCGCCTCCTCGAGGAGCCATCGGCTCAGCTCGGCGGCGCGGGAGGGGTCGGCCCCGCCAGCCGGCCCGCCCTCGCTGTGTTCGGCCACGCGGAGGAACTCGGACGGGGTGAAGAGGATCCCCTGGGCGGAGCGCCAGCGGGCCTGCGCGGCCACCGCGGAGACCTCGCCGCCGGCCAGGCAGACCACGGGCTGGTGCAGCAGGGCGAACTCGCCCTCGTGCAGCGCGGTGCGGAGCTTTCCGGCCAGCTCCGCCTTGCGGACGACCTCGGCCTGCATCTGCGGCACGTACAGCTCGACGCGGTCCTTGCCGCCGGCCTTGGCCCGGTACATCGCGAGGTCGGCGTTGCGCATCAGGTCCGAAGGGGTGATGCCGGGGTCGGCGAAGGCCACGCCGATGCTGGCGGCGACCCGGACCTCACTGCCGGCGATGCGGTAGGGCTGGGAGAGGGTGGCGCGCAGCCGGTCGGCGATCTCGTGGACCTGGTGCTCGCGGGCGCTGCGGTCGCGGCTGCCGTCGCCGAGAATGAGGGCGGCGAACTCGTCCCCGCCGAGCCGGGCGGCGGTGTCCCCGGCCCGGACGGCGTCCTGGAGGCGGCGGGCGGCCTCGACGAGCAGTTCGTCGCCCGCCTGGTGGCCGATGGTGTCGTTGACGGCCTTGAAGCCGTCGAGGTCGATGAAGAGCACGGCGGTGCTGTGGTCGCCCGCGCGGCGGCCGGTCAGCGCCTGGCGGACGCGGCGGGTGAACAGCGCCCGGTTGGGCAGGTCGGTGAGCGGGTCGTGCTCGGCGCTGTGCTGGAGCTGCGCCTGGAGGCGGACCCGCTCGGTGACGTCCCGGCTGTTGAGGATGAGTCCGCCCTGGTGCCGGTTGACGGTGGACTCCACGTTGAGCCATTCCCCGCCGCCGGATTTGAACCGGCATTCGATGCGGGTGGTGGGCTCCTCGGCGGGCGGGGCGGCCAGGAAACGGCGCACCTCGTGGACCACGCGGCCGAGGTCGTCGGGGTGGATCAGGGCGGCCAGTTCGGTGCCGACCAGCTCCTCCGCCTCGCGGCCGTAGACCCCGGCGGCGGCGGGGCTGACGTAGCGCAGGGTCCCGGTGGGCGCGGCGATCATGATGACGTCGCTGGAGCCCTGGACCAGGGAGCGGAAGTGGTTCTCCTTCTGGGCCAGTTCCTGGGTCAGGGCGATGTTGTCGAGGAGCATGATGCCCTGCCGGACGACGAGGGCCAGGACGACCGTGCAACCGGTGAAGACCACCACCCGGTCGACCTTCCGTCCGTCCACCACGTTGTAGAGGATGCCCAGGGTGCACACCGCGGCCGCGAGGTACGGGGTGAGGGCCGGGAGGGAGCCGGTGATGGGGCGGCTGTGCGGCCGGTCGGCGCGCGGGGGACGGGGCGCGGGGGGACGGGGCGCGGGAGCGGTTCCGGGCGGCGGCCCGCGGCCCAGGGGGCGTAGGCCAGCAGGAGGGAGCCCGCGAACCAGCCGGCGTCGAGGATTTCCCCCGAGCGGTAGGTGGTGTTGAGCAGCGGCGAGGTGAACAGGGCGTCGCTCAGGACGGTCAGCGCGAGGGCCGCGATGGCCGTGTTGATCGCGGACCGGTTGTTGGCCGAGCGCCGGAAGTGCAGGACCAGCACCATCGAGACGAGCGCGATGTCGAGGAGCGGGTAGGCGAGGGAGAGCGCGGCGCGCGGGACGCTGCCGGGGGCCCCGGACTGGGCGGTGCGGGCGGCGTTGGCGAGGGCCAGGCTCCAGGAGAGGGTCAGCAGCGAGCCGCCGATGAGCCAGGAGTCGAGCGCGAGGCAGACCCATCCGGCGCGGGTGACCGGGCGTTTGGCGAGGACGAGCAGGCCCACGATGGCGGGCGGGGCGAAGCAGAGGAAGGCGAAGTCCGCGAGCGAGGGCTCGGGCACCTTCTGGTCGAGGACCACCTCGTACCAGCCCCAGACGCCGTTGCCCAGGGCCCCCATGAGCGAGGAGAACGCGAACATCAGCCAGGCGGGGCGTTCGCGCCGGTCGATCGCGCGGGCGTAGTGGAAGCAGGAGACGGCGGCCAGCAGACCGGCGGTACTGAGCCCGAAGTCGCCCATGACCTTGGCGAGTTCTTCCGAGCCCCAGCCGAGGGCGGCCCCGACGGCGTAGCCGCCGCTGACCAGCGCGAGGAGCAGTTGGCCCCCCGGACCCCTGCCTCCGCCGCCGGTGACCGGCGGCCGGGTCAGGAGCGCCGCCCCCGGGGCGCTCACCGGTCCCCCTCGCCGGCTGCTTCCGGCGCAGTCCAGTCTCGGCACCGTCGCCTCCGGCGGCTCTGCCGCATCGGATCCTTCGTCCATTGGCCGTGCATCGCCCGTCGCCCCCCAAAGTGTCCGATCACTCCCCAGCGCCAGACGTACGTGGCGCAGCCCCTTCTTCCGGACGATACACCACTTTCGTCACTCAGCGACATAGCTTCTCTACTCTCCGTTACCACCGGGAGCCGTGCGGCAACTGCTCGCATACGTATGGACGCGGAGAGTGTGCGCTCTGGTTCAGCCGGTGATCAGAACGGTGTTCTCGACCGGCTCCCCGGCGGCGAACCGGGTGAGCTGGCGGGCCACCAGCCGCTTCGCCCGGGGCTCGAACGCCGAGCTGCTGCCGCCCACGTGAGGCGTGATCAGGACGTTCGGGGCGTGCCACAGCGGGTGGCCCGGGGGCAGCGGTTCCGGGTCGGTGACGTCGAGGGCGGCGCGCAGCCGGCCGGACTCCAGTTCGGCCAGCAGGGCCTTGGTGTCGGCGACGGGCCCGCGCGAGACGTTCACCAGCAGGGCTCCGTCCTTCATCCGGCCGAGGAAGGCGGCTCCCGCCAGGCCCCGGGTGTCCTCGGTCAGCGGGGTGGAGAGGATGACCACGTCTGCGTCCGGGAGGAGGCCCGGGAGGTCGCCGAGGGCGTGCACCGGCCCGTGCGGGGCGGTGCGGGCGGAACGGGCGACGCGGGTGATCCGCCCGCACTCGAAGGGCAGGAGCCGGTCCTCGATGGCCGCGCCGATCGCGCCGTAGCCGACGATCAGGACGGACTTGTCGGCCAGGGCCTCGTAGAAGCCGCCGCGCCACTCCTCGCGGTCCTGGCCGCGCACCATGCCGGGGATGCCGCGCAGGGAGGCGAGGGTGAGGGTCAGGGCGAGTTCGGCGGTGCTGGCCTCGTGGACGCCGCGCGCGTTGCACAGCCGGACGCCGGGGCGCAGGTGGCCGAGGCCGGGCAGGACGTGGTCGATGCCGGCGGTGAGGGTCTGCACGACGCGCAGGGCGGGCATGGCCGGGAGCGGCCGCAGGGTGACGGCCTGGGACTTCATGTACGGGGTGACGTAGAAGACGCAGGCGGCCGGGTCGGCCGGGAACTCCTCCTCACCGTCCCACTGCCGGTAGCGGAAGGAGTCGGGGAGGCCGTCGATCTCCCCGGGCGGGAACGGGAGCCAGACCTCGGCGGTCGTTGCAGTCATGATCCCGAGGCTATGCGAAGGGAACGTGATCAAGCCGTTAGTTTGAGGGCCGGACCGGGACAGGGCCGGGAGGGGGGAGGCAGGGGTGGAGCGCAGGTCGATCGGGTCGGGGCCGCTGACGGTGGGGGCCATCGGGCTCGGCTGCATGCCGATGAGCTGGGCCTACGCGCCGTCGCGCCGCCGGGGCGAGGAGTCGCTGCGGACCCTGCACACGGCGCTGGACCTGGGGGCGAACCTGCTGGACACGGCCGACCTGTACGGGCCGTTCACCAACGAGCTGGCGGTGGGGCGGGTGCTGCGGGAACGGCGGGCCGAGGCCTTCGTGTCGGCCAAGGTGGGGCTGCGGGCCGGCGAGGGGCACGTGGTGGCCGACGGGCGGCCGGAGTACGTGCGGCGGGCGTGCGACGCCTCGCTGCGGCGGCTGAGGACGGACGTCATCGACCTGTACCAGCTGCACCGGGTGGACCCGGAGGTCCCGGTGGAGGAGACCTGGGGGGCCATGGCGGAGCTGGTGCAGGCGGGGAAGGTGCGGGCGCTGGGGTTCTGCGCGCTGGGCGCGGGGGCCGGGCCGGGTGCGGGGCGGCGGGGGGACCGGGGGTACCGCTCGACGCTGCGGCACCTGGAGCGGGTGCAGCAGGTGTTCCCGGTGACGGCGGTGCAGGCGGAGCTGTCGGTGTGGTCGCCGGAGGCGGCGTGGCAGCTGCTGCCGTGGTGTGCGGCGCGGGGGGTGGGGGTGCTGGCGGCGATGCCGCTGGGCAGCGGGTTCCTGACCGGGACGCTGACGCCGGGGCAGGGGTTCGAGGAGGCGGACGTGCGGGCCCGGCACCCGCGGTTCACGGCGCATGCCATGGCGTCGAACCAGGTGCTGGTGGCGGAGCTGCGGCGGGTGGCCCGGCGGCACGGGCCGGAGGTCACCGCGGCGCAGGTGGCGTTGGCATGGGTGCTGGCGCAGGGTCCGCACGTGGTGCCGGTGCCGGGGGCGGGGCGGGCGCGCTGGGCGGCGGAGAACGCGCGGGCGGCGCAGGTGCGGCTGACGGCCGGGGAGCTGGCGGGGTTCGCGGCGCTGCCGGCGGCGGTGGGGGCCTGGGACTGAGCCTCCGGGGACCGCGGCGACAACCACTCGATCGGGTGTACGAGTGGTGGAACTTGGGCACCCGCCGGATCTGTTGGGTCTTGTGAAGGGCAGGGCTGGAGGGGCGACCGGAGGGGAGCGGGACGGTGCGGTACGGAGTGCGGGACGGGCGTTTCGGTACGGGGCGGTACGGAGCCGGGGGCGGGCGGCGCCGGGGGGTGGCGGCCGGGCTCGCGCTGGCGGGGTGCGGGGCGCTGCTGGCGTCGGGCTGTTCCGCGTCGGGCGGGGCGCCGCCCGGGGCGGGGGGTTCGCCGCCGGTGTCGTCGGTGGCGGCCTCCGCGGGGGCCCCGCCGGGGGCGTCGCCGCCGCCCGCCAGGGGGTCCGTGCAGGTCACGGGCGAGGTGGCGAAGGGGCTGGACTCCCCTTGGGGCGTGGCCCCGTTGCCCGGCGGGGACCTGCTGGTGGCCTCCCGGGACAAGGGCACGATCAGCAGGGTCCGGGCGGGCTCGGGGGAGGTGACGCAGATCGGGAAGGTGCCCGGGGTGGCGCCCGGCGGGGAGGGCGGGCTGCTGGGGCTCGCGCTGTCCCCGCACTTCGCCTCGGACCGGCTGGTGTACGCGTACTTCACGACGGAGTCCGACAACCGCATCGCCCGGATGCGCTACGACGAGCAGAGACCGCCCGGGCAGCAGCTGGGCGCGCCGGACACCGTGCTGAGGGGCATCCCCAAGGGGGTCTTCCACAACGGCGGGCGGATCGCCTTCGGCCCGGACGGGATGCTCTACGCCGGGACGGGCGAGACGGGGAACACGGCGCTGGCGCAGGACAGGAAGTCGCTGGGCGGGAAGATCCTGCGGATGACCCCCGACGGAAAACCGGTGCACGGGAATCCCGAGCCGGACTCGGTCGTCTATTCCTGGGGGCACCGCAATGTGCAGGGCCTCGCCTGGGACGGGGCCAAGCGGCTGTGGGCGTCCGAGTTCGGGCAGCACAGGTGGGACGAGCTGAACCTCATCGAGCCGGGCGGCAACTACGGCTGGCCCGAGGTGGAAGGGAAGGGCGGCAAGGCGGGCTTCCGGGATCCGGTGGCCGTCTGGAAGACGGACGAGGCCTCGCCGAGCGGGATCGCCTGGGCGGAGGGCTCGATCTGGATGGCCTCGCTCAAGGGCGAGCGGCTGTGGCGGATCCCGCTGAAGGGGGCCGTGCCGGAGGCGGAGCCGGAGGCCTTCCTGACGGGGAAGTACGGGCGGCTGCGGACGGTGGTGGCACTCGGCGGCGACAGACTGCTGCTGGTCACGAGCGAGACGGACGGGCGCGGATCGCCGCAGGCGGGCGACGACAGGATCCTGAGTCTGACGGTGCGGTGACCGACGGAGCCCCGGTGGGGGGCGGAAGGCATGGTGGGCGTGGTGTTCAACATGATCGAGGAGCTGTTCAACCCAGGGCGCCGGCACACGGACGAGGAGAAGAAGCGGCTGGAGCTGTCCCGGACCGACGTCGGTGACGGCGATCCGGGACGGGGCCCGATAGACCTGGACTCCGGCACGGTGCTCATACGCCCGGCCGCGAGCCGCCCGCCGGACGCGGACGGCGAGGCGGACGCGCAGGCCGGTGGCGGCGGCGCCCCGGACGCCGGGGAGGTGGCCGCCCCGGACGGGGGCGACGCTCCTTAGGGCTGCGGTGCCAGGGGGGTGAACAGGCGCAGCCGGTGGGCGAGGGCCGCGGCCTCTCCCCGGCTCGCGACGCCGAGCTTGGCCAGGATGTTCGAGACGTGCACGCTGGCCGTCTTCGGGGAGATGAACAGCTCCTCCGCTATCTGACGGTTGGTGCTGCCCGTCGCGACGAGGCGCAGGACGTCCCGTTCGCGGCTGGTGAGTCCCAGGGCCTCGACCGGGTCGGTGTCCGGGGCCGGTGCGGCCGGGCGGGCCTCGTCGGGGGTCAGCGGGAGCCTGGCGCGCTGGGCCAGCAGGGCCAGGTCCTCGCGGAGCCGTCGGGAGCCGAGCCGGTCGGCGGTGGCGTGAGCGTCGCGGAGCAGGCCGGCGGCCGTCTCCCGGTCCCCGCCCGAGCCCAGCAGGGCCTCGGCGAGCCGGTGGCGGGCGCGGGCCAGGAGGTAGGGGCGCTCCAGGGAGCTGACGGCCGCCTCGACGGCCGTCCAGTCGGCGACGCTGTCGCGGCCCTCGGCGCGCAGCAGCTCGGCCCTGAGGTACTCGGCGTGGGCGGTCCACAGGGGTACCGGGGTGGCCAGGGTGCGGGCTGCGGTGCGCACGGCTTCCAAGGCGGCGGGCCGGCCCTCCTCGGTGCCGGGCAGGCCTCTTGCGTCCGCTTCGGCGGTGGCGGACGCCAGGAGGAGGGGCCAGGCGTAGCGGTGCTGGCCGGACGGGAAGCCGTAGGCGATGGCCTGTGCCGTCTCGGCGCGGACGTCGGCGATGCGGCCTTCGCCCGCGGCGACGCCGATGGCCAGCCGGAAGAGCGGGATCCGGTGCTGGGGCTGGCTGTCGTGGGTGCCGAAGTGGGCGTGGGCGGCGGCGAGCTGGGCGGCGGCTTCGCTGAGTTCGCCGCGGCCCAGGGCCAGGTAGGCCAGGCGTGCGGAGGCGGAGCCCCGGGGGGCGGCCCCGTGGCCCGCGTGCAGGGTGCGCCGGGCCGCTTCGGCGGCCTCGTCCCAGCGGCCGAGGCTGTACAGGCTCTCCGCCATGTTCCCGCGGACCCAGGCCTCGGTGTCCAGGAGCCGGGCCCTGCTGACGAGTTCGACCCCTTGTTCGGCCAGTTCCACGGCTTCGCGGGACCGGCCCAGTGATTCGAGTTGGGAGGTGATGTTGATATGGGCACGGCCCGCTACGACGGTGAATCCGCGTTCGGCGGCGCGGTCCTTGACCTCGTGGAGTTCGGCGAGGCCGGTGGCGGTGTCCCCGGATTCCATCAGGAGGTAGCCGCGGGTGATCCGGGCGTTGAGCTCGGTCTCCTCGGCGCCGACCATGCGGGCGTACTCCACGGCCCGTTCGGCGGCGGCGAGGTTTCCGGGGCCCGGGTTGTGGAGCATGCCCCAGCCCGCGGCCCGGACGAGGACGTCGGCGTGCACCTGGGACGGGGGCAGGCCCTTGACCAGTTCCTGGGCGGTGGCGATCTCGTGCCAGCCGTCGCCGCGGCCGAGGCTGGCGATGAGGCGGGAGCGCTCGGTCCAGAACCAGGCGGCGCGCAGCGGGTCGCCGCCGTCCTCGTCGAGGATGCGCAGGGCCAGTTTGGTGAGTTTCAGGGCCCGTTCGCGTTCGCCGCCGTAGCGGGCGGCGACGGTGGCTTCGGCCAGCAGGTCGACGCGGTAGACCGGGGTGCCGGCCGGGTCGCTTCCGCAGGGCGGGTACACCTCGGTGTAGTCGACGGGGCGCAGTGCGTCCCGTACCTCCGCGGGGGCGCTCTCCCAGAGTTCCATGGCCCGTTCGAGGAGGCTGAGCTGCTCGGAGTAGGCGTGCCGGCGCCGGGCAGTGATGGAGGCGGCGAGGACGGCGGGCAGGGCCTTGGCGGGGTCGTTGGCGGCGTACCAGTAGTTGGCCAGCCGGATCGTCCGCTCGTCGGCGCGGATCAGCGTGTCGTCGTCCTCCAGGGCCTCGGCGTAGCGGCGGTTGACGCGGGCGCGTTCGCCGGGCAGCAGGTCGTCGCTGACGGCCTCGCGGACCAGGGAGTGGCGGAAGCGGTACCCGTCGCCGTCGGAGGTGGCGAGGAGGATGTTGGCGCCGACGGCGGCGCGCAGGGCCTCGATCAGCTCGTCCTCGCCGAGCCCGGCGACGGCGCGCAGCAGCGGGTATTCGATGGTGGAGCCGCCTTCGGCGACGATGCGGACCACGCGCTGCGCGGCGTCCGGGAGGACCTCGACGCGGACGAGGAGCAGATCGCGCAGGGATTCGGTGAGCCCGGTGCGGCAGCCGCTCTCGTGGCAGGCGACGAGTTCCTCGACGAAGAAGGCGTTGCCGTCGGAGCGGTCGAAGACGGAGGCGACGAAGGCCTCGTCGGGCCGCGAGGCGAGGATCCCGGCGAGCTGGCGGCGCACCTCGCCCCGGTTGAAGCGGGCCAGTTCGATGCGCTGGACAGTGCGGAACCGGTCGAGTTCGGCGAGCAGGGGGCGCAGCGGGTGGCGGCGGTGGATGTCGTCGGCCCGGTAGGTGGCGACGAGGACGAGCCGGCCCCGGCCGAGGGTACGGAAGAGGTAGGCCAGCAGGTGCCGGGTGGAGGTGTCCGCCCAGTGCAGGTCCTCCAGGACGAGGACGACGGTGCGGTCGGCGGCGAGGCGTTCCAGCATCCTGGCCGTCAGTTCGAAGAGGCGGGCGGTGCTCTCCTCGTCGTGGGGGCCGCGGGGCGTCTCGCCGAGTTCGGGGAGGATGCGGGCGAGTTCGTCCTCCTGGCCGGCGGCCGCGGCGGCGAGTTCACCGGGGAGCAGGCGGAGCAGGGTGCGCAGGGCCGTCGAGAAAGGGGCGAAGGGAAGGCCCTCCGCCCCGATCTCCACACAGCCTCCGACGGCCACCACGGCTCCGCGGCGGGTGGCCTCGCCGAGGAACTCCTCGGTCAGCCGGGTCTTGCCGACTCCGGCCTCGCCCCCGATCAGGAAGGCCTGGGGCTCCTGGTCCGCCGCGCGGCCCAGGGCGTCGACGAGTACGGCCAGTTCGTCGGCTCGGCCGACGAACACCGGGCTGACAGATCTGGTTTCCACGCCGCTGAGCATCGCACACGGTTCCGGTCGTGCGGCAGTCGTTGTCGGTGCGCTCGTCATCTCGCGTCATTCCACGGGGTGCGTGGCGCGGGTTACGCGGCGCGGGTGAAGAGGCTCCGGTGGCGACTCACCGACCTCTCGCGTTCCTGGCCGCGCGAGGTGCGGGAGGCCTTCTTGGCCTCGCGGGCGATCCGGTACTCGTCGGCCTGGCGGAGGAGGTCGGCGCGGTGGGCGGTGGCGATCTCGGACTCGAACATCTCGTTCTCCCTGGTTGCTTCTCTCGGGCACCTCGTTCGGTGTGATCCAAGATTCGCGTCCCAGAGGGGTCCGGCACATGGGGCTCATGCCGCATCTGTGCGGGCCCGGGGTCCTTAGGCCGGGCCCCCGGGGTCCTGAGAAGGGCTCGAGCCGTGCGGGGGCGGCCTAAGGCAGGGGTAAGGCGGTGCCTACTCGGCGGCCGTCGGGAGGGGTACGAGGAGGTCGAAGTACATGAGTCCGAAGAGCAGGACACCGAGGACGCCCAGGGCCACGGCGGCCCAGGACACCGAGCGGACCCAGGCGGGGTGGACCCGGCCGGGGGCGCCGAAGGCGGGGGCCGCGAGGACGACGGCGGCGAGCAGCAGGGCCAGGGCGGAGAGGAGGCCGTTGACGAGGGCCGTCATGTGCCAGGCGTCGCCGTACAGGGCGGCGATCTTCTCCTTGGCGGTGGTGGCGTTGGCCGACTCGATCTGGCCGATGAGGGTCTGGCGTTCGCCGATCACGCGGGCGACCCAGCTGCCGCTGAGGGCGATGAGCCCGAGGCCGGCGGCGGTGATGGCGGAGGCGGCGGAGCCGACGCCGGTGGGCCGCTCGGGGAAGGCGTCCGCCTCGTCGTCGTCCAGGTCTTCGCCGGGCTCCTCGTCGGCATGGGCGTCTGCGGGGGCGTCTGCCGGGGCGGGGGCTTCGGCGGGGGCGTCGGTCCCGGCGGCCGGGGCGGTGGTGGGGGCCGCGGTGTCCTCGGCCTCGGCCGGGGTGCCGGCGGCCGGCTGGTCCTCGGCGGCGTCCGCCTCGGGAGCGGTCGGGGAGGCGGTCTTGGTGGTGTCCATGGCGCGCACCGTAGGCGGAGTTTCTGAGAGGCTCCTGAGAGCGCTCGCCGCCCGGCGGGCCGAGTGGGCCGCAGGGCCCGGGCGGGGCCTGCGGCCGTGGCGGCTACGCGGTGCGGGCGGCGGCCCGTTCGGGGGCGAGGAGCGACCAGATCTCGGTGTCCTGGCGGACACCCCGGTGCAGGTAGCTCTGCCGCAGGACGCCTTCGCGGGTGAAGCCCAGGCGCTCGGCGACGGCGATGCTCTTCTCGTTGCCGCTGGCCACGTGCCATTCGATGCGGTGCATGCCGCGCACGTCGAAGGCCCAGTCGACGAGCACCCGGCAGGCCAGGGTGACCAGGCCCCGGCCGGTGCCGGCGGGCTCCATCCAGCAGCCGACCTCGCAGTTGCCGGCCGCGGCGTCGAAGTGGGGGAAGAGGACCCCGCCGACGAGGGTGCCGGCGACGCGGATGCCGTAGAGGCGGGCGCCGTCGGCGGCGGACTTCTCGGCGTTGGTGCGCAGCAGCTGCCGGGCCGACTCCAGGTCGGTGGCGCGGTCGGGGAAGCCGATGAACTGGCCGATGAACTCCCGGCCGCGGTCGATGTGCGCGAGGAATTCCTCCGCGTGCCAGACCTCCAGCGGGAAGAGCTGGGCGTCGTCGGCCAGGTCTATGGCGAACATGCGTGCTTCCTTGTGGGTCGTGAGGGGTCAGCGGGTGAGTCCGGCCGTGGTCGCGTGGTCCGCGTCCGGCCGCTGCGCCGGAAGTGTCGCACGGGGGCCGCACTCCGGGGGTTCGATGCTGATCCTGGGCAGCCGGCGCTCCAGCCAGGCGGGGAGCCACCAGTTCGCCCCGCCGAGCATGTGCATGAGCGCGGGGACGAGCAGGGTGCGCAGGACGAAGGCGTCGAGGGCGACGGCGGCGGCGAGCGCGATGCCGAACATGGCGATGATCCGGTCCCCGCTGAGCACGAAGGCCAGGAACACGGAGATCATGATGACGGCCGCCGAGTTGATCACGCGGCTGGTCTCGGCGAGGCCCACGCGGACGGCCCTGCGGTTGTCGCCGGTCTCCAGCCACTCCTCGTACATCCGGCTGACGAGGAAGACCTGGTAGTCCATGGAGAGCCCGAAGAGCACCGACACCATGATCACCGGCAGGAAGGGCTCGATGGGACCGGCGCTCCCCAGGCCCAGCAGCTCGCTCCCCCAGCCCCACTGGAAGACCACGACGACGACGCCGAAGGAGGAGGCCACGGCGGCGACGTTCATGGCGGCCGCCTTGAGCGGGATGCCGAGGGAGCGGAAGGCCAGCAGCAGGAGCAGGCAGCCGAGGGCGATGACCACGCCGACGAAGAGCGGCAGCTTGCCGACGATCACTTCGGCGAAGTCGTCGTAGCCGGCGGTGACCCCGCCGACGTGGGCCTTCATGGAGCTGCCGTGTGCGGCGCGCGGGATGACGTCCTCGCGGAGCCGGTCGACCAGTGTGCTCGTGGCCCGGGACTGCGGGGCGGAGTCGGGGACGACGGTCAGGACGGCGGTGTCCCCGCTGCGGTTGAAGACGGCCGGGCCCGTGGAGGCCACGCCGTGGGTGGTGCGCAGGGCGTCGGCGAGCCGCTGGACGGCGACGCGGTCGCCGGCGCCGTCGAGCCGGGCGACGACCGCGAGCGGGCCGTTCACGCCGGGGCCGAAGCCTTCGGCCAGCAGGTCGTAGGCCTTGCGGGTGGTGGAGGAGGCCGGGTTGTTGCCCTGGTCGGAGGTGCCGAGGTGGAGGGAGAGGGTGGGCAGGGCGAGGACCGCCATGACGAGGGCGGCGACCAGGCCGAGGAGTTTGGGGTGGCGTTCGACGAAGGCCGACCAGCGGGCCGCGAAGCCGGTGGGGGCCTCGGGCCGGGGGCCTTCGGCGGCGAGCCTGCGGCGTTCGCGGCGGGACAGGGCCCGCATGCCGATGTACGACAGGAGGGCGGGGAGCAGGGTGACGGAGGCCGCCACGGTGAGGACCACCGTGAGGCAGGCGGCGATCGCGACGCCGTTGAGGAAGCCCAGGCGCAGCACCAGCATGCCGAGCAGGGCGATGCAGACGGTGGCTCCGGCGAAGACGACGGCCCGGCCGGTGGTGGCGACGGCGTTCTCGGCGGCTTCGCCGACGTCGAGGCCGCGGGCCAGGCCCTTGCGGTGCCGGGTGACGATGAAGAGGGCGTAGTCGATGCCGACCCCGAGGCCGACGAGGGTGCCGAGCATCGGGGCGAAGTCGGCGACGGCCATGGCGTGCCCGAGGAGGGTGATGCCGAAATAGGCGCTGCCGACGCTGACCAGGGCGGTGGCGATGGGCAGCAGGCTGGCGGCGAGGGAGCCGAAGGCGAGGAAAAGGACGAGGGCGGCGATGGCCACGCCGACGACCTCGGCGAGGTGGGGGCTGGGGGCTTCGGTCAGGCCGATGGCGCGGCCGCCGAGTTCGACCTGGAGGCCGCCGGCCTCGGTGGCGGGGTTCTTCGCCGCGTCGGCCACGGCCCTGGCCTGGGCCTTGGGCACGGAGTCGGCCTGCTGGTCGAAGGTGACCACGGCGTAGGCGGTGCGGCCGTCGGGGCTGATCTGGGCGGCGCCGGCGGGGCCCGTTCCATAGGGGCTGGCGACGGAGCCGATGCCGGGGAGGGCGGCGATGGTGTCCAGGGCCCGGGTCATCCGCCGTTCGACGTCGGGGGTCCGTGCCGTCTGGTGGTCCGGGGTCCGCCAGACGATGGTGTCGGTGTCGCCGCCCTGGCCGTGGAAGCCGTCGCGCAGGAGGGCGTTGGCCTTGTCCGACTCCGTGCCGGGGACCTCGTAGTCGTTGGAGAACGCCGTTCCGGTGGCCGTTGCCGCGGCGGCGGTCCCGCCGAGGGCGAGCAGCCAGATCAGGACGGTGACCAGCCGGTGCCGCATGCACCACCGTGCGATTGCTGCCAACGGACGTGCTCCCTGGTGGTTCGGATCTTCAGCGGGAGTCGGCCCGACGCAAAGAACGCTTGAACTCGTGAAGTCATGGACTGGTGAGTCGTGAACTTGTGAAAGGTGCGGCCGCCGTGGGCGGCCAGGGTGTGTGGGTTTACACCTCGTTCGACACGATCGCAGCGTTTCGTGATCGTTGGCCGTTTTCGTGTGCATCGTCACAGGCCTGGCCGTCGGTGGGCGCGTCGGCCCGGTAGCCCGGGACGGAAGGCCAGCGGACGGTCAGGACGACGGTGTCCTCCTCCGCGTACCAGGAGTGGTCGACGCCGCGGCCCCAGACCACGTAGTCGCCCTGTTCGGCGAGGACGACGGTGCGGCCGGGGAACTCCAGCCGGAAGCGGCCGCTGATGAGTACCTGGAGGGCGGTGCGCCGCTCGCCGGTGACCCAGCGTTCGCGCGACTCGCCCTTGGGGTGGACGCCCCATTTGATCTCGACGTCCTCGCTGTGGCGGGGGTCGCCCGGCGCTTTGAAGTGGCCCAGGAGCCAGCCCCGGTCGGCGGCGGCGTCGGGGGTGGCCTTGCCGGTGTAGATGGTGTGGTCGTCGTGCACCAGGCGAGGTTATTGCACTTGCGGGGGCGGAGGACCAGCTGATCAGCTGCCCGCATGACGATGGATCTTGATGAACTCCTCAAGGTGCGCGACCAGTACGACGCCGAGGTGCGGCGCGGCGCGCAGGACCCGGGCGTGGAGCGGGTGGGCCGGGTCGTGCGCGCCAGCGTCCCCGGCTGGAGCGGGGTGCTGTGGTCGGACCTCGACGAGGACACGGCGGACGCGGAGATCGCGGCGCAGGTGGCGCACTTCGGCGCGCGCGGGCCGGAGCAGGGCGGGCCGGGGTTCGAGTGGAAGCTGTACACGCACGACCGCCCGGCCGACCTGGGCGACCGGCTGCGCGCGGCGGGCTTCGTCCCGGAGCCGCCGGAGACGCTGATGGTGGGCCGGACGGCCGACCTGGCCGGCCTGCCGGTGGAGCCGCCGGAGGGGATCAGCCTGCTGCGGGTGACGGACGAGGCGGGCGTGGACCTGATGGCGCAGGCGCACGACCGGGCCTTCGGGGTCGAGCGGCCCCGGCTCAGGGAGGGCGTGCTCGCCCAGCTGCGCGAGGACCCGGGCTCGATCGAGGTCGTGGTGGCGATGGCCGGGGAGGTCCCCGTCAGTTCGGCCCGGATGGAGTTCCGGGCGGGCAGTGCCTTCGCCGGCCTGTGGGGCGGCGGCACGGACCCCGAGTGGCGGGGCCGGGGCATCTACCGCCTGCTCGTGGCGCACCGCGCCCGGATCGCGGCCGAGCGGGGGATCCCGTACCTCCAGGTCGATGCCATGGACGACAGCCGGCCGATCCTGGAGCGGCTGGGCTTCGGGGTGCTGGGCGTCACCGTGCCCTACATCTGGCAGGGCTGAGGAGGCGTACGGCGGCCGCCGGAGCGGAGGGGTTCGCCGGCGGCCCGCCGCCCCCCGGCCGCGAATCCGCTTCCCGGGCGGCCGCGGACACGGCAAGATCGCGCCCATGGACATCACGGAACGCATCGGCCCGCCCCTGACCGGGGACGAACGCGAGACCCTCCGCGCCTTCCTCGACTACCACCGCGCCACCCTCGCCTGGAAGTGCGACGGACTCACCGACGAGGAGCTGCGGCGCCAGGCCTCCCCTCCCTCCTCCCTCTCCCTGCTGGGCCTGGTCCGGCACATGGCGGAGGTGGAGCGCCAGTGGTTCCGCCGCACGATCGGCGGTGACACGGAGGTCCCCCACCTGTGGTCGGACAGCCGTGACTTCCAGGCCGCCTACGACGCCTCCGGCGCGACCCGCGCCGAGGCCTTCGCCGCCTGGGAGGCGGAGGTGGCGCACGCGCGCGCGGTGGAGGCGGCCGCCGACTCGCTGGACGTGACGGCGTACGTGCCGAAGTGGGAGGAGGAGGCCTCGCTGCGCCTGGTGATGCTGCACATGATCCACGAATACGCCCGCCACAACGGTCACGCCGACTTCCTCCGGGAGGCGATCGACGGCACCGTCGGCGCCTGACCGGACCTGGCGGCCGCTCCTCCCCCGGACCCCCTTATAGTTAGGCCAGCCTAACCTAAGACACTGGGGGAAGAGCGTGAGCGCCGTGACCACCGAGGCCTACGAGGTCTACCGCGACAGCTGGGGCGTCCCGCACCTGCTCGCGTCCGACCCGCTCCGCCTCTCCTACGCCCAGGGCCGGATCACCGCCCGCGACCGGGCCTGGCAGCTGGAGGTGGAGCGGCACCGCGCGCAGGGCTCCAGCGCCTCGTTCCTCGGGGCCGACTGCGTGCCCTGGGACCGCTTCGCCCGCCAGGCCCGCCTCGACGACACGGCCCGCCGGTGCTTCGAGTCCCTGGACCCGGACACCGCCGCCTGGGTCGCCGCCTACGTCGACGGGGTCAACGCGGGCCTGGCCGAGGGCGCGGCCCGCGACGACCGCTTCGCCGCCGCCGGCCACACCCCGGCCCCCTGGGAGCCGTGGGTCCCGCTCTCGGTCTGGATCGGCACCCACATCCTGTTCGCGGGCTTCGCCACCAAGCTCTGGCGCGACCGCGTCGCCCGCGCCCTGGGCGACGGGGCCGCCACCCTCTTCGCCACCGACGGCCCGGGCACCGCCGGGAGCAACGGCTGGCTGGTCCCGGGCGACCGCACCGCCACCGGCGCCGCGATCATCGCGGGCGACCCGCACCGGTTCATCGAGGACCCGGGCGTCTACCAGCAGATCCGCCTCGCCTGCCCGGAGTACGACGTCCTCGGCCTGGCCGTCCCCGGCGTCCCGGGCCTGGCCCACTTCGGCCATGCCGGTTCCGTCGCCTGGGCCATCACCAACGCCATGGCCGACTACCAGGACCTCTACACCGAGCGGCTGCGCCCGGCGGCCTACGGCGTCGAGGCGCTGGGCCCCGGCGGCGAGTGGGAGCCCGTCGCCCGCCACACCGAGACCATCACGGTGGCCGGCGCCGAGGACGTCGAGGTGGAGGTCCTGGAGACCGCCCGCGGCCCGGTGATCGTCAACGACGACTCCGCCACCCTCTCCCTGCGCTACCCGCCCCGCGTCCGCGCCGACCTCGGCTTCGCCGCCCTGCCCGCCCTGCTGCGCGCCCGCACCGTCGCCGACGTGGACCGCGCCCTCGACGGCTGGGCCGAGCCCGTCAACGTGGTGCACGCCGCCGACACCCAGGGCGGCCTGCTGCACCGGGTCGCGGGCGCCGTCCCGCTGCGCGAGGCCGCCAACCGCCTGCGCCCGGTGCCCGCCTGGGAGGCCCGGCACGCCTGGCGGGGCTGGGCCGAGACCCCCGCCGAGCCGGTGCAGGGCTTCGCGGTGATGGCGAACGCGCGCGGGATCGCCTCCCCCCTCGGCGTGGAGTTCGCTCCCCCGCACCGCGCCGACCGGATCCGGGCCCTGCTCGGCGGGTCCGCCAACTGGTCCCCCCAGGCCATGGCCGAGGTCCACCGCGACACCTACCTGGCCTCCGCCGAACCGCTGCTCGCCCTGCTGCCGGGCCTCGGCACCCTCTCCCCCGCCGCGGCCGGACTCCGTGACCGGCTGCTGGCCTGGGACCGGCACATGGAGGCCGACAGCACCGACGCCGCCGTCTTCGCGGCCTTCCGCACGGCCGTCGTACGCCGTCTCGCGGCCGACCCGGCCTTCGCGGCCCTGGCGGGCGCCCCCACGGGCCCCGAGGTGTTCCACCCCTGGCTGTACCTGCTCCCCCGGGTCGGCTACGCCCTGGAGGGCCTCCTCACCACGCCCCTCCTGCCCGGCCTGGACCGCGCGGCGCACGTCCGCGCCGCCCTGGAGGAGACGGCGGCGGCCGACGCGCCCGAGGCCCCCTGGTCGGTCGCCCACCGCCTGACCCCCTGGCAGGCCGTACCGGACCCGGAGGCCGAATGGCCCGGCCTGGGCGGGGACCACGACTGCGTGAACGCCACCTCCTCCGTCCCCGGCGTCACCGACACCGTGGCCCGCGCCTCGGCGGCCCGCTACGTCTGGGACCTGGCCGACCGGGAGAACAGCCTCTGGGCCGTCCCGCTCGGGGCCGACGGCGTCACCGGCTCCCCCCACCACCGCGACCAGCTCCCGCTCTGGGCGCGCTGCGAACTCGTCCCGGTCGTCACCGACTGGACCCGCCTCACCAAGGAACCCTCATGACCCGCACCCCGGTCTACACCCACCGCGTCGAGGGCTTCGGCACGGTCTCCTTCGCCCCGGTCGACCCCGCCGCCGACGCCGCGCTGATCCACAGCTGGGTCACCGAGGAGCGCGCACGCTTCTGGGGCATGGGCGAAGCGAGCCGCGAGCTGGTGCAGGAGATCTACGAGGACGTGGACCGCCGCACCACCCACCACGCGTTCATGGTCGCCCTCGACGGGGAGCCGGTCGCCCTCTTCCAGACGTACGACTGCGCCGAGGACCGGGTCGGCGAGTGCTACGAGGTCCGCCCGGGGGACGTCGGCGTGCACCTGCTGCTCGCCCCCACCCGGGGATCGGCCCGGCGCGGCTTCACGGGGGCCCTCATGGAGGCCTTCCTCACCTACCTGTTCACGGACGGCGGCGCGCTGCGGATCGTCGGCGAACCCGACGCCCGCAACGCGAAGGCCATCGCCCTGCTGGAACGCACGGGCTTCGAGCTCGGCCCGGAGGTGGAACTCCCGGAGATCGACCTCCCCGAGGTCTACCTCCCGGCCAAGCCCGCCCGCCTGGCCTTCCTCAGCCGGCCCGCAGCTCACTGAGGAACTCCGTGATCAGCGCGGCCCATTCCGCCGGGCGCTCGGCGAAGGGGAGGTGCCCGGTGGGCAGTTCCGCGTACCGGGCGCCCGGCACGGCCTCGGCCAGCTCGCGCTGGAGCTCCAGGGGTACGAGCCGGTCCTCGGTGGTCGCGATCACCAGGGCCGGCACGGAGACCCCCGCGGCCTCCGCCCGCAGATCGGCCCCCTTGACCAGGTCGACCTGCCCCACCGTGCCGGCCGGCACGGAAGCGGCGGTCGCCCGCACCACCTCCTCGGCCTCCTCCGGGCTCAGCCCCTCAAACACCGCCGGGTTGAGCGCCAGCGGCACCATCAGCCGGGCCAGCATCTCGTTCTCACCCCGCGCGGCCAGCCCCGACCACAGGTCGGCGACCTGCTTCAGCCGGTTCCCCGCGCGGACGAAGCTGGCGGTGAGCACCAGCGCCGTGACCCGCTCGGGGTAGCGGGCGGCGACCCTGAGCGCCACGTTCCCCCCGAGGGAGTACCCGAGCACCGCGAAGGTCTCCAGCCCCTCGGCGTCGGCGGCGGCGACCAACTGGTCGGCGAGCTCGTCCAGCCGGAGCGGCCCCTCGGCCACCGGGGTGTTCCCGGCGCCGGGGTAGTCGACGGCGACGACGCTGTGCCCGGCGGCGAGCTCGTCGAGGATCGCCCCGAAGTTGCTCTCGACGGCGCCGCCCCCACCGTGGGCCAGCAGCAGACCGGGACCGCCGCTCTCCTTGCGGACGGTGCGGGCGTAGGGGGCGGTGGTGATGACGGACATGGCGGATCCTCTGCATTTCTGTAGCGGTCGTTGCAGATTGAACGATACACAGATTCCCTATCGATCGCTACAGAAATAACCCGTACAAGGATTCTGTACGGGTGGTGTACGTGCGGTTCGCGAGTCAGAGGCACCGCAAGAGGGGAAAGTGTCCGGCATGCCCCAACGCAACAGGCCCCAGCGCAACGGCTCTTGGAAGGTCGTCGGCGTCCTGCTGGCCCATCAGCGCAAGCTCGCCGGACTGACCCAGGCCGCACTGGCCGAACAGGCCCACTGCGACGTCGAATCCATCGCCTCGGTGGAACAGGGCCGTCGACCCCTGTCCGTGAAGATGGCCCAGGTCCTGGAGACCCACCTCGACGCGAACGGGGCCCTGTTCAAGTCAGCGGCGGCGATCCCGCGCCGGGAGCGATATCCGGCGTTCGCACGGGAGTACATGGAACACGAGGCGGAGGCGCTGAGTCTGCTCTGGTACGAGAACGCGGCCGTCCCCGGCCTGCTCCAGACTCCACAATACGCGGAGGCGGTCTTCTCGAACTTCTATCCGCCCATGCCCGCCGACCAGATCGCCCAGTCGACCGAAGACCGGATCGCCCGGCAGAGCCTCTTCCACCGCACACCACAGCCGCCGGTCATGCACTTCATCATCGAACAGTCCGTGCTGGAGCGGCCGATCGGCGGCCGGGAGGTCCTGCGCGGACAGCTGCGCCACCTGCGCGAGATGGCCGAACTCCCCTTCGTGACCATCCAGATCATGCGCACCGACCGCGAGACCCACGCGGGCCTCAACGGCCCCATGATCCTCCTGGAGACCCCCGACCACGACCAACTCGGCTACCTGGAAGGGCAGCACGTCAGCTTCCTCCAGGACGACCCGGACGAGGTCCATCTCCTCCATCTCAAGTATGGGATGCTGCGTTCGCAGGCGCTCTCCATCGAGCAGAGCAAGAGCCTGCTGGACGATCTGCTAGGAGAGTCATGACGCACCAACTGGTCTGGTTCAAGTCGAGCTACAGCAGTGACGCGGGGGGCGCATGCGTCGAAGTCGCCTGCCATTGGCGGAAGTCGAGCTACAGCGGCGATGCGGGCGGCGCATGCGTCGAGGTGGCCGCCCACCCCGCCGCCGTGCACATCCGTGACTCCAAGGTCACCGACGGCCCCGTCCTGACGGTGGCGCCCACCACCTGGGCGGCCTTCGTCGGCAGCGCCACCCGCTGAGCCCGCCCGCTCAGCCGGACGACACCCCGAGGTCCGCGCGCATGGCCGCGCGCATCTCCCGGAGCAGGTCCCAGATCGCCTGCTGGGCCCGGGAGACCGTCTCCATGGTCTCGCCCTCCTCGGGGGCGTCCCGCTCCAGGCGTTTGACCTGCCCGTAGACCAGGTTCAGGGCGTGGTTGACGGCGGTAGCGGGGCCGAGGACGGAGTCCGGGGCGATCATCTGCGCCTCCGAGTACGTGTCCCGGTGCGCGGCCTTCGCCGCGTCGAGCGCCTCCCGGTCCGCGTCCTCGATGCCGCGCTCCCGCATCGCGTGCAGGTGGCGGTTGAGCGCGGTGGTGAACTGCCGGGAGTCCCGGTTGAGGGCCGTGTAGCAGGCGCGCCGCAGCGCCAGGTTCTCCCGTACCTCCTCGTGCGCCCGCACGAGTTCTATCTCCCGCCGCTTCGCCCGCTCGGCTCCCCGCTGCGTGAGCAGCGCCCCGCCCAGCGTCCCCGCCACGCCCACGACGGCGATGACCATCGCCCCGATCTCCACCCGCATCCCCCTCCGCGCAAACGGGGGCGGCCCGTGCCGATCGGGTCGATCGGTACGGGCCGCCGCCTCACAGTCGTCCTGAACTACTCGGAGACGCCGAGCTTCTCCAGGATGAGCTCCTTGACTCGGGCCGCGTCGGCCTGGCCGCGGGTGGTCTTCATGACCGCGCCGACCAGGGCGCCGACGGCGGCGATCTTGCCGCCGCGGATCTTGTCGGCGATGGCCGCGTTGCCCGCGATGGCCTCGTCCACGGCCGCGCCCAGCGCGCCCTCGTCCGAGACGACCTTCAGGCCGCGCTTCTCGACGACCTCGTCCGGGGTGCCCTCGCCGGCGAGGACGCCCTCGATGACCTGGCGGGCCAGCTTGTCGTTCAGGTCGCCGGCCGCGACCAGGGCCGCGACACGGGCCACCTGGGCCGGGGTGATCGGCAGCTCGTCGACCGAGACGCCCTGCTCGTTGGCGTTGCGGGCCAGCTCGCCCATCCACCACTTGCGGGCGGCGGCCGAGTCGGCGCCCTCCTCGATCGTGGCGACGATGGAGTCCACCGCGCCCGCGTTGAGGATGGACTGCATGTCGTGCTCGCTCACGCCCCACTCCTCGCGGAGGCGGTTGCGGCGCACGCGCGGCATCTCCGGGAGGGCGGCGCGCAGCTCCTCGACCCAGGCGCGGGCCGGGGCGACGGGGACCAGGTCGGGCTCCGGGAAGTACCGGTAGTCCTCGGCGTTGTCCTTGATGCGGCCGGCCGTGGTGGAGCCGTCCTCCTCGTGGAAGTGCCGGGTCTCCTGCACGATGGAGCCGCCCGACGAGAGCACCGCCGCGTGGCGCTGGATCTCGAAGCGGGCCGCGCGCTCGACGGAGCGCAGCGAGTTGACGTTCTTCGTCTCCGAACGGGTGCCGAATTCCTTCGTCCCGTTCGGGCGCAGCGACAGGTTGACGTCGCAGCGCATCTGGCCCTTGTCCATGCGGGCCTCGGAGACGCCGAGCGCCTTGATGACCTCGCGGAGCTCCGCCACGTACGCCTTGGCGACCTCGGGGGCCCGCTCGCCGGCGCCCTCGATCGGCTTGGTGACGATCTCGATGAGGGGGATGCCGGCGCGGTTGTAGTCCAGCAGGGAGTGGGACGCGCCGTGGATACGGCCGGTGGCGCCGCCGACGTGCAGCGACTTGCCGGTGTCCTCCTCCATGTGGGCGCGCTCGATCTCCACGCGGAAGACCTCGCCGTCCTCCAGCTGGACGTCCAGGTAGCCGTTGAAGGCGATCGGCTCGTCGTACTGGGAGGTCTGGAAGTTCTTCGGCATGTCCGGATAGAAGTAGTTCTTCCGGGCGAAGCGGCACCACTCGGCGATCTCGCAGTTCAGCGCGAGACCGATCTTGACGGCGGACTCGACGCCGATCGCGTTGACGACCGGGAGCGAGCCGGGGAGACCGAGGCAGGTGGGGCAGGTCTGCGAGTTGGGCTCGGCGCCCAGCTCGGTGGAGCAGCCGCAGAACATCTTGGTCTTGGTGCCGAGCTCGACATGGACCTCAAGGCCCATGACGGGGTCGTACGACGCGAGGGCGTCCTCGTACGACAGCAGTTCGGTGAAGGTGGTCACGGTGAAACTTTCCCTCTCAGCCCAGCAGGACGTCGTCGTCGCCCAGGCGCTTCAGCTCGCGGTACAGGATCGCGAGGCCGGTGACGATGGCGGCGGCGGACACGACGGCGTCGACGAGCTGCAGCGTGTCGTGCTCGGTGCGGGCCTTGCGGGCCTGCTTGATCACGCTGAAGGCACCGAAGGCGGTGGTGCCCATCGACAGGTAGGTCCCGGCCTTCGACTTCTTGAAGCCCTTGGCCTTGGACAGTGCACTGGAACTCACAGCGACGGAGCCTCCTCAAGCAGCGGGTGGCCCCAGCGCTCGACGAAGGCGGCCTCGACGGCCGCGCCGACCTTGTAGAGACGGTCGTCCTTCATCGCCGGGGCGATGATCTGCAGACCCACCGGCAGGCCGTCCTCCGGTGCCAGGCCGCAGGGCAGCGACATGGCGGAGTTGCCGGCCAGGTTGGTCGGGATGGTGCACAGGTCCGCGAGGTACATCGCCAGCGGGTCGTCGGTGCGCTCACCGATGGCGAAGGCGGTGGTCGGGGTCGTCGGGGAGACGATCACGTCGACCTGCTCGAAGGACTTCTCGAAGTCCTTCGAGATGAGCGTGCGGACCTTCTGGGCGGAGCCGTAGTACGCGTCGTAGTAGCCGGAGCTGAGCGCGTACGTGCCGAGGATGATGCGGCGCTTGACCTCGTCGCCGAAGCCGGCTTCGCGGGTCAGGGCGGTGACGTCCTCGGCGGACCTCGTACCGTCGTCGCCGACGCGCAGGCCGTAGCGCATGGCGTCGAAGCGGGCCAGGTTGGAGGAGCACTCGGACGGCGCGATCAGGTAGTACGCGGCCATGGCGAGGTCGAAGGACGGGCAGTCCAGCTCGACGATCTCGGCGCCGAGCTCCTTGAGGAGCTCGACCGACTCGTCGAAGCGCTGCACGACGCCGGCCTGGTAGCCCTCGCCGCGGAACTGCTTGACCACGCCGACGCGCATGCCGGCGACGGAGCCGTTGCGGGCGGCCTCGACGACCGGCGGGACCGGGGCGTCGATGGAGGTGGAGTCGAGCGGGTCGTGGCCGGCGATGACCTCGTGGAGGAGGGCCGCGTCCAGGACCGTACGGGCGCACGGGCCGCCCTGGTCCAGGGAGGAGGAGAAGGCCACCATGCCGTAGCGGGAGACGCCGCCGTAGGTGGGCTTCACGCCGACGGTGCCGGTGACGGCGGCGGGCTGGCGGATGGAGCCGCCGGTGTCCGTGCCGATGGCGAGTGGGGCCTGGAAGGCGGCCAGGGCGGCCGCGGAGCCGCCGCCGGAGCCGCCGGGGATCTTGGTGAGGTCCCACGGGTTGCCGGTCGGGCCGTACGCGCTGTTCTCGGTGGAGGACCCCATGGCGAACTCGTCCATGTTGGTCTTGCCGAGGATGACGACGTCGGCTTCCTTGAGCTTGCGCGTCAGGGTGGCGTCGTAGGGCGGGATCCAGCCTTCGAGGATCTTCGAACCGACGGTGGTCGGGACGCCGACCGTGGTGAAGATGTCCTTGAGGGCGAGCGGGACGCCGGCCAGCGGGCCGAGCTTCTCGCCCGCGGCGCGCTTGGCGTCCACGGCACGGGCCTGCGCGAGGGCGCCCTCGCGGTCGACGTGGAGGAAGGCGTGGACCTTCTCGTCGGTCGCGTCGATACGGGCGAGGTGGGCCTCGGTGACCTCGACGGCCGTCAGCTCGCCGGAGGCGATCTTCTCGGCGGTCTCGGCGGCCGTCAGCTTGATGATGTGGGTGTCAGCCATGGTGATTAGTCCTCCCCCAGGATCTGCGGCACCTTGAAACGCTGCTGCTCCTGGGCGGGAGCGCCGGAAAGCGCCTGCTCGGGGGTGAGCGAGGGACGGACCTCGTCCGCACGCATGACGTTCGTCAGCGGGAGCGGGTGGGAGGTCGGCGGGACGTCTTGGTCGGCGACCTCGGAAACGCGGGCGACCGCGCCGATGATGTCGTCGAGCTGTCCGGCGAAGTGGTCGAGCTCTTCGCTCTTCAGCTCCAGACGCGCCAGCCGAGCGAGGTGGGCGACCTCCTCGCGCGTGATGCCAGGCATGCAGCGATCCTCTGGGGGTGGTGAGTGTGTGGTTTCGGACCCAATCCTATGGGGCCCGGCCCTGGACCTGGTAAACGGTTTGCCGGTGGGCCGGGGCACGGGGGGCGTGCCGCTGCGCGGAGCCGTCTCCCCGCCCGGCCCTTTCTCCGTTTCCTGGGGCTCCGCCCCAGACCCCGCGCCTCAAACGCCGGCGAGGCTATAGACAGCCCCGCGCAGCGGCGACGTCACGGGGCCGGGGTGTCGGCTGCGGCGGCGAGTTCCGCCGTGATGTCCGCCGGGCGGCGCCAGCCGCGTTCGCCCCGGGCCAGGAGCCAGGCCGTGGCCTCCTGGGGCGGCATCGCGGCGGCCACCAGCCAGCCCTGGACCGCGTCGCAGCCCAGGTCCCGCAGGCGTTCCCACGTCTCGTCGTCCTCGACGCCCTCCGCGACGACCAGGAGGCCCAGGGAGTGGGCCAGGTCGACCGTGCAGCGGACGATCTCCGCGTCCTGGGCGTCGACCGCCAGCCGGGCCACGAACGAGCGGTCGATCTTCAGCTCGCTCACCGGGAGGCGGCGCAGGTGGACGAGGGAGGAGTAGCCCGTGCCGAAGTCGTCCAGCGACATCTTGACGCCGTGGCCCGTGAGGCCCGCCATGGTGTCGGCCGCGCGCTGCGGGTCCTCCAGCAGGACGTGTTCCGTTATCTCCAGCTGGAGGCCGCTCGCCGGCACCCCGTGGCGGGCCAGGCGGGCCGCCACGGCGCCCGCGAAGCCGGGGGTGTGGACGTCGCGCGGGGAGACGTTGACCGCGACCGGGACCTTCAGGCCCTGGGCGCGCCAGCGGGCGACCTGGGCCAGGGCGGTCTCCAGGACGTACTCGGTCAGGTGCGGCATCAGGCCGGAGGTCTCGGCGATGGCGATGAACTCGTCGGGAGGGACCCGGCCGCGTTCCGGGTGGACCCAGCGGACCAGGGCTTCGAGGCCGGCCACCTGGCCGTCGAAGCGGACCTTGGGCTGGTAGTGGAGTTCCACCTCGCCCGCGTCCAGGGCGCGGCGCAGGTCGCCCAGGAGCCCGAGGCGGTCGGGCGTGTTGCTGTCGCGTTTGGACTCGTAGACCTCCACGCCCGTGCGGTCCCGCTTGGCCTGGTACATGGCGACGTCGGCCCGGCGCAGCAGGCCTTCCGCGTCCAGGGCGTGCTCGGGGAAGACGGCGAGGCCCGCGCTGGCCTCCAGGACGAGGGTCAGCCCGTCCAGGTCCAGCGGGGAGCTGAGCTCGGCGACCAGGTGGCGGGCGACCCGCTGGGCGCTGGTGGTGGAGTCGGTGGTGGGCAGGAGGACCGCGAACTCGTCGCCGCCGAGTCGGGCCGCCTCCGCATCCTGCGGGAGGGCCTGGCGCAGGCGGGCGGCGATCTGGAGGAGGAGCCGGTCGCCGGCGAGGTGGCCGAGGGTGTCGTTGACGGCGCGGAAGCGGTCCAGGTCGATCAGCACAAGAGCTGACCGGGTGCCCAAACGTTCAGCCTCGTCCAGCGCGGTCCAGGTCCGCTCCAGCAGCCACTGCCGGTTCGGCAGCCCGGTCAGCGGGTCGCGCAGCTGCTCCTCGGCGCGGGCCCGGGCGATCCACAGCGTGGAGTCGAGGGCGATGAGCGGTACGGCGAACAGCGGCAGCAGCACGGGCTGGGTGCTGGCGACCACGCAGATCAGCGGGGCGATGCCGAGCAGGGCGGCCGCCACCAGGGCCTGGCGCAGGAGGGCGGTGCGGGCCACCGTGGGCAGACCGCCGCCGGGCGGGGTGAGCGCGAACCACAGCAGGACCCGGGTGACGAGGAGGTAGGCGACGGCCACCAGGGCCACCTCGGGCGCGGCGGCCAGGTCCCAGGTGGTGGGCAGCCACGGCGACTCCACGCTGGGCGCGTCCCCGAAGGCCGCCAGGACGAGGGCGCCGGCGCCGATGCCGAGGATGTCGACGCAGCCGTGCAGCAGCCCTTGCCGCCAGCGGTGCCGGCGCGCGGCCCCGACGAGGGAGACCACCGCCAGCGAGACCAGTCCGGCGGGGACCCAGCCGTAGAGGATGAGCACGCCGAGGGTGAGGGCGGCGCCCGAGCCCGTACCGCCCCACCAGCGGTCCCGGCCGAGGGCGACGAGGTGGCCGACGATGATGCCGGTGAGCAGGGCCAGCGCCCAGCCGACCGGGCCGCCCGGGAACAGCGCCTGACGGGCGGTCAGCGCGGCGGCGATCCCGCCCGCGAGCACCACGGCGGCGACGCCCACGACGGCCGCGGGCAGCACGGTGCGCCGCTGCTGCCCCGCTCCGCTGTCCAGGGGACGGGTCTGCGGTGTCCTGGCACCCAGGACACCGAGCCGGGCCGCCCGCAAGGACGGGTGTTCCCCGCCGAATTCAGGTGACGGGTCGGCGCTTTCGGTGGGTTTCATGCCCGTCCCTCTCACAGCCGGCGATGCCGATGTCGCGCGATGGCCCCGATGTCATGCCCTCACGGCTGGAAGGCACCTCAGGCAGCCGCGCACGACAGGCGCACCCCACAACAGTAGGACGGGAGAGGCTCCCAGGGGCAGCAGTCGGCGGTGGTTGCCCGAATGCGACCCAGCCATCCTCATCAGTACGGTATCCGCCGAACGGGTGAGTTTGGACCAGGACCCCCCCGTCACCCCTCCGATGATCCGACAGCTCACCGGCCTTCGACCAGCCGTGTACCGGCCGTTTACCACCGGGCGCCGCGCCGGGCGTGCGCCCGCCCGTACGGCCGCCCGCCGCGCATCCGTTCGCGGTGTTTACTCCCCTTGGGCCGCGCCGTCCAGCGGGAGCGCCGCCTCGCGGGCCGCGTCGGGCCCCTGTTCGAGCAGGACGGCGAAACCGGCGTCGTCGAGGATGGGGAGCTTCAGCTGGACGGCCTTGTCGTACTTCGAGCCGGGGTTGTCGCCGGCCACGACGAAGGAGGTCTTCTTCGACACCGAGCCGGTCACCTTGGCGCCCCGGCTCTGCAGGGCCTCCTTGGCGCCGTCACGGGTGTGGCTCTGGAGGGTGCCCGTGACGACGACGGTCAGGCCCTCCAGCGGGCGCGGGCCCTCCTCCTCGCCGGAACCTTCCTCCTCCATGCGCACACCGGCCGCCCGCCACTTGCGGAGGATCTCCTGGTGCCAGTCGACGGCGAACCATTCCTTCAGGGAGGCGGCGATGATCGCGCCGACGCCCTCGGTCGCGGTCAGCTCCTCCTCGGTGGCCTGTTCGATGCGGTCGATCGACCGGAACTCGCGGGCCAGGGCCTCCGCGGCGACCGGGCCGACGTGCCGGATGGAGAGGCCGTTGATGATCCGGGCCAGCGGGCGCTGCTTGGCGGCGGCGATGTTCTCCAGCATGGCCAGGGCGTTCTTCTTCGGCTCGCCCTTCTGGTTGGCGAAGACCGTGACGATCTTCTCCTCGCCCGTCTTCGGGTCCCGCTTGGGCAGCCCGCTGTCCTGGTCGAGGACGTACGCCTTGATGGGCAGCAGCTGCTCGATGGTGAGGTCGAAGAGGTCGCCCTCGTCGCGCAGCGGCGGCTGCGCCGGCTCCAGGGGGCCGGTGAGGGCGGCGGCGGCCACCATGCCGAAGTTCTCGATGTCCAGGGACTGCCGCCCGGCCAGGTAGAACAGCCGTTCGCGCAACTGGGCAGGGCAGCTCTGCCCGTTGGGGCAGCGGACGTCGATGTCGCCCTCCTTCATCGGGCGCAGGGGCGTCCCGCACTCGGGGCACTCGGCCGGCATCACGAACTCCCGCTCGCTGCCGTCGCGCAGGTCCACCACCGGGCCCAGGATCTCGGGGATGACGTCGCCCGCCTTGCGCAGCACGACGGTGTCCCCGATGAGGACTCCCTTGGCCTTGACGACCTCCTGGTTGTGCAGCGTCGCGAACTCGACCTCGGAGCCGGCCACCGTCACGGGCTCGACCTGCGCGTACGGGGTGACGCGCCCGGTGCGGCCGACGCCGACCTTGATGTCGATCAGCTTGGTGTTGACCTCTTCCGGGGCGTACTTCCAGGCGATCGCCCAGCGCGGGGCGCGGGCCGTGGAGCCGAGGCGGCCCTGGAGGGCGATCTCGTCCAGCTTGACGACCACCCCGTCGATCTCGTGCTCCACGGAGTGCCGGTTCTCGCCGAAGCGGGCGATGAACGCGCGCACCTCCTCCAGGGAGGACACCACCTCGTTGTGCCGGGCGGTGGGCAGGCCCCACTCGCGCAGCAGCTCGTACGCCTGCGACTGGCGCTCGATCTCGAAGCCCTCGCGGGCGCCGATGCCGTGCACCACCATGTGGAGCGGACGGGTCGCGGTGACCTTGGGGTCCTTCTGGCGCAGCGACCCGGCCGCGGCGTTGCGCGGGTTGGCGAAGGGCTTGCCCTCGGCCTCCACCAGGCGGGCGTTGAGCTCCTCGAACTTCTCCATCGGGAAGTACACCTCGCCGCGGATCTCCACGAGCGCCGGGATCCGGTCCCCCTTGAGGCGGTCCGGGATCTCGGCGATGGTGCGGACGTTGGGCGTGATGTCCTCGCCCGTGCGGCCGTCGCCACGGGTGGCGGCGCGGGTCAGGCGGCCGTTCTCGTAGGTGAGGTTGACCGCGAGGCCGTCCACCTTGAGCTCGCACAGGTAGTGGTAGTCCGGGGTGTTCACGTCCCTGGCGACCCGCTCGGCCCAGGCGGACAGCTCCTCGTCGTCGAAGGCGTTGTCGAGGGAGAGCATCCGCTCGCGGTGCTCGACCGAGGCGAAGTCCGTCTCGTACGCCCCGGCGACCTTCTGGGTGGGCGAGTCGGGCGTGCGCAGCTCGGGGTACTGCTCCTCCAGGGCCTCCAGTGAGCGCAGCAGCTGGTCGAACTCGGCGTCGCTGACGACCGGCTGGTCGTTCACGTAGTACCGGAAGCGGTGCTCCTCGACCTGCTCCGCGAGCAGCTGGTGCTGCTCGCGCGCCGCCGTCGGTACTGCCGTGTCCTGCTGTTCGGCTGCCATGCCGTGTCCTCCCGTGGCCCGTCCTCGACCGTCACTCAGGGTTGTCGGCGAGTGACCTCGCCGCCCTGACGCAGTGGGCCTGCGCCGCGCGGGCGTACGCGGGCGAGGCGCCCGCCAGGCCGCACGACGGGGTGACCGTGACGGACTCGGCGAGAGTCCCCGGGGCCAGCCCCAGCCTGCGCCAAAGCTTCCTGACACCCATGACGCTACCGCCCGGGTCCGACAACGGGCCGTCGGTGCCCGGCACCACTCCGGCGAAGAGTTTCATGCCGCCCTCGACGGCCTCGCCGATGGCGTCGTCCTCGCGCTCGGTGAGCAGGGAGAAATCGAACGAGACGGCCGCGGCGCCGGCCCGGCGCAGCAGGGCGAAGGGCACGCCGGGCGCGCAGGAGTGCACGACGACCTCCCCGTCGTGGACGGAGAAGAGGTCGCGCAGGGTGCTCTCGACGACCTGCCGGTCCACCGCCCGGTAGGTGCGGTAGCCGCTGGCGGAGCGCACCCGGCCGCTCAGCACGGCGGTGAGCGAGGGCTCGTCGTACTGGAGCACGATCTCGGCGCCGGGGACGCGCTTGCGGACATCGGCGAGGTGGCCGCGCAGGCCCTCGGCGAGGGAGGCGGCCAGGTCGCGGCAGGCTCCGGCGTCCTGGAGGACGGCCTCACCGCCGTGCAGTTCGAGGGCGGCGGCCAGGGTCCACGGGCCGACGGCCTGGACCTTGAGCCTGCCGGTGTAGCCCTGGGTGAACTCCTCCAGCGCGTCGAGGTCTTCGCCGAGCCAGGAGCGGGCCCGCCGGGTGTCGCGGCCGGGGCGGTCGCTGATCCGCCAGCCGCTGGGCTCGACGTGGGCGTAGAGGTCGACGAGCAGCCCGAGGGAGCGGCCGATCATGTCGGCGCCGGGTCCGCGGGCGGGGAGTTCGGGCAGGTACGGGAAGTCCTCGAAGGAGCCCGTGGCGGTCTTGGCGGCCTCGCGGGCGTCGCCGCCCGGCAGGGATCCGACGCCGGTGGCACCCCCGGTCATCGGCCGGGCCTGACGCTCAGGTCGTTGACCTCGGCGTCGCGCGGCAGGTCGACGGCCATGACGATGGTGGTGGCCACCGACTCGGGGTCGATCCAGTCGGCGGGGTCGTACTCCTTGCCCTCCTGCGAGTGGACCTTGGCCTGCATGGGGCTGGCGGTGCGGCCGGGGTAGACGGAGGTGACGCGGATGCCGTTGGCCTTCTCCTCGCCGCGCAGGGAGTCGGCGAGGGCCTTGAGGCCGTGCTTGGAGGCCGCGTAGGCGCTCCAGTCGGCGTGGGCGGTCAGGCCGGCGCCGGAGTTGACGAAGACGACGGTCGCCTTGGAGGCCCGCAGGGTGGGCAGCAGCAGGCGGGTGACCTCGGCGGGGGCGATCAGGTTGACGTTGAGCTGCTGGTGCCAGGTCTTGGGGCGCAGCTCGCCGACGGGGCCGAGGTCGACGATCCCGGCGATGTGCAGGAGGGAGTCGATCCGCTCGGGCATCGGCTGCTTGGAGAAGGCCCACGACAGCCGGTCGGGGTCCGCGAGGTCGCCGACGAGGGTCCGCGCGCCGGGGTAGCGCTCGACGAGCTGCCGGGCGCGGCCGGCGTCACGGGCGAGCAGGACGAGGTCGTCGCCGCGGGCGTGCAGGCGGGCGGCGACTGCGGCGCCGATGCCGGAGCCGGCGCCGGTGATCAGGTGAGTAGGCATACGGCCATGCTCGCACCCCGCGCCCGCCGCCGGCCCCGCCACCCGGGGCCGGCCGGCGCGGGCGGCGTCAGAGCCCGGCGGACTCGCGGAGGGCCGCGGCCGTCTTCGTGGCGTCGTAGCCCGCCGGGACGCCCTCGACCAGGAGGATGTCGGCGCTGATGTGGCGGGTGCGCAGGGGCAGGATCTCCTGGTAGGCGGGGGACGCGTACCAGGCGCGGGCGCGCTCGATGTCCGGGAAGGCGATGATCACGAGGTCGCCGGGGAAGGAGCCCTCCAGGACCTCGACCGGGTTGCCGTGGACGAGGAAGCGGCCCTCGAAGGGGTCCATCGTGGCCTGGATGGTCTCGATGTAGCGGAGGATCTCCTCGTTCATCGTCTCGGGACGTATGTGGCCGATGGCGTAGGCAGTCATGTCTGGCTCCCGATTCCCTTGTCCGGACGGCTTGTTGATCTCATCCTGGCAGGGCGGGGCGGGCCGGTCGATTACCCCCGGGGTCATGGCGGGTCATCCGGGCCGGCCGGCCGGGGCGGCGGGCCGGAAGGTCCTGCGGTAGGCGACAGGAGAGACGCCGAGGGCCGTGCGCATGTGCTGGCGCAGGGAGTTGGCGGTGCCGAAGCCCGCCCGGTGCGCGACCAGGTCGACGGGCAGGTCGCTGGACTCCAGCAGCTGGCGGGCGACCTCCAGGCGCTGGCCGGTGAGCCACTGGACGGGGGTCATGCCGACCTCGTCGCGGAAGCGCCGGGTGAAGGTGCGCAGGCTCATCCGGGCGTGGGCGGCGAGCTCGGCGAGGGTGACCGGCTCGGCGAGCCGTTCCAGGGCCCAGGCGCGGGTGGCGGTGGTGGTGGCGACCGTGGGGGCGGGGACGGGGCGGTCGATGTACTGGGCCTGCCCGCCGTCGCGCCAGGGCGGTACGACGCACAGCCGGGCGGCGCGGTTGGCGACGGCGGTGCCGTGGTCCTGGCGGACCAGGTAGAGGCAGAGGTCCACGCCCGCGGCGACTCCGGCGGAGGTGAGGACGTCGCCGTCGTCGACGAAGAGCACTTCGTCGTCCAGCCGGACGCGCGGGAAGGCCCGCTGGAACTCGGGGGCGTGCAGCCAGTGGGTGGTGGCGGGGCGGCCGTCGAGGAGTCCGGCGGCGGCGAGGACGTAGGAGCCCGTGCAGATGGACACCAGGCGGGTGCCGGGCCGGATGGCGGCGAGGGCGTCCACCAGGGCCTGCGGGAGCGGGGCGCCGTGCGCGAGCTCGTCCATGGCGTGGGTGGGCGGGATGATCACGGTGTCGGCGGCGGCGAGGGCTTCCGGGCCGGCCGCGACGCCCACGGTGAAGCCCGCGTCGCTGGCGACGGGCTGCCCGTCGGCGGTGCAGACGGTGATCTCGTAGAGCGGCTGCCCGGCGTTGTCGAAGGCGTTGCCGAAGACCCGTGAGGGGATGCCGAGCTCGAAGGGCGGGACGCCCTCCAGGGCGAGGACCGCGATCCGGTGCCGTGCGGGCGTGCTGCTCTCCATGGCCAGATCCTGTCGCATAGTGGCTGTCTGGCCACCACCATACGCCTCCTCCGCCCGCCAGTCTGGTGTCGTCGCCCGGAGAACCCGGGCGAAACCATGCGAAACCATGCACGACGGCCCGGTACCAGCAGTACGGGGCCGCAGTACGACCAGAGGAGACATCCATGCGTGCCGTCGTCGTCAGCCGGTGGGGCGGACCCGAGGTGCTCACCGCGACCGAGACCGACCGGCCGGAACCCCAGCCGGGCGAGATCCTGGTGCGGGTCCACGCGGCCGGGGTCAACCCGGTGGACTGGAAGACCCGCGAGAGCGGCGGGCTCATCACCTGGGGCCCCGTCCCGGCGGTGGGCTGGGACGTGTCCGGGACCGTCGAGGCGGTGGGCGGCGGGGTCACCCTCTTCCGCCCGGGCGACGAGGTCTTCGGCATGCCCCGCTTCCCCCACCAGGCGGGCGCGTACGCCGAGTACGTGACCGCCCCGGCCCGGCAGTTCGTCTGGAAGCCGAAGGGCATCAACCACGTCGGCGCGGCCGCCCTGCCGCTCGCGGCGCTGACGGCCTGGCAGGCGCTGGTGGACACCGCCCGCGTCGGGGCCGGACAGCGGGTGCTGGTGCACGCCGCGGCCGGCGGGGTCGGGCACCTGGCCGTGCAGATCGCCAAGGCGCGCGGGGCGTACGTGATCGGCACCGCGAGCGCGGGCAAGCACGGGCTGCTGCGCGAGCTGGGCGCCGACGAGCTGATCGACTACCGGACCACGGACTTCACCGAGGCGGTGTCGGACGTGGACGTGGTGATCGACTCGATCGGCGGGGACTACGGGCACCGCTCGCTGAAGGTCCTCAAGCCCGGCGGGCACCTGGTCACCCTGCCCTCGCCCGACGACGTCCCTGCGGACGCGCAGGGCGTCCACACCGGCTGGACGCTGGTGGAGCCCGACTACCGGGGCCTGGTCCAGATCGCCGCACTGGTCGAGGAGGGGAAGCTGCGGCCCGTCATCGACACGGTCCTCCCGCTGGAGGAGGCCGCCCGCGCCCACGAGCTCGGCGAGCGGGGCCGGACCACCGGCAAGATCGTCCTGACGGTGGTCTGACCCGAGCCTCAGGCGGAGGCGGAGGCTGCGGTCGTGGCCCGGGTGGTGGTGGCGATGGTGGCGGAGCCGACCACGCGGGTGCCGTCGTAGAGCACGATCGCCTGGCCGGGGGCCACGCCGCGGACCGGCTCGGTGAAGCGGACGCGCAGCTCGCCGTCCACGACCTCGGCGAAGACCTCGGTCTCGCCGCCGTGGGCGCGCAGCTGGGCGGTGTAGGTGCCCGCGGCGGCCTCGGTGGCGCCGCACCAGCGGGGGCGGATCGCGGTGAGCGCGGTGACGTCGAGGGCCTCGGCGGGGCCGACGGTGACGGTGTTGTTCACCGGGGAGATGTCGAGGACGTAGCGGGGCTTGCCGTCGGGGGCCGGGTGGCCGATGCGCAGGCCCTTGCGCTGGCCGATGGTGAAGCCGTAGGCCCCGTCGTGGGTGCCGACCTTCTGGCCGGTCGCCTCGTCGACGATGTCCCCCTCGGCCTTGCCGAGGCGCTTGGCGAGGAAGCCCTGGGTGTCTCCGTCGGCGATGAAGCAGATGTCGTGGCTGTCGGGCTTCTTCGCCACGGCCAGGCCGCGGCGCTCGGCCTCGGCACGGATCTCGTCCTTGGTGGTGACGGTGTCGCCGAGCGGGAAGAGGGCGTGGGCCAGCTGCTTCTCGTCGAGGACGCCGAGGACGTAGGACTGGTCCTTGGCAAGGTCGGAGGCACGGTGCATCTCGCGCGTGCCGTCCTCCTTCTCCACGATGGTCGCGTAGTGGCCGGTGCACACGGCGTCGAAGCCGAGGGCGAGGGCCTTGTCGAGGAGGGCCGCGAACTTGATCTTCTCGTTGCAGCGCAGGCACGGGTTCGGGGTGCGCCCGGCCTCGTACTCGGCGACGAAGTCCTCGACGACGTCCTCGCGGAAGCGCTCGGCGAGGTCCCAGCAGTAGAAGGGGATGCCGATGACGTCGGCGGCGCGGCGGGCGTCGCGCGAGTCCTCGATGGTGCAGCAGCCGCGGGCGCCGGTCCGGAAGGACTGCGGGTTCGCGGAGAGCGCCAGGTGGACGCCCGTGACGTCGTGCCCGGCCTCGACCGCGCGCGCGGCGGCGACGGCGGAGTCCACGCCGCCGGACATGGCGGCGAGGACGCGGAGGGGGCGGGCTGTGCGCGGCAGGTTCTCAGTCATAGCGCCTTCCAGGGTACGGGGAACCGCGCGGGGTCACAGCGCGTTATCGGCGGTGGGGGGTGGATCACATGGCCGAGAAGGGGAAGGGCGGGGGCCGGACCCGGCGGGCGGTGCTGTTCGGCGGGCTCGGGGCGCTCGCGGTGGGGGCCCTGGCGGCGCAGGACGAGATCAGGCGGGCCTGGTGGCTACTGCCGGGGGTGAGCAAGCCGCGCGTCGAGGGGGCGGTGGACTTCCCGGGGGTGGGCTGGACGGCGGCCTCGCCGGCGAACTGGAGGCTGGCGGACCGGCCCGACGACTACCGGGTGGACCGGATCGTCGTGCATGTCACGCAGGGGGACTTCGCCTCGTCGGTGGGCGCTTTCCAGAATCCGTTCCACAAGGCGTCGGCGCACTACATAGTCCGCCAGGACGGGCATGTGGAGCAGATGGTCCGCGAGCTGGACGTCGCCTTCCATGCCGGGAACCGGTCCATGAACGAGCGCAGCATCGGCATCGAGCACGAGGGCTTCATCGACCGCCCGCAGGACTTCACGGACGCGCTGTACGCGGCGTCGGCGCGGCTGGCGGCGGACGTCTGCCGGAGGTACGGCATACCGGTGGACCGCAAGCACCTCCTGGGGCACTCGGAGGTCCCGGGCGCCGACCACACCGACCCGGGACCGCACTGGGACTGGGACCGCTACCTGCGCATGGTCCGGGAGGAACTGGCCCGGACCGGTCCCCCCAAGTCCGGCTAGGGCCTACGGCGGCCGGGCCGGGATGGCCGACCTGGGGCCGGCCCTGCCCGGCCCGGCCTAGTGCTGTGACCGGAAAGGTTCACCGCCTCACGGCGCCCGGCACGGCACCTCGCTGCGTTGTCGGACCGCGCAAGTACGTCCAGTACGAGCCGCGGCCCTCCGCCTTGCGATGCACCGCACCGGACACCGCGAACCGGCAAACCTTTCCGGCCACAGCACTAGCTCAGGCCGGCCGTGCGGGCGCGGGCCACCGCCGGGCCGATGGCCGCCGCGACGGCGGCCACGTCCTCCTTGGTGGAGGTGTGCCCCAGCGAGAAGCGGAGGGTGCCGCGGGCCAGCTGGGGGTCGGTGCCGGTGGCGAGCAGGACGTGGCTGGGCTGGGCGACGCCCGCGGTGCAGGCGGAGCCGGTCGAGCACTCGATGCCCTGCGCGTCCAGGAGCAGCAGCAGGGAGTCCCCCTCGCAGCCGGGGAAGCTGAAATGGGCGTTGGCCGGGAGCCGGTCCTCGGGGTCGCCGCCGAGGACGGCGTCGGGGACGGCCGCCAGGACGGCGCGGACCAGCTCGTCGCGGAGCGCGCCGATCTCGGCGGCGAACCGCTCGCGCCGCTCGGCGGCGAGTACGGCGGCCACCGCGAAGGCGGCGATGGCGGGCACGTCGAGGGTCCCGGAGCGGACGTGCCGCTCCTGGCCGCCGCCGTGCAGGACGGGGACCGGGCTCTGGTCGCGGCCGAGGAGCAGCGCGCCGATGCCGTAGGGGCCGCCGATCTTGTGGCCGCTGACGGTCATCGCGGCGAGGCCGCTGTCGCCGAAGCGGACGTCGAGCTGTCCGACGGCCTGGACGGCGTCCGAGTGCAGCGGGACGCCGTGCTCCCGGGCGATGGCGGCCAGCTCGCGGACCGGCATGACGGTGCCGATCTCGTTGTTGGCCCACATCACGGTGGCCAGGGCGATGTCGTCGGGGCCGCGCTCGACGGCCTCGCGGAAGGCCTCGGGGCGGACGCGGCCGTAGGAGTCGACGGGCAGGTATTCGACGTCGGCCCCTTCGTGCTCGGCGAGCCAGTGGACGGCGTCGAGGACGGCGTGGTGCTCGACGGGGCTGGCGAGGACACGGGTGCGGGCCGGGTCGGCGTCGTGGCGGGCCCAGTAGAGCCCCTTGACGGCGAGGTTGTCGGCCTCGGTGCCGCCGGCGGTGAAGACCACCTCGCTGGGGCGGCCGCCGAGCGCTTCGGCGAGGGCTTCGCGGGCCTCCTCGACGGTGCGGCGGGCGCGGCGGCCTGCGGCGTGCAGGGAGGAGGCGTTACCGGTGGCGGCGAACTGCGCGGTCATCGCCGCGGCGGCTTCCGGGAGCATCGGTGTGGTCGCGGCGTGGTCGAGGTAGGCCATGGTTTTTTGATTCTACGAGCCGCCCGGCCCGCCGGGCCCCGCCCGGGTCGGGTTGGTCCGGCCACGGGGCGGGGCGGGGCGGGCGCGCGGGCCCCTACCGCGGTGCGCGGGCCAGCTGGCGGGACTGGGCCACCAGGCGGTCCTCCGCGTCCCAGACCTCCGCGTCCTCCTCCAGGAAGCCTCCCGCGAGGTTGCGGGTGACGATGCCGATGCGCAGGGGTCCGGGGGCGGGGCGGTGGCGGATGTGGGTGGTGAGTTCGACTGTCGGGGCCCAGCCCAGGAGGCCGAGGTCGAAGGCGGTCGGGGGAAGGGCGTCCACCGCGAGGAGCAGGGACAGGGGGTCCGCGTCGCGGCCGTCGGCCAGCTCGAACCAGGCCCGCATCTCGCCCTTGCCCGAGGGCGCCCCGACGGCCCAGCCCGCCGTCGCCGGGTCCAGCCTCAGCCGGAGCCGGTCCACGATGGCGCTGCTGCCCGGGATCGGGGCCGGCCCGGCCTCGGCGCCGAGGCAGTCCTCGTAGGCGGGCATGACGGGCGGCCGGGCCACGGTGTGGACGCTGTCGGGGAGCGTCGCGAGGTCGCCGTACGAGGCGAGGACGCGGATGCGCTCGACCTCGGCGCCGTTCTCGTCGTACTGGAAGAGGGAGGCCTGGCCGGTGGAGAGGGTGCGGCCGACCCTGACGACCTCGGTGCGGATCACGGCGGGGCCGGGCACGGAGGAGGTCAGGTAGTGGGCCGAGACCGTGAAGGGGTCCGGGTGCGGCAGGGCCGCCGACAGGGCCCGGCCGACCAGGGCCAGCAGGTAGCCGCCGTTGACGGCGGTGATGATCGTCCAGCCGGCGGAGAGTTCCGCGTCGTACACCCCGGGCTCGCCCGCGCGGGGCGTGATGGTGGTGTCGCGGTCGAATTCGCTGTCGCCGATGGATGCCTTGGCCGCTGCATGTGACATGAAAACGACGGTACACGCGGAAGCTACTAAGCGGTAGCTTTTGTTTTGGGGGTGGAGGACCTAGGGTTCTTCGGCCACCGAGGAGCGGCGGTTCCAGGCCAGCGGGGCCCGCCAGTGGAACTGCATCGCCAGGATGCGCAGAACGAAGGTGGTGACGGTCGCCAGGGCGCTCGTCAGGGGGTTCAGCACGTCGAAGCTGATGAAGAGGGCCACCATCGAGGCGCCGACCACGGCGGGGACGGCGTACATCTCGCGGTCGCGCAGCAGCGAGGGCACCTCGTTGGCGATGACGTCGCGCAGGACGCCGCCGCCGACGGCGGTGGCCACGCCCAGGGCGGCGGAGGAGGTCAGGCCGAGGCCGTACTCGTAGGCCTTGGTGGTGCCGGACACGCAGAACAGGCCGAGGCCGGCTGCGTCACAGACGTTGATGGCCCGGTTGATGCGCTGGACCTCGGGGTGGAGGAAGAAGACCAGCGCGGCGGCGAGCAGCGGCGTCACGAAGAAGCTGAGCTCGCTGAAGGCGGCGGGCGGGACGGCGCCGATGCACAGGTCGCGGAAGAGACCGCCGCCGAGGGCGGTGACGAGGGCGAGCACGGCGATGCCGAAGACGTCGAAGTTCTTGCGGACGGCGAGGAGGGCGCCGGCCAGGGCGAAGACGAAGATGCCCGCGAGGTCCAGAGCGTGCTGGATGCCGGGCGGGAAGAGATCGTGGAGCACGTCTCATTGTCGCCCGGCGGGCGGGGCGCGCCTGCCAGGGGCTCCGCCGGTGGGTGGGGCGGGTCGGGTCGGGGGCCGCTGCGCGGAGCGGTCCCCGACCCGCCCTTTCACCGTTTCCGCTTCAGACGCCGGCGGGGCTGGGGGCGTCGGCGGGGCTGGATTCCGCCGTCGCCGGGGCGTTCTCCGGGTGGTGGCAGGCCACCTGGTGGCCCGTCTTGAGGGCGACCAGCGGCGGGTCCTGGGTCTTGCAGACCTCCGTGGCCTTCCAGCAGCGCGTGTGGAAACGGCAGCCGGGCGGCGGGGAGATCGGGGAGGGGACGTCGCCCTTGAGGAGGATGCGGCCGCTCTTGACCCCGCGGCGCCTGGGGTCCGGGACCGGGACGGCGGAGAGCAGGGCGTTCGTGTACGGGTGCATCGGGGACTCGTACAGGGACTTGCGGTCGGCCAGCTCCACGATCTTGCCGAGGTACATCACCGCGATGCGGTCCGAGACGTGCCGGATGACCGAGAGGTCGTGCGCGATGATCACGTACGTGAGGCCGAGCTCCTGCTGGAGGTCGTCCAGCAGGTTGACCACCTGGGCCTGGATCGAGACGTCCAGTGCCGAGACCGGCTCGTCCGCGACGACGAGCTTCGGCTTGAGGGCCAGGGCGCGGGCGATGCCGATGCGCTGGCGCTGGCCGCCGGAGAACTCGTGCGGGTAGCGGTTGTAGTGCTCCGGGTTCAGGCCGACCAGGGACAGGAGGCGCTGGACCTCCGCCTTGACCCCGCCTTCCGGAGTGACCCCCTGGAGGTTGAAGGGGGCCGAGACGATCGCGCCGACCGTGTGGCGCGGGTTCAGGGAGCCGTAGGGGTCCTGGAAGATCATCTGCACGTCGCGGCGCAGCGGGCGCATCTGGGAGACGCCGAGGTGGGTGATGTCCCGGCCCTCGAACTCGATGCGGCCGCCGGTCGGCTCCAGCAGGCGGGTGATGAGGCGGCCCATCGTCGACTTGCCGCAGCCGGACTCGCCGACGACGCCGAGGGTCTCGCCGCGCCGGACCTCGAAGTCGATCCCGTCGACGGCCTTGACCGCCCCGCTCTCCCGGCGCAGCAGCCCCTTGTTGAGTGGGAAGTGCTTGACCAGTCCGGTCACCTTCAGGAGCGCGTCGGCCTCGGCGGCCTGCGCGGAGTCCTTGGCGGAGTCCTTGGCGGAGTCCTTGTTCATGTCGGTCGCATCGGTCACAGCTTCGGCGCAATCTCTTCGGTCCAGATCCGGGTCCGCTCCTCCTGCGACATGTGGCAGGCGGACCAGTGCCGGCTGCCGTCCTCGGTCAGCTCGGGGCGCTGGGTGCGGGTGATGCCGCCCTTGGGCACGTCGGCGTAGGGGCACCGGGGGTTGAAGGCGCAGCCGCTCGGGATGTTGATGAGGCTGGGCGGCGAGCCCTTGACCGGGATGAGCCGGTCGGTCTGGTCGCGGTCGATGCGCGGCATGGAGCCGAGCAGGCCCCAGGTGTAGGGGTGGCGGGGCTCGTAGAAGACCTTCTCGGCGGAGCCCCGCTCGACGCAGCGGCCGCCGTACATCACGAGGAGGTCGTCGGCCATCTCGGCGACCACGCCGAGGTCGTGCGTGATCATGATGACCGCGGAGCCGAACTCCTTCTGCAGGTCGCGGATCAGGTCGAGGATCTGCGCCTGGACGGTGACGTCGAGGGCGGTGGTCGGCTCGTCCGCGATGAGCAGTTCGGGGTTGTTGACCAGGGCCATGGCGATCATGGCGCGCTGGCGCATGCCGCCGGAGAACTCGTGGGGGTAGGCGTCCACGCGCCGGTGGGGCTCGGGGATGCCGACGCGGTCGAGCATCTCGACGGCCCGGGTGCGGGCTGTCTTCTTGTCGACGTCGTGGTGGGTCCGGTAGGCCTCGATGATCTGCTTGCCCACCGAGTAGTACGGGTGCATGGCGGAGAGCGGGTCCTGGAAGACCATCGCCATCTTGCGGCCGCGCAGCCGGCGGACGTGGTCGGCGTCGGCGCCGACGAGTTCCTCGCCGTCGAGGACGACCTCGCCCGAGATGTGCGGGCGGCTGCGGGCGTTCCCGGTGCGGTGCAGGCCCATGATGGCGAGCGAGGTGACGGACTTGCCGGAGCCGGACTCGCCCACGATGCCGAGGGTCTTGCCGCGTTCGAGGTCGAAGGAGAGGCCGTCGACGGACTTCACGAGGCCGTCGTCGGTGGGGAAGTGCACCTTCAGGTCGCGCACGGACAGGAAGGGCGCCCCGTCGCCGGGGCCTGCCTGCTCGGGCACGAAGGCGGGCGCGCCGTTGTTCTGGTTCTCGGTCACGTCAGCCTCACGCGCGGGTCGATGACGGCGTACAGCAGGTCCACGATCAGGTTGGCCAGCACCACGAACAGCGCGGCGAGCAGGGTGACGCCCATGATCACGGGCAGGTCGCCCTGGCTGATGGCGGCGACGGCCGCCGTCCCCAGGCCCTGGAAGTTGAACGTGGTCTCGGTGAGCACCGCACCGCCGAGCAGACCGCCGAGGTCCAGGCCGAACATGGTGACGATCGGGGTGAGGGTGGAGCGCAGGGCGTGCTTGCGGATGACCACGCCCTCCTTGAGGCCCTTGGCCCGGGCGGTGCGGATGTAGTCCTCGCCCAGGACCTCCAGCATGGTCGCCCGGGTGATGCGGGCGTAGGTCGCGGCGAAGAGGAAGGCGAGGGTGACCCAGGGCAGGATCAGGCTGTTGAGCCAGGCCAGTGGATCCTCGGTCAGGGGTTTGTAGTTGGAGACGTCCAGCCAGCCGAGGCTGTAGACGAAGATCGCGGGGGCGACCATGCCGGTGAAGAAGATCGGCAGGGAGACGCCGGCGAGGGCGCCGACCATCACGGTCCGGTCGATGGCGGTCCTGCGTTTGAGTGCCGAGACGACGCCGGTGGCAACGCCCGCGATCACCCAGATGACCGCCGCGCCGAGGGCGAGCGAGAGGGTGACCGGGATGCGGTCCATCATGGTGTCCCAGACGGGCGCCTCGGTCTTGAAGGAGTAGCCGAAGCACGGAGCCGCGCAGTGCGTGACGCCCGTGCCGCCGTCGTAGTCGCGGCCGGCGAAGATTCCCTTGACGAAGAGCAGGTACTGCTCGGAGATCGGCTTGTCGAAGCCCATCTTCACGCGGATGCCCGCCAGGGCGGTCTCGTTGGTCTCGCGTCCGGCGTACATGAGCGCGGGATCGCTGCCGGTCAGCTTCGGGACCGCGAAGAAGATGCCGAAGGTGACCACGGAGACCACCAGCAGCGTGGCGGCGACGTTGAACAGCCGCCGTATGAGGTAGACGAGCACTGCAGTCGGCCGCCCGGCGCGGGTGGCCGCCGCCCCTCGTGGGGGTCGGCGGCCACCGCCTGCGGCCTTCACCTGCCCTTCGGACTAGCGCATGTGCGGTGAAGGCACTTGCCTGTGGTGTTACGTGGTACGTGACGACTCGGGCCGGGGGCCGGCCGGTGCTGTTACTGCTTGATGCCCACGGTGGCGAGGTCGATCTTGCCGAAGGACTCGTTGAAGTAGACGTTCGTCAGGCGCGGGTTGTGGTAGACGAGCGCCTTGTCGAAGTTGATCGGGAGGTAGAGCGCCTTCTCCATGACCTTCTGGTTGATCTGCGTGTAGAAGGGCGCGGCCTCTTCCGGAGACTTGGTGGCGGCCGTCTTGAAGAGGCCGTTGATCTCCGGGTCGTTGATCATCGTGTAGTTGTTGTTGCCGTTCGGCAGGATGAACGAGCCGTCGACCAGCGGCTGGAGGAAGCCCGAGCCGGAGTTGTAGTCGGCGCCCCAGCCCATGACGATGATGCCGTAGCCCTTCTTCTTCACGTTCTCGGGCGAACCGATCACGGAGGAGTTGAGCTTGCCGTCGTACTGGTCGATCGTCGCCTTGATGCCGACCTTGGCGAGCGAGGCCTGGAGGGACTCGGCCGTCTTCACCTCGGGCGCCTTGTTGTTGCGCACGGCGATGGTGGTCTCGAAGCCGTCAGGCTTGCCACAGGCCTTGAGGGCCTCCTTGGCCTTGGCCTCCTGCGGCTTGCCCTTCGTCAGACCGAACGGGTCGTAGGCCTTGTCCGAGCCGGGGACGCCGGGCGGCAGCATGTTCGCGCCGAGGTCACCGCTGGTCGGGCCGCCGCGGGCGGTCTGCAGGGACTTGGGGTCGGCCGCGTAGATGACGGCCTTGCGGCACTCGATGTTGTCGAACGGCGCGACCGTCGTCGGGAAGGCGAAGTAGCGGATGTAGCCCGTGAACGGGTTGTCCGCGTTCTTCTTGAGGTTCCCGTCCTTGAGGATCTTGTTCTTGGCGGCCTGCTGCACACCGGTGCCGTCGATGGCGAGGTCGATGTCGCCGGAGAGCAGGCGCTGGTCCATGTCGTCCGGGTTGGTGGTCACCGTGAAGGAGACCTTGTCCGGCAGGCCCTTGCGGATCGGGTCCGTCTTCGGGTCCCAGTTCTCGTTGCGGACGAAGGTCGCGCCCTTGCCGGCGGTGAAGCTCTCCACCTTGTAAGGACCGGTCGAGGCCGGCTTGTTGGTGTAGGTGGCGCCCGTGTCCTTGCCCGCCTGGACGGGCGAGGAGGTCGGCATCGCCAGGAGGTAGCTGAAGTCGGCGTTGGCGCTCGCCAGGTTGAAGACGATGGTCTTGTCGTCCGGCGTCTGGACGGACTTCAGGCCCATCTTGTCCGGGTCGGTGTCCTTGTACGGGCCGGGGTACTTCTGGCCCTGGTCGAGGATGTCGATCAGGTAGGTCGGGCCGCCGGAGAGCACGTCCTGCGCGAAGACGCGCTCGATGCCGTACTTGACGTCCTTCGAGGTGATCGGCGTGCCGTCCTCGAACTTCACCCCGTCCTTGAGCTTCAGGGTGTACGTCTTGCCGTCGTTGGTCACCACCGGCAGGGCCTCGGCGAGGTCCGGGACCGCCTTGGTGCCGTCCTTGCCCGGCTTCGAGTCGTAGGCGAGCAGGCTGCGGACGTACAGGCGCTGGATGTCCCAGACGAAGCCGTAGTAGGCGCGCTGCGGGTCGAGGTAGTCGACGTCCTGGGGGGACCAGAGCTTGAGCTCGCCGCCCTTGGCGTCGGAGGCGTTGATGACGCCCTCGGCGGCACCGCTGTAGCCCTTGGCGCTCTCGGCGGCGTCCGCCTTGTCGTCCTTCTTGTCCCCGTTGCCACCGCACGCGGCGGTCATCGACAGGGCGGCGATCACGGCGGCGATCGCGAGAGCCTGCTTTCTGCGGATCACGGTTGTCCAACCTCCATAGGTGGTGAAGCGAAGAAGCGGTTCAGCTGCCCTTGGGGTCGAGTGCGTCACGCAGCCCGTCCCCGAAGAGGTTGAACGCCAGGACGGTGATGAAGATCGTCATACCGGGGACCACCATGTACATGGGGTCGTCCTGGTAGATGGGGACGGCGTCGGAGAGCATCTTTCCCCAGGAAGAGGTGGGGGGCTTGACGCCGGCGCCCAGGAAGCTGAGGGCCGCTTCCGTCAGGATGTTGGTCGGGATGATCAGCGTGGTGTAGACGAGGATCGGCGCGACCAGGTTCGGCATCAGCTCCTTGACGAGGATGTAGCCGCGGCCGGCGCCGAGGCTGCGCGCCGCCTCGACGTACTCGCGTTCCCGCAGGGAGATCGTCTGGCCGCGGACGATGCGTCCGATGTACGGCCAGCCGAAGAAGCCGATGACGAGGATGAGCACGCCCATCCGCACGCCCGAACCCTCGAAGCCCCAGACGGAGTTGGGCACGACGGAGACCAGGGCGATGGTGAACAGCAGCTGCGGGAAGGCCAGGAGCAGGTCCATGACGCGGCTGATGAGGCCGTCGACCCAGCCGCCGATGAAGCCGGCGAGAGCGCCGAGGAAGCTGCCGAGGACCACCGAGACGAAGGCGGCCAGGAAGGCGACGATCAGGGAGATGCGGGCGCCGTAGACGATCCGGCTGAAGACGTCGCGGCCGTTGGTCGGTTCGACGCCCAGCAGGTAGTCGGAGCTGATGCCGCCCAAGGAGCCGAGCGGTGTGCCCAGGTCGGGGTCGATCAGGTCCTCGTGGAACTCGTTGGGGTCGTGGCCCAGCAGCTTCACGATCAGCGGCGCGAAGATCGCCACCAGGATCAGCAGGATCACGACCACGCCGCCGGTCAGCGCGACCTTGTCGCGCTTGAGCCGCATCCAGGCGATGCGTCCGGGCGAGCGGCCTTCGATGGCCTTGGCAGGGACGTCGGCTACGGACACGGGTGCGGGCGTTTCCGCGCTCGTGTCGTGCAGTGGTGCCGTCATCGTGGTGGGGACCCCTCTCGGCCGACGGGTGGTCGGCCCATGCCCGCCGCTGTGGCGGCGTTGGTGCGGAGTGGCGCTCGGAGTGCTCGGGACGCGGTGGGACACGGCCGGGCCGCGTCGGGAGGTGCGTGAGTACTGCGAGAACTGCGGGAGGTGCAGGAACTGCGGGAGGTGCGGGCGGTGCGGAACTGCGGGAAGTGCAGGGCGGTGCGCGAGGAATGCGAAGACTGCTGACGTGCGGAAGTGCGGGAAGAGCTGTGCGGAGCGACACGCGGATGGCACGTGCCGAGCCGGGTCCTGGAGGACTGACCGGCTCTTGGGTGGGGAGTCTTCATCGGGCGCTCGACCAGCCGCCAGACCCGCAGATGAAAGGATGCGCAACCGTGATCTGAGGCTTGAGTTCCCGTTATCCGGACTCGGCTCTCGGCTCAGCGGAGCAACACCGTCCGTTCGGTATCCAAACGGACATGGCGCCCAACTCGGCGGTCGGCTGCGCCAATTGGACGCCCATCGGGGGTGAAATCCGGACAAGGCGAAGGCCGCCGGGAACGGTGTTTCCCGACGGCCCGAGGTTCGCCCTGGACGGCCCGTCTCACAGTGCGGGCATACCCTGAAATGTCCCTGTAACAGGCCCGGCGGCTCAGTAGGCGGCCGCCTGGCCCTCCCGGTCGTAGAACGGGCGGGTCTGCGCGCGCAGCCACATGGCCACCGGATCGTGCTCGTCCGCCAGCGCGACCGTGCACACCGGAACGCCCTCGGGCACCGCGCCGACCGACTGGCGCATCATCTCCCGTACGGACTCCAGCGCGGGCGCGGAGGCGTCGTACAGGTCGAGCCCGACGGCGAGGTACGCCGACCCCAGCGCGGGCTGCACCCAGGCGCGGCGCAGCGAGCGGACGGCGGGGGTGCGGTGGGCGTGCTGGGTCAGCAGCCCGTAGAACTGCGGGAGCTCCAGGGCGGGCTCGGACAGCCGCAGCGGTCCGGCCGGCATCCGGTCCAGGCCGGTGGCGACCCGGCGCAGGTCGGCCCAGGGGATGCCGAGGCCGCCGCCCTGGGCGTGCGGGTTGACCCACAGGCCCCAGCGGTCGGGGTAGAGGGCGCGGGCGATGTCCCGGCCGGTGACCACCTCGTAGCCACGGTTCCAGCCGCTGGCGGCCAGCTCCTGCGGGGAGGTCACGCAGGGCGCGTATCCCAGGCCCTCGACCTCCATGCCGCCGTACTGGGCGTCCGGTGAGCCCGGCTGCCCCTGCCAGAGCAGCATCCACAGCCGGCCCTCGGCGAGGGCGTGCAGGAATGACTCGTAGTTCTCATAGCGCCCGGGAGTCACCTGGCGCAGCATGTGCTCGACCTGCCCGGCCGCGGCCGTGCCTGACGCACTCACCCGGCTACCCCTCTTCGTCTTCGTCCGCCCGTCGTCTCCACGTCCCGAACAGCTTAAGCGGCGCTACGGGAGGTAGAAGGGGCGCACGCGCTCACGAATCCAGTCCGTGACCGGGTCCTCGGCGGCGTCGAGCAGGATCAACTGCACGGGCCACGGCGCCGGTACGCGCGCCAGCGCGCGGCCGAGCGCCTCCAGCGGGGCGGTCCGGCTGCCGGAGTCGAATCCCACCAGCTGGACGCCGATGTAGAGCTCGGGGTCCTTGCCCTCGACGCTGGCGAGGCAGCGGTGCGCGGCGCGGACGACGCCGGTGGCGCGGAACTCCTCGGCGGCGGCGGAGAGGAAGTCGACGGGGTCGTCCTGCCAGTCGGGCTCGAAGAGGCGGACGCGGGCGCCGCTGGCGGGGCCGTCGAGCTCGGTGCGGCCGGCCCGGCAGAGCTGGGCGACGGCGGCGGGGGGCAGGGGGACGCCGACGGCGCCCTCGGGGTTCACGGCGATGCCGAGCTGCGGGGGCAGGCCGCGGGCGAACTCCACCGCGGGGGCTATCGCGAAGTCCATGGCGGGGCCGGCTGCGAAGCGGAACTGGGCCTCGGAGCTGTAGACGGGGACGTACGCCTCGCCGGCGATCAGCATGGTGGGGAGGTCGAGGGAGGGGCTGTCGGGGCCGCCGCCCTGCGGGAGCGGGACCCAGACCTGGCTGCGGCCGAGGGCCTCCAGGATGCGGGGGCCCGCGTCCGGCTGCCCGAGGGCCGTTCCGAGTACCTGCTCCAACTCGTTCGCCGGCCAGCCGTTGCCGTGCATGTGCGCCTGCTCTCCGTTGGGGTTTCCATGGCGAATTACCGCCCCGAGGCTACCGGGCGGCTCCGCCGGGGGCGGGAGCCGCTGCGCGGGGCCGGTCCCCTACCCGCCCCTCCCCCGCTCACTGGGGCTCCGCCCCAGACCCCGCGCGGCGGCGCACCCGGGGCGGGTCAGGCGTCGAAGGTGATGCCCGTCAGGGCGGCGGCCGAGCGGCGGTCCAGGAGGGTGGTGGAGGCGCAGCCCCTCGGGGAGCGGCCCGCCTCGGCCGCCGACAGCAGCCGGGCGACCGCCGCGCGGTGGCGGGCGAAGGCGTACGCCGAGACGCCCCGGCCGCGCGAGGCCTGGCCCGCGAGGGCCTCCTCCGGGGAGGCGTCCAGCAGGAGGAGGTGGAGCCGGCGGCCCCGCCGCCGGGCGGAGGCCGCCAGGAGGGCCCGGACCCAGGTCTGGGTGCCGCAGTCGTGGACGACCAGAGAGGTGCCGGAGCGCAGCTCGCGCCAGAGCGTCCGGTAATGGGACGCGCGGACCAGCGGCCGGTACACCCCGTACGGCAGCGCCCGCGGCATCCGGCCCTCCCAGCGCTCGCGGACGTCCTGGGAGTCGATGCCCCCGCCCGGCACGGCCCGCTTGATCAGGGTGCTCTTCCCGCCGCCCGGCAGACCGGACACCACCACGATGTCCCCGGCGGGGAAGCTCAGCCGCCGGGGGCCCCGGGCCACGCGTCCGCGCAGGTCGCGGACCGTGCCGGCGGCCGGGGCCGTGCGGGACGCGAGGGGCCGCGCCCGGGGCTCGTCCACCGTTCCCGTACTGGTCGCCACTCCGAATCTCCGCACCGTGATCGTCTCCCCCCGAGTCGGACCGCGAGGGCCCCATGCC